>PFQB01000037.1 GCA_002793355.1 Candidatus Dojkabacteria bacterium CG_4_10_14_0_2_um_filter_Dojkabacteria_WS6_41_15
CTTTGTCGCATTTGACTTGATACATATCGTAATCTTGCGGTTTTATGTTATCTGCGAGATAATAGCGAGCAAAGGAAATATCGCAACATCGGAGTATAGGTTAAGTGATAGAAGACAAGTTGCGGGGGACTCTTTCCACTGGAGAGAGAGGGCATAATCGGAGTGTAGTTCAGTTGGTAGAATACACGTTTCGGGTACGTGTGGTCGCGGGTTCGAGTCTCGCCACTCCGACCAATTCAGACATTTTGAAAATTCAGAGTCGGTTTTGTTGCTCGCTTGCCCCACCCTCCCGTGTGCGCACAATTATGTAGGAACTCCCTTTGAGTTTGCCAAACGGGGATAAATACGTTATCATAAAATGGCTAACAAGCATGATGTATCATTCATTTTGTACCTTTTAATGGTATATGGCAAACGAAGCAATGTCATCAAATAACAAAATCGGATCAAACCTCAAAAAACTGCGAGCACAGAAGGGCTACTCTCTTGAAAGGGTGGCTCGACTTGCCGAACTTTCATTGAATACCGTAGTACGTCTTGAATCGGGCGTAAATAAAAACCCAACCATTAAAACGCTTACAAAAATTGCTCGTACGCTTGATATGAGCGTTGATGACTTAATAAAGTAATTTTTATGAACAAACAAGAAACCAACGACCGGATTAGAAAAATTAAAGTCTATGTTAAATTTTTCTGGCTACCGCTACTACTCGTAGTAACAGCCATTGTTGGTTGGTTTTACATGCCGGACAATCTTAGCGATTTCAAAAGCACTTTGGTAGGTACTTTACTTGGTGTGGGAATAACGCTTGCCGCGGCAGAGAGCTTTAAGAAACTGGCCGAATACAAGCGGGTTAAGAAGACGTTTGGATTATTGAGGTTAATCACTATTCCATATCTTAAACATCAAGCAGAAAATCTTGAAGCAACCATAAAACAATATAATGACATATGTTCCATTGAACAAGCAGTTTCGTTATTTACTCAATGTGCTTATTTAGATAAACTAGCGGTTAATTTTGATAAGAGTTGGCTACAACTCGTTTATTCGCAAGATTTTCTTGATGCAGTGAGCAACGATGAGCACTTTAACAAAATGGCAAATGCCATTTTTGAAGTTTTACTTTTTCTTAAACAGTTGTCGGCACAGTCAGCGAATGCTCAAATTAACCTTCAGAATAATTTTTCAAAGTTATCAGACGAACAGCGGGAAGAATTTATCAAACGCGCAAAAAAGATACGCGATGATCTGCAAGACAACATAGATAAGTTGTCTAAATATACTGAGAAGCTGGGCGAAGAAATTACAAGATTTCTTAACATAACAGGGGTCAAATATACCGAATTTGATAGGTAGTTTTATGACCAAACAAGAAGCCAAACAACAAATTCAAAAGCTCGTTGAAAAATATCAGCGAATAGCGGAAACAGGAAAGATAAAAACCTACAACGAGGCACAAACTCGCAACGAGTTTATTGAACCGCTTTTTGAATTTCTTGGCTGGGACATGAGAAATCTAACGACCGACAACGAAGTTACCACGGAAGAAAATATTTCCGGCGGTAGGGTTGACTTGGCTTTCCGTTTCAATGGCATTCCTGCGTTATTTTTGGAAGCCAAAGCGATGAAGGTTAATTTGGACGAATGGAAATGGGCGGAACAAGCAATCAATTACAGCTGGAACAAAAGCGTTACTTGGGCGATTTTAACGGATTTTGAAAGCATTAAAATTTTCAATGCCGAAATTCCGCCAAAAAGTATTTCGCAAAATCTTTTTATTGAGCTTAATTGCCGAGATTTCATAAACCGTTTTGACCAACTCTGGCTTTTGTCAAAAGAAAGTTTTGAACAAAAACTATTAGACAAAGAAGCCCAAAAGTGGGGCAAGCTCACCTTAAGGAAACAGGTCGGCGAAAAACTTTTTGAGGACTTGATGTCTTGGCGTATTTTACTCACCAAAGATTTAAAAAAACAAAATAATCTAACGGACGAAGAATTAGACGAGGGCGTGCAAAGGATTCTTGATCGTCTTATTTTTATTCGCACCGCCGAAGATAGAAAGATTGAGCCGAATGTTTTGCTTGGAATTTCAAGAAGCGGAAAAGCTAACGCATACAAACAGTTGGCAAAAGTTTTTCGCGACTTTGATGACGGCTTCAATTCAAAACTTTTTGCTCCGCATTACTGCGAGGAATGGAAAGCAAGCGACAAAACAATTGTCGAGGTAATAAAAGGTCTATACGAAACAAAAGACGGCTACCGCTATGATTTTTCCGTTATTTCTGCCGATGTTTTGGGCGGAATGTATGAGCAGTATTTAGGTTATGTTCAAGGGCGTAAAAGCGAGGAGAAACAGAAATCAAAAAGAAAATCGCAAGGAATTTACTACACCCCGAAATATATTGTTGAATATTTGATAAAGGAAACTTTGGGCGAGGTTTTGAAAAAGACAAAGCCGAAAGAGTTGGCAAAAATTAAAATTCTCGATCCCGCTTGCGGTTCCGGTTCTTTTCTTACCGCCGCCTACGATAAGATTTTAGAAACTTTAACAAAACATAATCCGCAGACTTCGCTTTTCACCAAGTTTGATATTCTGAAAGAAAATATTTTTGGCGTTGATCTTGACGCGCAAGCGGTAGAAATCGCTCAATTAAACCTTTTGCTCAAAGTTTTGTCGCAAAAAACGAAACTGCCAACGCTTCAACACAATATAAGCTCCGGCAATTCGCTTGTTTCGGGAAATGCTGAAAAATTGGAAAAACATTTTGGTTCTGATTTCCGCGAGCAAAGAGCTTTTAATTTTGAGGACGAGTTCAAAGACGCTTTCGAGCAGGGCGGTTTTGATGTGATTATTGGTAATCCGCCTTATGTACGGCCTGAAAAAGTTGATAAGATAGAACGAGATTATTTTTTAAATTCTGGGGAATACGAAAAGACATTCGGACGGTTTGATCTATACATTCTTTTTGTAGAAAAGGCGTTAAAACTGCTAAAACAGGGCGGATACTTTTCGTTTATCATACCGTCGTCTTTTTTGAATCAGAATTATGCAAAAGAATTACGCGCTTGGATTTTGAAGGAGTTTGAGATTTTGCACATTGTCGACCTTTCAGATGTTAAAGTATTTAGAGAAGCTAGCGTTCAAACATGTATTGTGGTGATAAGGAAAAATAAATCAACGCGTAACCATAAAATTTTAATCAAGAAACCAATAGATGTTTCAGAATTGGAAAATAAAAATGGTGGGAACTGCATACTCCAAAGCATTTTTATTGAAATGCCACAAAGCATGATTAGAACTGACTTGAACGATCAAGTAATCTCAATCATAGAAAAAGTGAATGGAACGAGTATTAAAATGCGGGATATTTGTTATGTTGTCATTGGATCGGTGCCTCATGACAGCAAGACAGGCGCGTCTAAAGATAGATTAATTTCCAACTCAAAAGATAAAACTACACAAAAACAGTATTTGGAAGGCAAAGATGTCGGGCGATATAGAATGAGTTGGCGTGGAATATATCTTGATTATTTACCAAAACAAATGCACCGTCCCAAATTCCCAGAACTTTTTGAAAATGAAAAAATAATCGTTCGAAACATATCTACCAAAGAGGGATTACTTGCCGTATTAGATAGCGATAAAAATTATACTAATGACACGGTGAGTCTTTGTGTTCCTTGGTATTTAATACAATCGGCGGGTCAAAGAGATACTGATCCAAGCATGAAGCAAGCAGATAATTCTAGAAAACTACAGCTGAAATATTTACTTGGTATTATAAATTCTAAGCTACTAAATTTTTATTTCAAGAAAATTTTGAGCAGTAATTTACACGTTTATCCAGAAGCTATTAGAAATCTGCCTATTTATTACGCAACTCCAGCCGAACAAGAAAAAATCGCTAAGAAAGCGCAAACAATGCTCGAACTTCAAAAAGAACTTCAAGCAACTTCTGCCAATACCGACAAACATAATTCGTTGAAATTAGAAATCGAAAAACTTGACCGCGAAATTGACGAGGCAATTTATAAACTTTATGGATTTACCGCCGAAGAAATCAGAACAATTGAAAAATAAAGGAGTCGTTTTAGTGTTGAATAGCCACAACGCAAAAACAAAATCCGATACTTTAGGCGATATTGAACTAAAGTATGTTTCTTATGGCGACACAATAGAATTTGCCAAAATATTACAGGAAGCTCTAAAAGACAAAGATTTTGTTGCTAAGATATTGTTTCATCAATTCGTAAAGCCAGAAATAAGCTTTGGCGATTTTCAGAAAATATCAGATATAGAGCTTGAAGCATTAGCAAAGGCATTTGTTAAAAACGAAAATCATACTTTCAAATATTTTCAGAGTACTGGCGATTATTTTAAAGATTTTAGGCAAGCATTGGTTGTTGGACACGAAAACCACATTGAGGAATTGAGAAAAACTTTTGAGCCGATCATTAAGTCGGCACAAGAAACCTTGACTGCTTTCAGTAAAAATTATGCTTCAGTAATTCAGCAGGCTATTGACGGCACTTCTTATATTCAAGAGTCAATGCAAGGTTTGGCAGAAGTAGCCAAGCAAGTTAGCGATACACAAAGACGGCTTTTTGAATCTATAAAACCAGCAATCGAACAATATCAAGCAACCGCCAAAATTATCGCCGAGTCATTACGTCCGCAGATTGACTTTTGGCAAAAATGGACGGAGCAAAACAAAAGAGTATTTGATAGTTTTTCAAACTATTGGGCGAATTTTCAGAAGACATATAATATCGCCGAACAAAAAGCCGTTGGAGTTTTACAAAAATACAAATGGTTCATCACGCCGAGCTTCCCAATGCCTTTTATTTTTGAAGTAGTGAAACCTGATAAAAAGAAGGGCAGGCAAGATAAAGCCGTCAATAGCCTGTTTGTCAAATATTTCGAAGCAAAAAATTGGCAGAACTTAGAGGGAATGGTGGACGATTGGAAAAATAAACCTTTACTGAAAAAACGATATAAAATTTTGGCTGACTGCGTTGAGGTTGTAAAAATTGCGAGTAAGAAAGGCGTAAACGGAGCGAATGTTGTTTTGCCGACATTGATAACTCAAATTGATG
>PFQB01000129.1 GCA_002793355.1 Candidatus Dojkabacteria bacterium CG_4_10_14_0_2_um_filter_Dojkabacteria_WS6_41_15
ATATTGATTAGTTGTTAGATATTAGTTGCTAGATACTAGTTGTTAGATTTTTACTCATAACTCTCGCTATTAGCTATCAGTTAGTATCTAGTATCTAACATCTAGTTAATAACGGTTCTTTCTTTTGGTCCAAAGCTAGAAGCGAGCATGCCTTTATTCTCGGCAACTTTTCTAACCATAGAAACTAGAACGAAGGCAATTGTAATCAAAATTAGCTGTTGTGTAAACTGGGGCAAGGATTCCTGCCAGGGAAGTATTTTTTCTGCAGTTGAAGTAAGCACAAAAGGCCAGAGAATTCGAAGGGAAGCAGCCATTAACCCGATAAGAAATGCGAGAAATAAGGATTGGTATCTTTTTATTAGGTAGGTTACTAACCGAATGCTAATCGTGATTCCGACCAGAAAACCTATTAAGAAAAGTAGCAAAGCCAGGAAGGCAAAAAGTGTCGGAGTACCCGCGATCATTATTGCAACAACTGAAGTCATTGCAGCGCCAACGCCCAAATACGAGAATACGGTTGAAACGGAAATCCCTGGTAATAGACAGACGAACGAGGCTAAGAAACCACCCGCAAGAAAAAGCAGTAAAGACGGTTCTATTGTGCCTTCAATTGGAGAAATGCTAAACAAGGTAAGAAATGCCACGAAAGTAGCCAAAAACAGTACAAATTCGCGCCAAGTTCTTTGCGACAGCTCTTTATAGGGGACCAGAATACAGGCTAGAACAATCCCGAAGGAAATTGCTGAAATCTGTGTCGGAAATCTGTCAAAAAGTCCGCCGATAAATTGTGTGAACGCCAACAAGGTCAAGGCCGTGCCCAGTATGATAGGAAGTCCTAACTTCCCGTCGATCGAGGTGAAAGCGGTATTGATGTCGACTTTTGAAGCTTTTCCCATAATGTATTGCCCGAAGGTTTTAAAGAATTCAGAAATTTGGAAGAAAAAATTGAGTAGTTCATCATATAAACCAACAATGATTGCAGTCGTTTGCAGTCCTACACCAGGTATCAGTCCGCCACAAGCCAGAATTATTCCCAAAAAGAAATTCCGTAGATAGGTCAACATAGATAAGTATAGCAAAATCAGCGAGGAGAAACTAAATAGAAGGATTTGCAAGGTACTTTTGGGCTTCTTGCGCTAATTCCTTACATCTCTTTACCCATTTTTCTTTTCCTCTACCCTCTTGTACTTGTTGGTCAAACCAATCGATTCTTCGGAGAATTTCTTCATACGAGGCCTGAGCTACAATGTTGCTATCCGTTATAGCAAAGCCAGCTCTATTTATGCCCATATCTGTTGGTGATTTGTAGGTGTGCAAGTAATTTGTTGCAGCGACCATTTTACCTAATAACTTGGAAATAATTGGAAAAGCTTCAACGTCGCGGTTGTAGTTTATAGCCTCAACGTGATGAGCTTGAAAATGTAACGGATCGACAAGATTGTAATCACCGATGTCTGCTGTTGCAGCTTCGTAGGCTAGATTCACCGGATGTTTTAACGGATAATTCCAGATGGGAAAGAGTTCAAGTTTTGCATAGCCAGAGTCTTTGCCCTGCGTAATATCGTGGTAAATCTGCCCTAAACAAGTGGATAATTTCCCGCTGTTCGAAGCTGGACCTATAACCAACACTAATTGCGATTCTGTTGGAATATATTCATCCTTGCCATATCCCTGTTCTGAAACCACTAGCGAAGGTTCTGGATATCCGTTGATAACGTAGCGCAGATAAGTGGGGATGTTCTGGTAAGCCAGTTGACTACGAAAAGTCGTTATTTGCGGTGTTATTTTTTCCACTAAATTAATTGCTACTGCTATTGGTACATGAAATGTTGCTTGGTATTCGCGGATGAGTGCGACAACGGTCTCAACGTATGTGCCATTACGATTCGAAAGCATTCTGTTCTTTGCGATATCTTGGGCGTTCGCGCAGAAAATAATTTCAAAAGGAATCCCTAGCGCTTTAATAATTTCCGGTTTTACACTAACCTCGAAGCCTGGGAGTACGCGTTGCGCATGCGGGTCGGTTAGAAAATGACCACCTATTTCTAGGTATAAGGTCCCTTGGGGAAAGTGAGAAAGGCGTTCTAAAATGGCATCTTTTTGAAGTTGGAGGTAAAGTTCGTTGTCGAAACCTAATTCTTTATGGACTACGCACTCTGTCGAATTCATTCGCTCATTATACAGGTTGCAAATAAGTATTTATATTGTCAGTATCTCCGGATAATTTCCGAATAGCATGACTACTCTATCAATTCCCAGTGCGTTTCCGCTGCAAGCAGGTAAACCGTGCTCGAGTGCTTCGACAAATTCCCAATCATAGGCGTATTTTGTCTTCGCGCCACCCTGCTCAATCTTTTCGATTTCTCTATTAAAAGTTTCTCGTTGAAGTTTAGAATCGGTATTTTCGGTGTAGGTATCGCAAATTTCTAGTCCTCCAATCATGACTTCAAAGCGCTCTGCCCAAACATTCCCTTGCACAACCACCCCACTCTTTGGCTTTGCGAGTGGTGAAAGCTCATGCGGATAATCATAAATAATGACTGGTTTGTTGGTGGGAAGTCTTGTTTCGATATAAGTGAGGAAGAGTTGATTAAAGAGCTCTTCCCAGGTGGTACTCCGCTCTACTTTTATGTGCAATTCCGGCCTGTTTTGGAGCATTTGCGCGAATTGTTTCACGGAAAAGCCACGGGCCTCTTGGTCCCAGGATTCCTCCAGATCTATCGATAGATATTCCTTGAATAGTTCGTTGACGCTGGATCGTTGCCATGGACCGGCCAAATTGATTTCGATTCCGTTGTACGTAATTCTCTCGTCTGCTTTGTCCAGATTTCGCACAATAAAGGAAAACAACTGCTCAGTAGTGTTCATGACATCGAGGTAATTGCTGCCTTTTTCATACCATTCCAGCATAGAAAATTCACTAAGATGCTTGCCTGACAAGGGCTCGCCGTTTCGAAAGCTTCTGGTAAGGGCAAAATTGCTGCCAAACCCTACAGAAAGCAACTTCTTCTGGAAAGACTCGGGCGACGTCATTAAGTATTTCTTTGAGGCAATTTTGCCCTCAAGCCCTACCCTGCGCTCTTCGGTCTCGAAGACATCAAGGTAAGATTCTGGGATCAACGTATCGTTTAAAATCGGTGCTTCTACCTCGAGTAGACCTTTTTCGGTGAAAAACTGGCGAATTAACGAGATTATTTTGAGCTTAAGCAGGTAGTGCTCTTTTGCCTGTTGGTTGGCCAATAAGCTCTGAAAGAAGGATGTCTTGTTCATTGAAGTATTATATACTGTTGAATGTCGCCACGAGATGTAGAATCACGAGAAAAAGTTATTTCTCATATTGCTCGCACTGAAGCGCAACTATGGTTGCGACCCAACGAAGTGAGTTTTCCTGAAGTCGTAAGTCAACAATCGTCTTTGTATGGAATTTCTGAACAGAATGCTGAAGCTGCATCTATAGCAATTTTACACGGACTCCGAGCGCACAAGAAGAAAGATGTTGGGCAATACATGGCAGCAATCAATTATTACGAGTGTTTAGAAGAAGATGGCTGTCATTGGATTCCCGTAAGTAGTGCAGCTTTCGCTGAAGTTCGTTGGTGGCAAAAACACGATAAACTAACTCAGAAAGTGAGAGAAGTTGTCGATCCTGGGAAAGATCAGTTTTTATCTTCACACTATTTCTCGACCGAGGGGCTTGAGTTAAAAGATTCTCTGGCGGAATTGTTTGTGCTAACTACTGGGTTAAGACCGGGCGATCCGCTAGTAAATCGGCTTGCAGCAACCAAGTATCAGGCAATACTGCTCTATACAAAGATCAAGTATTATAAAGGCGTACCGGAGTATCTGCAAAGAGATTTCATTGATGATAAACACGCGATGGAAGCACTTCTAATAGAACACTACAAACTTCTTCATGATACGATTGAAGCCAAGCGGTTACAAAGAAAGGCGGTAAAAGATTCCATTTAGCGCTTTGTTACTTTGGGTTTCAATTCAAAGATTCCCAATATATTGAGCGATGCATGCACAAATGATATAATATAGGATATGACGCCGATTCTGTTAGAAACAACTCGAGAAACTCCTGTATTCGTGGGAAGTGGTGATCAGATTCGCCACCAATTGTATGATAAATACCCAAGCGAAGGACAGCGAAGCGCAATTGACCTGGTAGCGCGATTGACTACAGTCGGTGCTGTAGCAATTGATTGGTTAGCCAGAGGTGGAACCCAAAGTTCGAGAAATCCGATAACCAAATTAGCAAGTGAATTATTCGATATAGAACGCAATGGTAAGGGCGCCAATGGGGTTGTATTTAGTCAGGCGACTTCTGTTGAGATTGCCGAGAATCTGCGATCATTCAAGGGGCATCTGGGTATAGCTCGAAATCGATTTAAGTCTGTAGCGTCAGAACATTACGTAGCTGCTATTTTTGGCGAAAAAGAGTTTGTAGAAATTCCAGAAGATATAACCCCAATTCAACGACAATTACTTGATTTTGCACATTCACCTTTGGGTAAAGTGTTAGGGGGAGCTATTCAACGTGTATTTCGGATTGAACGGGTGTTGGGAGTGTCTACAATAACACGTGAAGCGGCTGTTCAACGGATTTTGAAGGAATTTGATAAATTTCGCTCGCTAGATTTGGGATACGTAAGCGCCATGCAGTCGGTCGATAGAGAAATCAAACAAATTGCTGGCCCACATGATCCTGCAATTTTATTGTTATATGGTCAAATACTTGTAGCCGCAGAAAACTACTTTGGGATTAGTGGTGACGATCTAAAAAAATTACATTATGCAGTTATGTTCAGAGATCACGGAATAATGGTTTCAATTGAGGAATAATTTTTTGGTGCTTTCTTGCTTTACTGCTCTTCTCCTTTCGCCATTTATCCTTTACGCTTTAACCTTTAGAGCTTTAGTGCTCTTGTGCTTTATTGCTTTAGTGCTCTTGTGCTTTATTGCTTTCGTGCTTTACTGCTTTCGCCCCTTATTCCGTCACTCTCCCCATATACGTCCCGTATTCTGGGTCAACTTTGATTTTTGTGCCCATGTC
>PFQB01000054.1 GCA_002793355.1 Candidatus Dojkabacteria bacterium CG_4_10_14_0_2_um_filter_Dojkabacteria_WS6_41_15
TGGCAGGTTACAATACACGATGGTTGATCTTTCCTCTTTGAATGCGGCGCAACGCGAAGCGGTAGAAACTTTGGATGGGCCGGTACTTATTGTTGCTGGTCCTGGTACTGGAAAAACCACTGTACTTACCTACAGAATTGCTCATATACTCTCTTCCACCGACACCAAACCCGATTCGATTTTAGCGATGACATTCACTGAGGCGGGCGTGTATGCAATGCGGAAGAAACTGTACGAGCTGATTGGTGCAACTGCATTTAATGTAGAAATCACTACTATTCACGGCTTTTGCAATGCAGTTATTCAAGAATTTAGCGAATACTTTACAGCAATGCAGGGTTTCACTGCCTTAAATGACATTGAAAGAATCAAATTTACGCAGCGAATTTTAGAACATGCCGCATATCAACATCTTTCTCCTGTTAATGCGAAAGATTTATACATTCCAGATTTGCTTTCGCTTATTTCAACCATGAAACGTGAATATATAACGCCATTTCGTCTTGAAACCGCGATACAGCGAGAAACCGACGCACTTGCGGGTATGGAGAAGTATGTAACCAGAGGTCCTGATAAAGGGAAGAAAGTACGACAGGAATACGAAGATCAGGTGAAAAGAATTGCAAAATATAAAGAGGTATTGGTGTTTTACGACCATTATCAGGTAATGCTAACCGAGAAAAAACGTTATGACTATGAAGATATGATCTTGGTAGTGTTGGAAGCGTTGCAAAAAAATGCGGAGCTTCGCGCAACGCTGCAAGAAAAGTACCAATATTTATTGATGGACGAGTACCAAGACACTAACGATGCGCAAAATACTCTGCTCTTCACCCTTGCGGAATATTGGGGAGAAGAAGCCAATATCTTTGTTGTTGGTGACGATGACCAGGCGATTTTCCGCTTTCAAGGCGCGTCGGTAAAAAACATAGTTGATTATTTAGGGAAATACCCCAAAGCCACGGTAATTACGTTAACCGAAAATTATCGTTCACAGCAACGAGTGTTGGACGCTTCGCGTGAGTTTATTCGTAACAACACCAATTCGCTAGAGAAAGTATTGGGAACAATCAACAAGGCGCTAACGTCAAATACTACGAACAAGGCAAAGAGATTAAGGACAGCAAAATTCCATCGCGGTGAAGCAGAAAACTTATTTATCGCAGATAAAATTCTTTCGCTAACCGCAGGACAAAAGAAAAAGAAGTTTGAAGATATTGCCATTCTGGTCAGAAATAATGCCGACATGGACGCAATAGTCGATATGTTGCAACGAAAGCGAATTCCTTATGTGCGGAAAGCTGGTGACAATGCGTTAGATGATATGTGCGTCAAACAATTGCTGGATTTGGTGAGGTTGGTAACGCTTATTGGCACTAATGAAATAAACGATTTGCTTTTGGTGAGGATACTGCACTTCACCTATCTTGGTGTGCCAAAGCTGGATTTGCTTAAGCTGGGGAGGGCTTACCCAGAGCGAAGAATCGATACGTTGTGGGAATACATTGCAGGAAACACTAAAGAAGTGGATATTAGTGTGTTAGGCATTTCTGTGGGGGGAAAAGCAAAATTGCTTGAATTCTTCGATAAAGTGGTTACGTGGTACTCAACATCATATCGCGAACCGTTGGTCAAAATGCTCGAAATTTTGATGCATGAAAGTGGGCTTTTAGACCATGTACTGGGAGATAAGCATAAGATTAAGCATTTGAATGCACTTAACTCGTTCTTTGCTGAAGTAAAGGCGCTTAACGTGAGCGAACCCGATATGGCTATGGCAGATTTCCTAGAAGCGGTAGACTTAATGAATCAATTCAATCTGCCCATAAAAGAGAAGGACCTTGGTGTGCAAGAGAAAGGCGTGCAAATAATGACTGCGCACTCTTCAAAAGGGCTAGAGTTTAATTATGTATTTATACCTCAGTTGTATAGTACTAAATGGGATCATCGGAAAGTCAGAAAGAATTTGGAATTGCCTTCCTCGCTTACGGCAGAAACTGCAGAACTGGATACGCTAGAGGAAGATCGACGTTTGTTATATGTTGCCATAACCAGGGCTAAGAAAAGAGTATACCTTAGTTATGCAGCCACCTATGCTTCTGTGTTTGGGCGCGACAAAGATGTGCAGCGGTCCCAATTTATCGACGAACTTCCAAAAGCGCAACTGATGAGATTGAAAGTCGAAAAGTACACGAAACTGGTACAAGAACATGTCGCTGAGTTGCTTGCAGCACGTCCGTTCAATACTGTGTATATTAATTCAGTAGATGAGCGCGACGTTATACGAAGTATCGTGTCGCGCTTTGACTTGCATCCTACGGGGTTAAACAATTACTTAGAATGTCCAATGCGCTTTCTGCTGGGCAACTTGTTGCGCATACCATCGGCTATTACTGCCCCACTCGCCTATGGAAATGCCTACCACGATGCTCTAGAAAAGCTCTATAAATCTGTGAAAGTATCGTTGGCACCGCTCACGCAAACCGAATTTATCGAAGTCTTTGGCAAGAAACTTAAAACCTATCCACTTCGCACCTCTCAGCGTGAAAAACTTTTTGAAAAGGGCAAAAAGAATCTTGCTTTATATTACGATGAATTCAAAGGGAAGTTCCCCGTTCCCGTAAAAACTGAGCACAAATTAGTTGGTGTATTGTCTGGAGCTCGAATAAAAGGTCGTGTTGACCGCATCGACTATATTGACACCGCGAAGAAATCTCTAAAAGTTGTTGATTATAAAACGGGAAAAGCTCTAGGCCCAGGGGCGTTTGGCAAGCTTCATCCGTCTGCTGTATTTGACAAATACAATTATGAAAAAGCAAAAGCCCAGCGATATTTTAACCAGCTACTTTTCTATAAAGTGGTTGCAGACCTTGATTGGTGGATTACCAGTAATGTCGCCGAAGTTGTGCAAGGTTCCCTGTATTTTGTTGATCCTGAACGTGAGCAGTTTATCGAGCGAATTGTTGAATATCAACGAGAAGATGTTGAGGACATGAAAGAATTGATTATTACAACCTGGAATAAAATCCAAAGCCTAGAGTTTCCAAGAGTTCATGGACCGGAAGATAAGTGCGAATATTGCAGAGTGGGAGAAGACTAACTGTTAGCTACTAACTACTAACTGCTAGCTACAAGTTAAGGGCTAAGAGCTAATAGTTAGTAGTTAGTTGTGGTAGTATTTATTTATGAATGATGAATCAAAACCAATGTCTCCAGAAGTCGTTTATGTGCAAGCTCCAGCAAAGAAATCGGGATGGCGAACCTTTTGGCTTACACTAACGGTATTCTTCTTGATTTGTGGCGTATGTGGCGTGTTGCCCATTGCTCTGCTACTTTTGACGGATTCTTCGGGAAATATTACCGAAAAAGGTGCAGATGGGGTTACTTATACCTATGTGATGGGGAACAAGGAAAGTGAGAACAAAATTCTTGCGGTCTATATCGATCAACCAATACTCACCTCATCGCAAGATTACTCAGATGATATTGTTTCCTCCTTGTTGGTTGGGCAATATGTGTTTGGGTACCGAATAAAAGATCAATTGATGGAAACAGCGTCGGATTCGACGATAAAGGGAATTGTGTTTTTCATTAATTCGCCAGGTGGAACGGTTGTAGGTTCACGCGCTATAGCTGAGGGAATTTCGTATTATCGAGAGCATACTAAGAAGCCTGTTTACGCATATGTCGAGGATATGGCAGCCTCCGGGGCCTATTGGGCTGCTGCTGCAACTGACAAAATCTATGCGGAACAAGGCAGTTTGACGGGAAGTATTGGTGTATTAATGGGCCCGTTTGAATATTATGACAAGTTAGTGACACTCGGTGGTGTTGGTACTGAAAATGGCATCTCAATTTCGTATATCACCGGTGGTAAATACAAAGATTTAGGGAACCCAACCAAGAAAATTTCGGAAGAAGAATTAGCAGTGTTGCAGAAAGGAATCGATAATGAATATACGGTGTTCATAGACCATGTCGCAAAAAACCGAAAGATTTCAACAACGTCAATCAGAGATGAAGTCCGCGCTTTGATTTATGGTGCTGCAGAGGCAAAAAGGCTTGGACTAATTGATGTGATTGGATCTCGCGAAGAGGTACTTGCAGATATTTCCAATGTTGCGGGCGTATCTTCCGATTATAAAGTGGTGAAGATTGGTACGCATACCTCGTTGTTTGGGGGGTTCTTTGCTTCATTTAACAAGAAGACTACTCAGACAGCAACTGCACCTGCCCGAGTTTGTGCTTTGTGCGAAAAATACCTCTATTTATTTGGAAATCCTTTAGATTATTAACCGAGAATGAGCACTGTCCTGCAAGATATATCTAAAGAAGCGCTGGAAATTAGGGATAATCGATTGCGAGCACTCCGCGATGGACTTGTTGCAGACACCACTGCGCCACTGTACGAATATCGAAAAGCGAATGGTTTTCATCCTGTAATTGGAGAAGGTAGTCACAAGACCAAGATAATGTTTGTGGGCGAAGCTCCGGGCGAAAACGAAGCAAAGCAAGGACGCCCGTTTTGTGGTGCTGCAGGCAAATTTCTTGATGTTTTGTTGGAGCATATTGGTTTGGCCCGTACGGATGTCTACATAACCAATTTGGTGAAGGATCGCCCGCCGGAAAACCGTGATCCTGTGCCTGCAGAAATCGAATACTATGCCAAATTACTCGACAAGCAAGTCGAGATTTTGCGCCCTTCGTGTCTTGTGACCCTTGGGCGCTACTCCATGGGCTATTTACTTCCAAAACTTGGTCTTGAAGCTGAGCTGAAATCAATCAGCCAAATTCATGGTAAAGTGTTTGAAGGTGCCTATAATGGCGAGAAAATTTCGATTGTTACACTCTACCATCCTGCAGTCGCGCTGTATAATGGAAGTATGCGGGGAACATTGCTGAAGGACGCGGAAGTACTGAAAGAATTTTTCCAATAGCACATAAGCGGTAACGAGATGCTATAATTTTTCATGACACGTTCGGTTAAACTCGAAAAGATTTCTAGTCTCAATCATGAATTAGCTGCTAAAGTGTTTCAAGAGGCGTTCAATTATGTTGGTCAAAATTGGTCAGAAACTGAAAGTATCAAATATGTTGAACGAATAGCTAAATATGCGTGCAGCTACGTAGCGATACTTGAAGGTGCCGCTGTCGGAATTATTGCGGCGGACATTAAAGACGATCATTTGTTTGTCGACGCAATCGGTGTGAGTCCGAAACATATGAAAGAAGGAATAGCTACACTACTATGGAACCAAGCTAAGAGCTTTGCCAAACAGAGCAATATATCGATAATCAAAATGATAGCGGATCCGAAGTCCCTAGCGTATTCTTGGTATAAGAAGCTTGGTTTTTCGGAAACTGGTTGGGTTGAATTGCTGCTTGAAATTGGCAAAGAATAACTACAATATCCGTTTCTTTTCTTTACACTTTAAGCTTTACGCTTCAAACCCATAATCTGTGCTACCATACTCTATGACAACCCCACTAATAATTATCATCTTTGTTCTCTTAGCACTTGTTGCATATCTCCTCTATCGCGTCAGTAAGCTCGGTTCCAGAAGTACTGAATCCCAGCTGGCGCTTGAGGATAACCTGCGCAATCTCGATGATCATCTTGAACGCCGATTAAATGATGTAAAAGAGCACATTACATCGCGAGTTAGCGAGAACCTGCGTTTCAGTCAAAGCTCAACTAAAGAAGTCAATGATCGATTAACGACAGCAAGCAAAGTAATTGGTGACTTACGTGAAAGAATCTCGGCCTTTGAGGAGGGCTCGAAGAAGATAACCGACCTGGGGAAAAGTATCGGAGATCTGACCAACGTGTTTAAGGCACAGAAAATGCGTGGTGGGTGGGGTGAAGAGTCCTTAGAATCCCTGTTAGTCGAGTTTATGCCCAAAGATGTGTTGGAATTTCAGTATAAATACCGAACTGATGGTGTTGTGGTTGATGCCATCGTGAAATTTAATGATTCCTTCTTGCCGATAGATTCCAAATTTCCGCTCGAAAACTTTATTCGTTTGAACGAAGCAAAAACCGACGAAGAAAAAACTGCAATAAAGAGGGCACTGAAAAAAGATATTCATACTCACGTTGATTCCATTGCGACAAAATATATTTCAAAGGAAGACAAATCTCTTGATGTTGCCTTTATGTATATTCCTGCAGAAAACATTTACTACGAAACGGTTATCCGTGATGACGAGAATTTGAACATCAAACGGTATTGCTTTGATAAGCATGTGGTCCCAGTTTCACCTAGTACCTTGTATGCGTACATTCAAATCGTGCTACTTGGCATGAAGGGCATGCAGGTAAGTAAAAAGGCAAAAGAGATACTTGATTCGATTAAGACGATGGAGGCTGAATTTGGGCGTGTTTTGGAATCGTACGTGATGATTGGCGGGCATCTAATGCACGCGCAACAAAAATATGCAGAAACCGATAAATATTTATCGAAGTTTGGCAATAAATTGCAAGGAACTATTGCGATCACGGATGTAGAAACAGATGAGCCTGCTCTTCCCACCGCAAACTGATTAGCCTCATAAAACGATCCATATCTGCCTTATTTGTAATTTCTTGTTCACCGTCAGGTCCAGCAATTGTTCGTTCGTTACTAAGGACCAATAGGCCACTTTCAGTTCTGCTTGGAATTACATCGTAGGGCAACTCTATCATTATGCTTTCTGCTTCATTTGATAGAATAGCCAGCGCTACAGCATGAAACATTTTATAGCGCCTACGTGTGTCAAAACCGATAAACCCTATGACTGAATAGTTTCCCAAGAGTGTTTCTCTTAATCTGTTTTGTGCGGTCTCGAATCCAAAAGCTTCGCCCTTGGCTAATCTTTCTTCTCTAAGTTCTTTTTCACTCTCAGATAATCGTTTACGATGAGGCTTTTGGTGGTCTGCATGTTCGAGGATAGCTTCGCTGTTTTCACTTGTGAAAATGGGCACATGATCTTTTGGAAAATATTGCTCCAAAACACCAGAATGGAGTATGCTATTAGGATGCATTACGGTATTATATCAATATGAGACTTTCCTTAGAACTCTTTCTTGTTACCGGAATACCAGAAGGTTTCCATGTAGTACGAAAAGAAGTTGATTTGACACAGGAACAACGGGACCCCGATATAATCGAGAAGATTTCCCCGCAGCTGGCTGCGGTTGGAGTTGTTAGTACGGGAACCGTGCTAAGATCAAAGAATGGTGGAGCACATTAAAAAGAGTCATAACAAATCCCTGCTTTTGTACCATATGGTGTATCCTGTACGATACAGACGAAAAGTATTTACCGAGGCGGTAACCCTGAGTCTTCGTGAAATTTGTGCTGAAATCAGCACTCGGTACGACATTCACTATGTCGAGATCGGGACTGATGCAGACCATGTGCATTTCATGATACAGAGTGTACCGATGTTGAAGGTAAAAGATATCGTACAGATAACAAAGAGTCTTACCGCGAGGGAAATCTTTCGGCGACACAAGGAAGTGAAAAAATTCTTGTGGGGAGGAAGCTTCTGGAGTAGTGGATACTATGCAACTACAGTTGGACAATATGGAAACGAGAATGTGATTAGGGAGTACGTACAAAAGCAAGGGCAACAATAGGACTTAATTGAGCGAAATCAGCTCACATTCTTTGAGTATGAAATAAATTAACCGCCAGATACCCCGTCAGCTTGCTGCGGGGTTCTTCATTTTTTGTTTAGCGATGCACGGTTGATTGTAGACAATGAGCGGTATATTTTGCATTCGACCAGTTGGCGATACGAAAAGTCCAGGAAAATTGTATTAACGTATATTGTTTATGCAGACTCGTTTAGCTTTGCCCATATGGATCCGAGTTTACTGCGAACTGATGATATTGCTGTCGCGAGCACGGTGACGCCGAAAATCCCTCAACCGCCGGTAATAACGCAAAAAGCAGTACTTTCGCATGCATTACGGCATTTGGCTTTTTTGATTGCGACGGACAAAAACCGAATTTATACACAGGTTATTTCAGAAGAAACAAAAACTCGCTTTATGGCTTTAGACCAAGAACTAGCAGGTCGAATTTCTGGTTGAAGGTGAGCGAAAATTTTTAATCTAGCAATTGTTGTAATGCTAGCATCGTTGAAATCTAACGATCCCTAATGTAGGCCGAGGTTCCTAAACTGATTACTTTCGTACGCGACTTCTCCTGTAAAGAATGAAGCTTAATAGGGCTCCTCCTACAATTAAGCCAATAAGGAAATATACCAAACCACTTCTGCTTTCGCGAACGGTAACAATGACTGGTTCAAGTTCAATTTCCTTTGCTGCTAACGTCGCAACTTGCACCACAATGTTTTTTTCTATTTCCTCCCCTTTATAGGCGAAAGCCAAGGTATGTTCTGCAACTTGTACGTTTTTAAAAATTGCGACTCCCAGTATATCTGTTGTTGCTTGTTGTAGTTCAGAATGCAAGGAAACAAGAACTCCTTTAAGAGGGTTACCCTGCTCATCGATAAGTTTTACTCTGAACTCCGAAAGGAACGAATTGGTGTCTATTTGCTCTATGCGTGTAACGTACTTTGGTGATGGCATAATTGGAGTTGGAGATTCGATGCCTGATGGTGTCGGGGGTTCGGTTACGCTAGTTTCAGGTAGCTCTACTAAAGTTGAATCTTCAGTAATGTTAGTACCTTCTGGTTTTGGGAAGTGTTCCTCTCCAATAACAAGATTAAGTGTTTTTGTAACGGATTTGTTACCTGCAGAGTCTGTAGCATAATAATCAAGACTTACACTTCCTCTCGGAAGCACGGGATCCGAAATTATTATTGTAAATTTGCCTTTATTGTCTGCAGTTACCGTATAGTCAGTACTCCCAAGCAATGGTTTAAAATGTACGGTGCTTAATGCCTCAGCAATTCCTTTGATTTTAGGTACTTGTGAAGTAAAGTAGTAAAAGAGTCTCGTTTTATTTGGAATGCTATGTATAAATCCTATGTGAGTTATAACTACTGCTGGTGGTGCTGTAGTATCAAGTTCAATCTCTGCAGAGTAAGTAATTGATTCGTTTCCAAGCGCATCCTTGAATTTTACATAGACAGTCTTGATGCCATCTCCTGCACTAGTAAGCTCGTAAACTCGAGAAACGCCATAAGCCTCGTAGCTTGAACCTGTAAAATCGGCGTTTTCGGAGATTATTGTTTCGGCAACGGTAGATAGATTATCGGTAGCGGTAAGCGTTAGGGTCAAAGCTCGATTGTTGGTCAGTGTCATCCCCGAGTTGATAAGGAAGCTTCCAGTCGGCGCAGCTGAATCCAACATAATGGTATCACTGTAAACTTCAGAGATATTCCCTGCCACATCTTTGAACTTAACGTAAACTGTTTTGGTTCCATCTGTGTCGGTAAGTGTGAAAACTGTACTTGAGGTATATGTTTCCCAGTTGGCACCGACAAAGGTATCACTTTCCGAAAGCATCATGTCTGATATTGCGGAAAACGAATCGGTTGCGGGTAAGGTCATAGTTATGGTTTTGCTGTTTGTTAGCGAATCGCCCCCATTAATAGTTGCACTTCCTGTTGGCGGAGTAATGTCGTAAATAATCGTATCGCTAAACGGTACTGACTCTGTTGCATACGTATCCCTATACTTTACGTAGACAGTTTTTGTTCCTTCTCCTGCAGACAAGGTAAAGGCTTTTGTTGTTGCGTAAGCTTCCCACGAGGCGCCTGAAAACTCCGAGCTTTCTGAAATTATCATATCGATTACTGAAGAAAGCTCGTCAGTAGCTGTTGTAGCTAGGGTAACTGAACTGGTACCTGTTGATGCAATACCGGAATTAATAGTTAGACTACCTGTTGGAGCGCCCCTATCTTGAATAAATCTCTGAATTCTGGAGTTTCCGGCATCTGCGATATTTATATTTCCATTACTGTCTACGGCTAATCCTGTTGGATACTTAAATTTACCGTCCTCAGTCCCATAACTGCCAAATTTATACTTGAACACTCCGATGCTCGAAAACTTCTGAATGCGGTTATTGTTTTTGTCACCGACATAGATATTTTCCTCACTGTCTACAGTAATTCCACGTGGAAAATTAAACTGGCCATCTGCTGTGCCATTACTACCAAATTTAAACAGAAACACTCCGCTATTGTCAAATACTTGAACTCGATGATTCCCGAAGTCGGCAACGTATATTTTTCCACTACTTCCTACTTCTAAATCATAGGGGTTGTTAAATTGTCCATTTCCTGTTCCACTACTGCCAAATTTAAATTGGAATACTCCACTGCTGTTGAAGACCTGTATGCGGCGATTAAATACCTCTGCGACATAAATGTTCCCACTGCTATCTATGGCGACTCCATTTGGCCCGCTAAACTGCCCATTGCCTGCACCATTTGCACCAAACTTAAATTGGAATACTCCGCTGTTGTTGAAAACCTGTATGCGAGAATTATTTGTATCGGCGACATAAATGTTCCCACTACTATCTACAGCGATTCCGTTTGGAGCATTAAATTGGCCATTTCCCGACCCATTACTCCCGAACTTCAGTAGGAATTCGCCATTACTGTCAAACTTCTGTACGCGATTGTTAGATGTTTCAACTACATACATATTTCCGCTGCTATCTACTGCAATCCCATTGGGAGCAGAAAAGTAGCCATCGTCTTGCGCTAAATTGCTACCAAACTTTTGCAGGAATTCTCCACTATTATTGAAGACCTGTATTCTTCGATTAGATGAATCCGCAACATGAATATTTCCGCTGCTATCTACTGCTACTCCATATGGCGAAGAAAATTGACCGTCTGCTGTTCCGTTACTACCAAATTTGAGTTCAAATACACCACTGTTAGTAAATTTTTGTATTCGATTATTCCCTTCGTCCGAGACGTAAATGTGGTTACTGTCATCAAGGGTTATTCCATTTGGTCCCCAGAACTGCCCGTCGCCCGCTCCGTCTGTACCAAATTTGAATTGGAATACTCCACTACTGTTAAATACCTGCACTCGCCTATTATTTGGGTCAGTAACGTACATATTCTCACTACTGTCTACAGCAATTCCCCATGGGTAGTTACCAAACTGACCATCTGCCGTTCCGCTTGAACCAAACTTGAATAAGAATCCACCACTACTATTAAACTTCTGTACACGTTTATTAAGAGCATCTACAACATAAATGTTTTCATTATCATCTACAGCAACCCCGATAGGGTAACTAAATTGGCCATCTCCCGTCCCGTTTGTACCAAACTTGAACAGGAATTCACCATTGCTGTTAAATTTCTGTATGCGATGGTTATATCTATCTGTGACATAAATATTGTCACTGTTATCGACCGCTATTGCAAAAGGTGTATTAAACTGACCATCTCCTGATCCATAACTACCGAACGTTAGTTGGAACACGCCACTACTAGTAAATTTTTGTACGCGATTATTAGTATTCTCAACGACATAGATATTGCCTGTGCTATCTGTTGCCACTCCTACAGCGGTGTCAAGTTGACCATCACGGGCGTAGCCCCCTATTGTTTGAACGTGAACTGGAATGTCTGTTTCTGACCAAGCACTCACTTGAAAGGAAGAATTTCCAAACTGCAAGCATATTGAAAAGAAAGTGATTATGTATGCCCATATGAACATTCTGAGAAATCTTTTCATTTGATAGAGCTACAAAATTAGCATACCCGATAGAGTTTATCAAATTTTTCTCACTGCCGCAACGACTGCAGGAACTATAGGTGTCTATTTAGCTAAAAGTTAAAGAAAAATTTTGCTCAAGCAATTGTTGTAATGCTTGCATTGCTGCTACTCTCCTATTTCGTATTGCTTCTTCTTTATCAAGTACCATGATTGCCCTAAAATAGCGCTCCAGAATGTGTGCCAATGCTACTAATTTGTGAGGAGCAATACCTTCTTTTTCGTGAGTGTCAACAAAGGTTTTTAGTTCCTGTTCTACTGGTTCTAGCGGCTTGTCGGAACCATACGTTTTGGCTTCTCCAACAATTGCCTCTTTCTGCCCAAGAATGTTTTTGACTCTCTTCAGTGTGTCAAGGATTAGCTCCTTATCTTCATCGGTTTTTGCACTGTCGGCGAGATTGTAGGCGTAGCGATACTTCTCGCCGAAGTCACGAGAACTTGAGAGCGCAACTCCTCTTGCTATCCACTGTGGAATTTGTTCCTCTTCAAGCAATTGTTGGAAGCGCTTAGCAATGAATGCGTATAGCTCAGAAGATAAATCGGACGATTCAAAATGTAGTGTCGATTTGGTGAGCAATGTGAGTAATCGGTATACAGTTTTTCGAATTTCGAAGGGATCGTGACTTCCTTCAGGTAATTTCTCGACCTGTGAAAGCGTAATTAAAGAGTCCAACTTGTCGACCAAGCTTAGCACTATTCCCTCTTCGGTTGCTGGAAGCTTTCCTCCAGGCTCAAGTGGCAGATAGTGCTCTGCTAACAAATCGGCTACTTTTTTGTCGATACCTTCACGAATCGCATATGTTTTTCCAATAACACCTTCTAATGAGGGAAACTCTTTTCCTAGTGAGGTCGCTTTGTCATTTTTCACCAACTTCAAGGCTCCTGTCAACTGTGGTGGAGTTTTCTTACCAAGTTCCTGATACAACGATTCTACTCGCTTTTGAATTCTCTGCTTCTTGTCGTAGTAGGTCCCAGCTTTTGGATGAAAACCTATTTGCTTTAAACCTTCCTCATACTCAGCTAGTTTCTTTTTTGAATCCTGCTCAAAATAGAAAACACCGTCATCGAGTCTCGCTCTCGCCACCTTTTGGTTACCGTATGCAATTCTTTTGTGCACTCGTCGATGATTTGCAACTACGTGATAGTAAAGTTCGCCACTCTTTTCTTGCGTCATCGGATACATTTGGTTCTTTTCCAAAATCAGCGTAATTAACTCTATAGGTAACTCAGCATATTTCTTCTCGAGTTCCAGTCCGATTGCATGTGGGTTTTCGGTAAGGAAAGAATTTTTTACCACCATGTCATCAAACTTTCCTATCTTTACCCCTGGTTTTGCACTTTCTTTAGCGATTCTTCGGGCACGTTTTTTTTGACTGAGTATAATGCCGCTTTCTCGAACAAACTGTAGATATTGTTGCGCAGATGATATTTCCTTTTCTGCTGGAAGTTCGTAGCGTGGAAGCGGTGAACTTTTTCCTGTGCTGATATTCATCAAGGAAATTTGTAATTTTTTATCGTTATGATACGCAAGAATCCAACGTAAAGGTCGTATAAAGGCTGGAATACCCTGTTCCCATACCATCCATCTGGTTTTTGGCGCACTAGCAATAATTTGTTCAGAAATCTCTTGGAAAACTTCGGCTAATGTCTTAACAACTTCCTTCTCCGCAGCGACGAATTGTTTTCCATTTTCTTCTTTAATCTTTAACTCTTTAATCTTTAAACTTTTGCTCCTCAGGTATCCTTCTAACACTGCGGTTGGCTTTCCCTTCTCATCGTAGGCGATTTGTGTAGCCGGTCCTTTCAGTGTTTGCACTACTCTACCCTGTTTGCTGGGTTGCACGATTTTCATCACGATTCTGCGAGGTGTCATGTACAAATATGCTTTTCTGTACGTCACACCACGGTCCTTCAATTGTTGCTTGAACCAGTAATGAGTTAACAGTTCACTCCACTCAATTAGGTAGCTCACGGGCAATTCTTCGAAGCCTAATTCGACTATTGCAATGTTTTTTTGATATTTTGCCTTACTTGGGGGTACCGCCTTAAGCACTGTTGGGTGGTACTGAATTGGTGCCATCCTTCCTTTCAACGGAAAGCCAAGTACTTCGCGCTCGTCAAGATACATCGTTCCGATAGCTTTGGTAGCTTTTCCCATCATACCGAATTTTGCGACTCGATCAGAGACACTTATCATTCCACGCGCTTCAAGTAAGTTAAACAAATGGGATACCTTTAGCAAATAATCGTAGGCCGCCCAGTAATTCTTCAGCGTTATCTGTGTCTGAACTTCAGTTTCATAGGTCGTGAAAAGGGTTTGCAAGGTTGCTGGTGTTGAGGTTTCAAAGTTGTGTTTTGCTTGC
Organism: Candidatus Dojkabacteria bacterium CG_4_10_14_0_2_um_filter_Dojkabacteria_WS6_41_15; assembly: GCA_002793355.1. Lineage (GTDB taxonomy): Bacteria > Patescibacteriota > Dojkabacteria. The sequence continues at coordinate 14,068 of PFQB01000054.1, forward strand.
CAATACTCGTGCCGCTCAAAGATGTCAGCGTACGTAGTGGTGTCATTCCATTTCATGTCTTTGTAGTGATCGACATCTTGAATATACATGGCAAGTCGCTCTAAACCGTACGTTATTTCCAGTGTGGGCACTTCTAATGGGATGCCTGCCATTTGTTGAAAATACGTATATTGTGCTACCTCCATACCATCACACCAGACTTCCCAACCAAGTCCCCACGCGCCAAGTGGTGTCGACTCCCAGTTGTCCTCGACAAAACGAATATCGTGCTTGCGAGGATCCAATCCCATGGTAATTAAGCTCTCGATAAAAAGCTCCTGATTGAACTTTGGTGCTGGTTTAAGAATGACTTGATATTGAAAATAATGTTGGAATCTATTGGGACTTTGGCCATATCGTCCATCGGTTGGGCGTCTACTAGGCTCTACATAGGCAACATTGTAGGGTTCTGGTCCGAGTACTCGAAAAAATGTGTGTGGATTTGCGGTTCCGGCGCCAACTTCTACTCCGTATGGTTGCCCGATTAAGCATCCTTGCTTCGCCCAAAACGTATTGAGTCCTTCGATAAGTTCTTGAAATGACATGTTGGAGTATAGCAGAATTTTGAAGTTTTGTGCGGAGACTAACTGCTAACTACTAGCTACTAACTAATAGATACCAGTTACTAGAAATTCGCCAGAAGTTAAAAGCTAATAGTTAGTAGCTAGTATTATACTTTAACCTTTGCGCTTTAATGCTTTGCGGCTTTACTGATTTAGCAATTCCCCATTCCCCCACCACCACGTCATCGGTAAAAAGAAACCGTAATAGGAGATAGTGGCAACGGAGAAGAAAGGAACGCCGAAGGCGACAAGCACAAGTAGAAGCTTGGAGCCGTAGACCAAGTAGAATTCGCGCGATAGTTTCGTATTGTCTTTGCGTGCCTTAAGTAGTTGCAATACAAGTTTGCGACTGCTGCGAATGGCGATATACCAAAGATAGCCAATAACAAGCAAATAGAGAGTTATTCCTGCAAGTCCTTGCTCTGCATACACAAGCCCATAGGTGGAATGTGGACTTGCGTTTGTCCCGCCACCAGGTGCGATAATTTTTTCAAACTGAACGCCAAAGCTACCGAGTCCCATGCCAAATAGAGGTCGCTGATTGCCGATGGTGACTGCGTTCATAAATAAGGTTGCGTGTCCTTGGGCGGAGTTTTCTTGTGGATTAAACATTTGTGTTGCATAGGAAATAAATTCCTTCGATAATGAGGTTTGCCTATTTTTATATGTTAAGGGGACCGCATACCCAAGTGCAAGTAGTAAAGCAAAACCACCAATAAAAGCGATTGCAAACAGTCCAAGTTTCTTCCAAAATTCCTTCGAAATTTCCGCACTTTTTATCAGCGGCAGCAGAATGACCAGCGAGAGAACGATTCCTAAAATTCCTGCACCTAGAATACCGCTTCTCGATAAGTTCAGTAGAAACGATATCATTCCTGCAATTATTGGGATTAGCAGGAAGCGTTGTTCTTTTGTCGGTAAATAGCCTTTTGCATTCTTCAGCAACTCTGCAACTAGCCACATAACAGCGCTACAAACTACGATAAATAGCGAGAACATTCCGTTAAAATTCACATCACCGAAGAACCCTGGAGCTCGAATAACGGTTGGTTTTTTGCTGAATTTTTGATGACCGACTACCAGCAGTTTGTTAGGAAATATTTTATCAATCTCGTTCCAAACATGGCAGCCTTTGCTTGAAAAAGAACAATCAGCAAATTGTGTTACCGAAACGACGGTATTTGCGACAGTAAATCCAATCAGTGCAATTGCAAATGTCTTAATTAGTTTTATGGCAACTTTCTGTAAAGTTGCTGTATCCAACATTTCGGAAACCAGCTTAAGCCAAATGCTCGAAGTGATAAATATTGCCAAATTCATTCCGTGTGCGATAAAGCCACTGATTGAACTGGTTTTTGCGGTTGATGTAAAGATCGATATGACATCTACGATAACGAGTAATGCAACGAGCATTGCTAATTTGCTTTTTAGTAGAGAAACTATTCCGTGTTTTTTGTGATATTCCCAAAGTCCTTTTAGCAGAAGTATTGGAATGACAAAAATAATGGGTTGTAGTGTTTTAGTGTCAGACCCGATATTGATGGTTATGCTGAAGCGGTGAATGAAAGCGATAGCGGGAGTTAGCGCAAAAGCTTCGAGAAATGGGAGGTAGGCTGCTGCTGCTGCAAGGAACAGAAACAAGCCGAGAAGTATTTTTGAACCCAGTACAGTATAGCGAAGCATAGGTGATTTTACCTGAAATCGGCTATTTGTTACAATACCCCATTCTATGGAACTAAAAATATTGTTTGGCCCCACCGCCACCAGCAAAACGAAAATAGCCCAAGCGCTGTGGGAGAAAACTCACTACCCTATTCTTTCGGTGGATTCTCGAAAGGTTTATAAAGGTGCTGATATTGGAACGAATAAGCTCTCATTACTCACTTTTCGGAAAAACCATCCAGAGGTGTTGGTTGGAGGAATAGATTTTCTTGAGCCTAACGAAGAGGTTTCCGTCTATATTTACCAACAGCATGTATATAACTGGTTGAAGGAACATCGCGAAGAAATTGAGAAGGCTGGCGGTATTATTCTTCACGGAGGTACAGGGTTGTATTTAGATGCAATTCTTGAAGGTAAATCCCTGCTTAGTTCACGTAATCAGATCCTGCGCGAGGAATTGGCTGGCATGACGGTTGAACAACTTCAACAAAGGGCAGAACACGAGGTACCGAAAGGTTATGGACTTTTGAACGATAGCGATCGGAAGAATCCGAGAAGGTTGGTGAGAGTTATTGAAAACAAAAGTATAAAGTATAAAGAATTAAAGGATAAAGGGGGAAAAAATCACCAATTCGCCAAGGACTTGTTAGCAAGTGCGAAGAAGGTTTGGCAGGTAAGTATTCTATCTCGAACTGAATTGTACGAGATAATCAATAAACGGGTGTATACCTATTTGGAGGAAGGTTGGCTTGGAGAGGTGGCAAATCTATTGCAGCGTTTTGGACCAGAAGCCCCTGCTCTTCGCATGATGGGGTATCGGCAAGTGGTAGCTTTTATGCAGAATAACGAACACTGGCAACAATTAGCAGTCGATAATGCGCCAAAATTTCAGGTGATGATTGCCGAAATTCAACAAGAACATCGACGATATGCAAAACGACAGGAGACCTGGGCGAAGAAATATCGTCAGCCGTAGGTTCGAGCCTTTAGAATCTTTTTTGCTGCTTTATAGTCTGGACAATGAGTATCCACAATATCCCAAAAGGCCTTAGAATGGTTGTGCTCTTGTAAATGAGCCAGTTCGTGAATAATGACGTACTCAATGATATCGGTAGGATAATGAACTAAGCGCTTGTTAAAGGAAATATTGCCCGTTCTGGTGCAACTTCCCCACAAGGACCGAGTTAACTTGTAACGTAATTTTGTGTACGCCTTTGTGGACATCTGCGCGGTCAGCTTTGGCGTTTTTTCCGCAATAAATTCTGCTAGTGTTGGGGTTAACAGTTCATAAAGTTTTACTCGTGAAATGCTGTTGCCCCGTTTGTTAACTACTACTGCTTGATTAAGTGTATCTACGGTGATTCTTTGTCGCAGTGCCGGAATCAGCTCAAGTAAGTACTGTCGCCCGAAAATGTAGAGAGAATTGCCCGTTTGCAGTGTCTTGGGCAAAATCGCTTGCATTGGGATTTGCAGCGATTTTGCCAGAAACTTTGTATTGTTTGCAACGAAGTCGACTAAGAAAGCAAGGCTTTTCTGGCTTGGCGCACGCAGTTCGATTTCTCCCCTATTCATGATGCGCATCGTTAACGAACGCCTTCGTTTTGCGGACCGAACCACAGAAATAGTTATCGACATTCTTCTATCCTATCACCTCTTTGCCCAGGTACTTTTGTAATGGCTTTGGAACATTGATTTTGCCGTCTTTTGTTTGATTATTCTCTACAAGCGCAATTAGAAAACGTGGTAACGCAATTGCAGTATTGTTGAGGGAATAAGCAACTACTTTTTCGCCATTCGCCAATTTTACTTTGATATTGTGACGCCTACATTGGAAGTCAGCCATATTTGATGCTGAGTGTGTTTCGCCATAGTCACCTTTTCCAGGCATCCAAGATTCAATATCAAACTTCTTATGCTGAGGTTCCCCCATATCGCCGGTACACATTGAAAGAACTTGATAAGGAATACCTAAACCTTGTATCACGTCTTCCGCGTTTTGAAGGATTTCCATTAAAATTGCGTCTGCTTTTGCTTCATCAGGCTCCATCAGTATTACCTGTTCAACTTTTAGGAATTCGTGAATTCGGTAAATTCCTTTGAGATCCTTACTATAGCTTCCTACCTCTTTACGATAACATGGAGATAATCCAGCTAATCGCATTGGCCCTTTGGATAAATCTAAGGTCTCTCCTGAATACATTGCCATAAGGGGAACTTCTGCTGTTCCAGCCATATATATTGGTTCTGATATTTCTTTTCCTGTTTCATCAACTCCTGCCGTTTTTACTTGATAAACGTCTTGCTCTCCCCAAGGGAACTGGCCATTACCAAAAAGAGCGAATTCTTTTACCAAAATTGGCGGAGTAATAATCTCGAAACCTTTTTGCCTAAGAATTTCTAGCGCATACATCAATACTGCCCACTCTAACATTGCGGCATCACCTTTTAGGAAATAACCACGAAATCCTGCGACCTTGACTCCTCGTTCGATATCAAGTAGCCCAAGATTGGTCAATAAATCGACATGATTCTTCGGCTCAAAATCAAATTTTGGCTTTTCTCCCCACGTATGGTGAACAACATTGCCTGTTTCGTCAGGTCCAATCGGTGTATCTGCTGAAGGAATGCCGGGCAAGAAGGTCATCAACGTATGAAGTTTTTCTTCTTGTTCGTTTAAGGCTTTCTCTAGTTCCGCAATTTGCTCTTTTAGTTTCTTACCCTCTTCGATAATTGCGGGTCTTTCCTCAGCACTCGCCTTTTGAACTTTTTCCGAATGCTCATTTCGTTTTGCTCTCAAGTTCTGAACTTCGGTGGTTGCAGTTTTGACGGAGGATGCTAAAGATACAATAGTGTCGACATCTTGAACAGTAACGCCGCGTACCCGTTTATTCGTGATTGCCGCCTTAACAGCATCTGGGTTGGCTATAACATATTGTAAATCTAACATACGGTATGTTACCGCATTTTTGTTGAATTGAAAATCATAATTGAGGATGATATAATATTCAACTTTCGGCGAAAGCCACGACTCCACTGCACAGGCGGTGGAGGCAACCAGAATTTCACTTCAGTAGTTCCTGAAATATTGCAATCATCTGACAGTTAAGGTTACGGTAGGTCTTTTGGTCTATTACCCCAAGCTTGTTCCACATTCGTGTGGCAGAGAAATAGCGAATTTGTGACAGTACTACGCAAGAAGTCTTTGCTGTTTGTGATATCTCAAAAGTGAATCGATCTGCACGCAGTTTGGTGGTGAGTGGGATGCCAATAAATCCTGTTGCATTGATTTTGTAGAGAATCAACACAGGGCGAATGAAGTTACTGCCTTTTCCATTAATCTCGTGACCAATGTTGGTTCCAAAGCTAAGCCACCATATTTCTGAATTGTGAAATTTTGGGGGAATATGACTGGTGTTATCTAATGCCTTCTTTTTCTGATTCCATTGATCAAAATCCTTGTGATAAAGCTCCACCTATCTTTCTAACACATGAATAATGATTGGTGAAAAATGCAAACTTGGAATAGCAGAATCTTGTCGCTACGACGCCATAACTGTCTCTATCCGTGATTTGTCCTGCCCATACTTGAGTTTGTAAGCTGCTTGGCATTTTTCAATGACTTCACGCGCCTCTTTTTCGTCGCCCCACCGGTCAACGACTACTTTCTTTTCAGTATGCCCCTTGTAACGGAACTGAAGTCCTTTATAATGCTCCCAAAAGAATTGAATTTCGTCGACAGTAATTGAAGGCAAATCTTTAATGCTGCGGATGTGTGCAAAGCGAACGTCTTCTACCGGTACGGCAAAAATTTTATCGTCTACGTCCCCACCGTCAATCATGTACATCACGCCAATTGGTCTCACAGCAATCAAACAACCAGGGAAGGTTGGGTAGGTAATCAAACTCATAATATCGAGAAGGTCATTATCTTCGTCGTATGTTTGTGGAATTAACCCGTATTCCACCGGATAGGGCAACATTTCGAAGAGTACTCTATCGAATTTGATAATATTTGCTTCGGTGACATACTCATACTTATTGTATGAACCCTTGGGGATCTCTACCAACATGTTGATATTGCCGTCATCATCGAACGTCGGAAGCGCATGCTGTGGATTGATTCCCTTCAGAAGGTATTTAGGATCTAGGTTTTTTATGTTTGCCATGCGGCGGTAAGAAATATTATTTGAGGCATTATAGCTCGGTAACGGGCTAGTTGCTAGTGCGGGCACAACAACTAATCAGGATGGGGCTACTTTACAAAGTAAATCTGTTTGGGCACGGTACCCTTGAAGGTCGTTTTTCCATCGCCGAATGAAAGCTCTTCAATCGAAAGCCCTTTGACTACGGCAAGGCGGTCTTCCAAAAAGCTGTTAACTTCGCCTTTATATCGGGACATTAAGGTACCTGGTACTGGAATAATTCCAACGGATACACTCGAAAAGTTGGCGTTTACTGCATTGTTCTTTACGGTCAACGTGCCAGATGCTTTTAAGGGAAAAGTTCCGCCCAGTGAACCAACATATTTGGTAATTATGTTCATGGTTGCTGCAGGAACATTAGTGGCTGTTCCGAACTTTTGCACTTGATTCATGTCAACAATTCCTGCAAAGTCAACAGTCCCGTCAGCATTTACGCGCATCTGCCCCGAAGTAAAAGGTGCGTTTGGCGCAAAACGAATCCATTCATTGATTAATGCTGTACCTTGTGAATTCGACAGTGTTGTCGATACTGTTTGTGTACCAACATAAATTGGGGTTCCCGGAACACAGCTCATTGATTTGCATTCCGGACTGTCAGCAGTGAGCACTTTTGCCCCAGTTTCTATCGTTTCCATAAAATCCTGCGCTTCCTTCTCGGTGAACGTGATCTCTAGATCAGTGCTTGTTCCTTTATTCAAGAAACCTAATTTGGAGAGAAAACTAAGGTCGCCACTTTTTGCTTTGCTGTAACCATACCACCCCAGACCTGCAACAATTCCGCACAACAGAAGCAAAACGACTAATATAACTCCAACAACTTTCATATTTCTATCTAGCTAAAATAACTACTAGCTAATAGTTACTAGCTAGTTTCTTAGTATACTCTGCTGTGGCATAATGCACCATGGGTGTAATCAGAATGTCGTTAGACGATTCACATTTTATCTGCAGTGATGGGCAAAAAACCTTGGTTTCAGTTGTTCCTTCTATTACAGGCTTTAGGTCTGCAGCTACTAGAGTTCCTGAGTTCAGAAAGAAAAGAAATGTTAAAGGTTTGTTTATGTTCGTAGGGGTAGTGCTCTTTGTTGTAGGAGCTGTTCTGATTGGAAAACAACTTCTTGCTCGGTCAGGTGTTACTCCAGACGGGGTCGGCTCTCTTATTCCTGTGTTGCAACCTAAGCTGGCAAAAGACGCCAAAGGTAAAACTAATGTTCTTCTGGTTGGAATCGATACACGCGAAACGGGAATCGTACAACTAAATACGGATACAATAATTTTGTGCTCCTATGACGATGCGACCAATCAATTGGCAATGTTATCTTTCCCTCGCGACCTAGCGGTTAGCTATCCAGGAAGGACAGATTTAACAAGAATCAATTCAATTTATGCTATTGGCGAGAATGCAAAAAGAGGTACAGGATTAGAAAAGCTACGCGAGGTGGTGCAAACCATTTCTGGCAAGACAATTCAATACTATGCAATGGTCGATTTGAAAGGTTTCATTGACGCTATCGATGTGGTCGGTGGTGTTGATGTTTACCTCAATACCGATATTTCTGGATTATACCCGATGAATCAGGGGCAGTTCGATCGATATCAGCGAGTTTATTTTAAGCGTGGGTGGAGTCATATGAATGGCGAGACCGCGTTGCAATATACCCGAATTCGAACTGATGTAATTCCGGTTAGCGAGGGTTCAGATTTTGGACGGGCACGTCATCAACAGCAAATAACCCAAGCGGTGTTAGATAAAGTCTCGAAGACGGAAACCTTACTAGATGCGAAGAAAGTTCTGGAATTAGCAGGTGTTGCGTCAAAGAATTTGAAAATGAGCAAAGTTTCTACAGAGGATGTCCAGGCTGCGGTTAATATTATGAAAGATACAGGCAAACCAACCTCTTTTAGTTATGTCTTCGATTTGTATTCCGGCGGAAGCATACGTCGTTTAATCAAGGAAATTAGCTGGAATCCCTATATGCTTGGTCCCTCTGCCGGGAAAACAAACTGGTCGGATATCAAATCTTTTGTGGAGATGTATACGATTGAACCGCAGTTAGCTACTATGACCAAAAAGGTGTTGATTTATACGGATGGAACGCCAGAAAAGTTAGCTGCTGCCAAGAGTTTCCAGAAAAAGCACTATTATGCGAAGATGGTGGTTACTGCAAAGAATTCCCCGGAAATTAGCACAAAAGGGTTTGTTTACGCCGTTGGGGGTAAGCAATATGAAGTTTTGGCACAATTCGTTGCAAGTTCATTAGACTTGCAGTTTAAAGAAGAATTACCAGAAGAAATCAAAACAATCGATCTTAAGGAGTATGCCGTGGTTGCAGTGTTCTAGTGTAGCAATTATTTCTCTGTGGAGTCGCCCTCAACTTCCAGTTGACCTCTTTCGCCCGTTATTTTCATTGGTATCGCTCTGTCCCATACATAATCGAAAAGTTGCTCGAGGATTAGTTTCATTGGGCGGTTATAAATTTCAACACAGAACATTTCATCACTTTTATAATCTATTAACGTAACAACTTCATTATAAATGTATATTTCGAAGGACATTGACAATTCTTCAGGGTCAATAAAGCGGCATTCCGCATATTTTTCAGCAAATTCTTTCACATTGGTCCAACCTTGTACAAACGTTTCGTTGGTAAGATCTTTTGTTTTAATTTTTTTGTGCAGATATTCAAGTCGAACGTCTTCGGAAAATCCAAAATCCATAAAAACATTCAGCCTTGATACCTCGAAGACTTTTAGAACATTCTTTGCTTTTGTTGTATTCCAAATAACCTGTTTAAGACCTTCTTTGCCGTGATAAGACACAATTCCTGCTTGCTTTTTATCGTGATCATTCATTTCGAAAACGCTTCGCAATTCGTCAAGAGATTTTTTTAGTTGATTTATTTCACTTTCTTTAACTTCTACAAGCGAGCTGATGCTTGAATATGGCTGTGAATGAAAAACAGAACCACTTTCCTGTGTTAATTCACTGACCAGATTTTTGGTTTGTAGTTCGGCAACCAGGCGATATATTTTGGTTCTACCCATATTGGCCAAACGGGCAATTGCAGAAATACCAAGATCCGGATTCTGCATTATGATAAGGTATATTATTGCTTGTTCGTCTGAAAGGCCAAGTGAGAGTAAAGTGGTCATTAAGTGCTTTCTGCTTTTAATTTCCATGAGCAAAGTATACCATAATTGTTGCTTGCGTAATCAACAAGGTGCGTGAAATAGGAACATTCATTATAATCCTCTATGAAAACAATATACGAAAGAAGAATTCGCTATAACGGTTCAGGTGAGCGATTAATTAAAAAAGCGTTATCACTTTATGATCTTGGTTTTTACGTTGAGCACAAAATTATCGAAACCGGTTATGAAGACTTAAATATCAAAGTTGAAACGAACGAGGGGATATTCCTTTTTAAATTTTTTGCCCAACGTGGACCTTATGCAAAAACACATGATGATGCTGTTGAATATGTTGGGAAAATAGCCGCCGCACTAAAAGCGAATATTCGTTATCCAAAAGTGTTCGAAAATCTTAACGCTGCATTGCTCACTACTCTCTCGTTTAGTGGAGGTTCCTATGATTTTATTGTGGAAGAATTTATTAGAGTTGACAAAAAGAAGGAGTTAAACGAAAAGAATATAGCAGAAATTGCGGCTTTCTGTGCTGACCTGCATTCTTCCACCTATCAACCCAAGGATTATTATGACGAGTGGTGTGTATTAAACTTTAAAAAAGAACAACCAAAGTTACAGAAGTATCTTGAAGTTCCAGATAAAAAATTAATCAAGAAGTTGGCCGCTGAATTTGAGCAGATAAATACTAACGATTTGCCAAAAGCCTTTATTCACGCTGATTTGATTAGGACGAATATACTGAAGGACATCACGGGATGTGTATACATAATCGACTTTTCGGTTGCCTTTTTTGGTCCACGCGTGCTTGATATTGCGATAATTGCTTCGAATTTGACCTTCTTCCCGAATAATAGCGAATCATCCAGCAGATATTTAAAGATATTTCTTGCTGAATATCAAAAGAAGGTGCAATTAACAGAGGAAGAACTGCAAGCGCTGCCAGTTTTAATTAAAATTTGTTTTGCCATGTATGTGCTTGTTGCCAGTAAGGAAATTGCAACAAAGAAAGAGTACAACGATGAAGATTACTTTTGGCGAGAATTGGGAAGAAAAGGATTAGAAAAAGACCATTACAAGAGTGTGTTTTCTAATTAATAATATTTTCGGTTACAGTGCTTTACGTATGTCTTTGAGAGCAATCTCTTTCTGCTCTTTTTTCTTTAGGTTTTTAACTTTAACCACACCTCGTTTCACCTCATCCTCTCCGGCAATCACCACAAATTGAATTTCTTTTTTGTCTGCATATTTCAATTGTTTTTCCAGCTTATCGTTTGCATCGGGATACAATTCAGCGTTAATTCCGAATCGACGAAGTTCTGTAACAATGCGAAGCGATTCGTTTTGCAGTTCTGTCGAAAAAATCGAAACCAATACCTGGGTGCTGTTTTCAGTCTTTATCAAGCCACTTTCCATAGCAGCCTCAACTGTTCTATCAAAACCTAGTCCGAAGCCTACAGCGGCAATTTGAGGACCACCCAAGGTCTTGATGAGATTGTCGTACCGACCACCACCACCGACTGAACCTGACATGCCTGGGATCACTCCTTCAAAAATCATACCCGTGTAATAATCTAAACCTCTTGCTAAGGTTGGCGAGAATTCTAACATTGATTTTGGAACGCCGAGCTTTATGGTGGCATCAATTATTTCTGTTAAATTTTCGGTCGCTTTGCTCTTTTGCAATTTCGCAATTGCTTCTTGCGCGACTGCCAGTTTCAATCCTTTATTAACAAGCTCAGAAACAACGTCGTCTACACTTTGCTTATCAAGCTTATCGATTGATTGAATAATTGAGAAAACCGACACCAAGTCCGTCGCATACGAGGTTAGCGTGTCAAAAAGTATTTTGCGATCGTTAATTTTAATGGTAAGGTTCGAGAAACCAAGATCTTGGTAAATAGCAGCATAAACTGCCAAGATTTCAGCATCTGCCAAGGGTGAAGTTACGCCAAAAATATCGGCATCGCATTGACAGAACTCTCGGTAACGACCTTTTTGGGGTTTGTCTGCACGGAATACATTTTGAATTTGGTAGCGTCTAAAACCTTTGCCTAGCTCGTTCTGATATTGCGCAAGTACGCGTGCGGTAGGAACGCTTTGGTCGTACCGCAGTGCAACGTTACGGTCTCCCCTATCCTTAAAGGAATATACAAGTTGGTCTGCTTCTTTGCCATATTTGCCTAACAATAGTTCCGCATATTCTAAAGTTGGAGTTTCCAGTGGTTCGAAGCCAAAACGCTGAAATGTTTTGACAATTTTTGCCGAGACATAATCTCTCGCTCTCTTTTCCGCAGGTAGAAAATCGCGGAAGCCTTTTAAGGTTTGTAGGGTTTGGTTCATAAGTAATTATATAGTGAAATTATATCTTTTGCGAAATGCGCTTAATTGATGAATAGTTACATACACTTTCAGCAAATTTATATCGGTTTTCTGACAAGAGTGAACCATTGCTGTAGATAAGGGATTGCTTTCCTATTGAGCAGAGTGTCAGTAAGGAATATTCTGCGACAAATAGCGAGTATGCGCGTTTTGCAAGTTCTTCCGCGTATGATGGCGAAAATGCCTTATTCGGTTGGCAGTAGGCTGTCATTCTATAATCGATTTCTTGTTCAAACAAATCTGGGATCAAGTTGTCATTGCTAAGTATTTGCATTGATTTCTCCTGAAATGAGGAATATTGATTGAAAGGATTTTCAACGCGCAGTGTCGAAACAGAGGTAACAACAGTTGATTGAGTTAAGGTGATTAGTGTTTTCTTATAATTATCTTCAAGCTTTTTGAATGATCTTTTCGCATTTCGGATTCCCTTGAACCCCTGCTTTCCCCAATACCAATCGACCAGATCATCAACAACGATAAAGGTAAAAGATATCGTTGTCTCAACAAATCGTTTTTCGAGACTATTCATGAAATTAGATATAATAAGTACATCTTCTTTGTTGAGAGTTTCATCTATAGAAATTCTAGAATAATCAGGATCAACCAGAATTTTAGGAATCAACCATCGATAAATTGTTACATCGTTCATTATCATTACAAAAAGGTTAGGTATACATGCGAACTGCTAAAAGCTCATTTTCTTCGCCTGGAAAAAAGTTAACAATAGGGCTAAATCGAGCCATAGAGGTTTCGCTTTCGTTGAGGAGAAGAATAGCGTCAGACCCATAGCATCTTCTGATAGCTCGCAATTCGGCACTATAGGTAGCAAAGTTCATTTGAGTCATTAACAAGTCTCTTGAGGCGTTATCAGGGAGACCAATTATTCGCCGATTTTTCTCTTTTCGAAATCTTAAATCTTCACGGAAGATATTTACAGGAACAAGTTTTTCTATGTTTGGGTAAAGAGCAACTAATTTTTCTAAGATATCTTCGAACTCTTTTCTAAAAACTTCTCCCCCAAGTTCCATTACAGTCATTACTGCTACCTGTTCTGCGACTTCTCCGTAGTTGCTTGAAACTGCCTCTTGTATTTTGTTTACGAAAGTTGGTATGTTACTGACTGCTTTGTTCCAATCAATCCTATTTTGTTCTGCCAGGGCAACAGGAAAGATAAAAGACAGTTCTTCGTCCGGAATAAGCTTTATTAAGCGAACAGGAATATTTAGAAACTTTAATTCCTGGAGGAGTTCAACCTCTTTCTCTTTATAGTATGGTTTTGTCACCTTGCAACTGTTTGTCTCTAGATTCAAGCGTAGCTTATTGTCTTCTCCCATTGATAAATCGAAGCATTCGAAATTAAATAAGGTCAATGGAATTCCAGTCGTTGCAGCAGATGTAACTGTTTTGCAGATTCTCTTCGGACCTTTAAGTGGATATTCTGACAGTCCCTCCATCACATTCATCGCAGTTAATGACGCAATTGCGGTTTCTTGAGTGATACCCGTACTGGAAGCAATAGTAATGCAGTAATCCAATCTGTTACGAACCCACTTAGTGAAGTAGCTAGGTGTCTTGTCTGCATATTTTGGAATTGGAAACTCTTTAATTTTGTATATCAATACTGAGAGAATTTCCAGTTGTTTACTGTCAAGCAAGCGAACTTGTGCTTCTGCAAATTGGCCTATTTGACGTTCTGCTGCGAATTTTGATGCGTTTGTTTGAGTGATTTCACCTTCTGCCAACTCGCGGGCAATTTGTTTTCTTGATACCTCAGCAACCCCATTCCCTTTCATTCGATATTTGGCAAGTATTTGTCTTGTTTCAGACGAGTTCCTATCCTCAGCACGTACCATGTATTGTTGCCAACGCCCATCTTCTTTCATGTATGGAAGTTGCTCAGCAAACATGTCTTTTCGTGCGCGAGCAATATCCAGTTCAGTGGGGATATAAATTTCAGCGAGTTGTTGAAGTACTGGCGCAACTTTTTTTGTATCTTCACGTGAAGTATCAGTTTGCATGTATTATCTTGTTGTAAGTTTAACAAGGCCTATCGCCTTGTCTCTTCTTACTTGCCTTTATTCTGGGGAAATATGAAATCACAAAGCGATTAGTCTGCTTTATGATGGTGATGTTGCTCATTTAGACGATCAATGACAGTTTTATAGCCATTCATTCCTCGTAGTAGCCATTGATTGACGCGAGTTACCGTTGCGATGCTGATACCAGTTTCTGCTGCGACTGCACGTTGGCTTTTACCTGCAGCTAGGGCTTGAGCGACCGCAAAA
>PFQB01000044.1 GCA_002793355.1 Candidatus Dojkabacteria bacterium CG_4_10_14_0_2_um_filter_Dojkabacteria_WS6_41_15
TTCGCGCGCCCTTCGGGCGTAAGCTTACATCCCCGCGCTGACGCACGGGGTATTACGCTGCGCAATAAACCCATTGTCGTCCTTGTCTTAAAAAGTCCTTCAGCCATTAGGAAGGTAAAGGAAATGGTTGGATCCACTGTCCCCTCAGAATCTGACATGTCCACTATTCGTGGAATGTACTCTTCATGATTCAGTTGCTCATTCAAATGCCAAGAAACGTGCGTTGCATAATGTCGTGCATCGCTCATCTAATGCAGAGGAAGCAAAACGCGAGATTAAGCTTTGGTTCCCCTAGCACTCTCTTTGGGGTATAATTCACCAGTTTGGAGAGGTGCCTGAGTGGTCGAAAGGACTCCCCTGGAAAGGGAGCATACCCTTTACGGGTATCGGGGGTTCGAATCCCCCCCTCTCCGTGGGCTAATCCGAAGGGTTGGCACACGGAGAGGGGAAACGAAACGAGCCGTAAACCCACCCCTCCATATTGGTCTTTTTCTCACCATCCTTACGAGAAAATAATGTAACTGTTCTACAAAACTTTGAGCCACCAAACAAAACAGTACCTGCAGGACCGATTAGCTAACCTCACAAAGTTCATCGAAAATAACTACGAATTCCTTTCGCTCGCTTTACTGTTTTTTTGTCTCAGACTTCCGTCGCTACTCGCCCACGAAATTGTTAACGATGAAGGTATTTACGCTGCAATAGCAAAGCAGATGACGTTAGGGAAAACTCTTTATGTCACCATTTGGGACCATAAGCCACCTCTACTATTCGGACTATATTACGTTGCTGGCGTCTTATCCCAATTTAATCACCTGTATTTTTGGGTCCGGTTGATTGCAATTGCTGGTGGTATTTACTCCATCAACCTAATGAGAAAAATCGTTATGGAATTAAAATTTCCCGAAAGACTTCGATATTACGTACTCCTTGTATTCACCGTCCTACTGGGTGCACCTATTTACCTCAATTACGAGGCCAATGCAGAAGTGTTTATTGTCTTATTCGTTCTCATACTGCTTTACTCGCTCCTAAAACGTAAATCTTTTTACTTGCTAGGAGGCTTACTATTCCTCGGACTTTGCTTGAAAGTACAAGGTTTTATCGAGTTGGCCGGGATTGCTGGAATATTTATCTTCTTTTACGACTCAAGTGCGATAAAGCAAAAAGCGATTTCCGTAATTCAATTAATTCTCGGTTTCAGCATTCCTTTTGGAATCTCCGCAATAATTCTGAATAAATACGGACTGTTTTCGTATTATGTTGACACGATACTGTTCAGTAATTTAACTTATACCGGACTAATAAATCCGACAGTTAATCTTGTAAGAACAATATTTCCTATACGATATATTGTTTATATTGCCTTTACCTTCATTGTTACGATTTATTCATACATGAGTATTACCAAAAAGATTTCAAGGATAGACGCTCTCTGCATCGGCATATTCATTATTGAGGCGTTTTGTGTTGTTTTCCCCCTTAGGTCGTATGCTCATTATTTCATCCAATTACTACCTGGCATCACATTACTTATCGCCGTTAGCATTTCAAATTATATTGCATCAAATAAAAAGATGCTTACCTACTCGACAATTGCGATAATCTTTGTTCATCTCTTTTTCTTTTCTGACTTGTTCTTTTTTCATGTCACACGGCACGACGCTATCGACCTGCAATGGTTAAGCGAACTAACAAGCATAGAGTATTCCAATAAAATTTCTGCCTTTTCCGTTCGCACAAACAAAGAATATGCTGGAAAGAAAGTATTTCTTTATACTAGTCAACCTTGGAATTTTGTATACTTAACAACACCTACCGTAAACAAATATGTCTTTACTCAACAGTATTGGATTGACCTAAACACACAAAAAGAGGCACTAGAGGAGATTAGGAATGCAGATATAGCAATTTTCGATGATTACAGCGTCAAGGACAAAGAAATGCTCCTTCTTCTGAAAGATTCTCTTACCTATCAGTACAGCCTTAACGGTTATAACTATTATTCGGTGAATTCTAAGTAACCCTCTCCCGTGGGATTTTCGGTTTATGCTTCTCGTGCTACCATACAACATGCTTAAAACAATTATCGATTTCATACTTAACATAGATGTTCATTTGGCTCAGATAACCTCTGAATACGGAATTCTCGTCTATGGGGTACTGTTTTTGATTATTTTCTGCGAAACAGGGTTGGTCGTTTTCCCTTTTCTGCCAGGTGACTCTCTTCTGTTCGCAGGCGGTGCATTAGCCGCAATTGGATCTATGAATATATTCTTATTACTAGCAGTTTGTATAGCTGCTGCCGTCATTGGGGACACAGTCAATTATTGGATTGGACGCTACATTGGACCAAAAGCGTTTAGTATGAATACCTGGTTCCTAAAAAAGGAATACCTTGAAAAAGCCAAAACTTTCTTCGATAAACATGGAGCAAAATCTATTGTACTTGCGCGATTTGTGCCAATCGTACGTACCTTTGCACCATTTATAGCGGGTATTAGTGAAATGAATTACAAAACTTTTATCTCTTACAATATCCTCGGAGGTATTAGTTGGGTACTTTTGTTCCTTTTTGCGGGGTTCTTCTTCGGTAATATCTCCATTGTAAAACATAATTTTGAGATTGTAATCTTCGCAATAATCGGAATTTCTGTCCTACCAATGGTCTATGAAATTATCAGAGAAAGTGCCTTTGGCAAGAAACTTTTCGCAAAAAAAGAAGTACCCGCGTAATTATTTAGCCGATTCCCCTACCTTTTCTGGCCACAACTTCCCGGACTCTTTTTTAAGTCGGTCTCCTTCCTTCCAATCGTGGTATCGTCCACTGTCAACAGCCATATTGAATTCTCTTCCTCCATCGATTTTGATTTTCACGGTATATATACTCTCCTTTTTATGCGGGTTATCCAAATTCTCCTTTTCACTATACGCTTTAGCAATTATTGTACCAATCCACGCTTGCTTTTTACCTCTCATAACCAAGACAAATATCAATACAGAAAAGGGAATCACAATCACTGCACAACAAGCTAACATGAAATTTAACGGAACATTCTCTGGATTCATAGTATCAAAGTCAAATCAACCGCATTTTCTCACCTAGGTAATTGTACTATAATCCATGATGAAAGAAAAAAAATCACTAGCTAAAGAGTTTAAGACCTTCATTTCACGAGGGAACGTAATCGACTTATCAGTCGGTATAATCATTGGCTCCGCCTTTACCGGCATCGTTAACTCCCTAGTTAAAGAGGTAATTATGCCACCTATCGGGCTAATTATCGGTAAGGTAAATTTCGCCGATTTGAAATTTGTTTTACAACCAGCAAGTATCGATATAACAGGAAAGGTGATGCCCGAAGTCGCCATAATGTACGGTAGTTTGCTTCAAAGTTTGTTGAACTTTCTAATCGTAGCATTAGTGGTCTTCTCCCTGGTAAAAGTTATCAACTCACTTCAAAAAAAGGAAGAGAAAACAGAGAAAAAGGAGAAGGTAACAGAACTAAGCGTGCTGAAAGAAATAAGCAAAGGCATAAAGAGATTAAAGAATAAAGGTTAAAGAATAAAGTACAAAGGTCGTTATTTAGATTTACATTTTATCCTTTAAGCTTTACACTTTAAAACACAATCCGTATCTTTTCCAGGATTTCCTTCAAATCTTCCTTGCTTTTAAACGACAAAATCAAACGTCCGCCACGAAGCAATGGCTGAATATAGGCTTTAGTTCCCAGCATATCCCCTACCTGCTTTGCAATCAAATCGTATTCGACCGTTAACTTTGTAGCCGATTGCTTAAAACGCTTCCCACGACCAAGCAGGCGCCGGACTAATTCCTCGGCCTCTCGAACAGAAAGAGAATCGCGTTTAATAATTTCGAAGGCATTCACGATTAAATCATCCCGTTTAAGCGATAACAACGCGCGAACGTGCCCTTCACTTACTTCATTGTTCACCAGCCCCGACATGACCTCGTAGGGCAAAACAAATAGCCGGATCCTATTGGTTACAACGGTACGACTCAGTTTAAAACGAAGAGCCAATTGTGCATGAGAAATCTTCTTCGCTTTGCTGAGATAGTGCAACAACATTACCTGTTCGGCAAGCGACATAAAACCGCCTTCTAGATAGCCGAGAATGATTAAGTGAAGAATTTCCATGGGAATATCGTCTATATACACAACGACAGCTTGTTCCAGAGAAGCAAGTTTTAGAATACGGAGGTAAAGTTCCCCCAACACTACTTCTGGGCCACTTGGAGTTTTAAAACACACCAAGGGTAAGCGCTGATCATCTTTGCGAACCTCTTCTGCGTACGCTAGCATGTTACTAACCGACATGTTCATAATAGGGACCTTTGGATATACTTGTATAGAATCAACCGGCAAGGTCTGGGTCAGATTTTTGTCGAGTGTTTGTACTAGTGATATTCTCACGTTTATTTTGCTGTAAGATTATCTCCGTAATTAAACCTTTTAATCAGCTTGCTATCCTTCGGAGGAAACCACACCACCATAGCTCTACCTTCAATGAATTCCTTCGGAACTGCGCCAAACTCACGAGAATCGGTGGAAAAAGGTCGATTGTCACCCATCAAAACGTATTGGTCGGCCGGGACTTTGTAAGGAACACCCTCTCGGATAGTGGATTCTGGCTGAGTTCGCACCGAAGAGTCAAGATATGATTCTGTTAGAGCAATGCCATTGATGTACACGGTACCGTTCTGAATGGTCACAGTTTCCTCGGGCAAACCAATAACACGCTTAATATAATCCTGCGACTCTGAGTGCTTAAAAACTACTATATCGCCACGTTGTGGATCTTTTGCAAGATACTGCAATTTATACACCAAAATAAAGTCGCTATTCTCTAGATACGGCCACATCGATACACCATCGATAGCTCGGGGACTTAATACAAAATACCAAATAATTATGAAAAAAACCCCAGCAAATATGTAGAATTCGAGGGAGTCTAGAATTTTTTTGAACAAGTTCATCATATGTTTATCATCGTAGCACATAATATGGTCGCTGGCTACCCCTGCATAAAAGTT
>PFQB01000093.1 GCA_002793355.1 Candidatus Dojkabacteria bacterium CG_4_10_14_0_2_um_filter_Dojkabacteria_WS6_41_15
ATTCCGTCATCCATACCTGGTGGCGGTGGTGGGCCTTGCTTTTCCTTCTCCTCGACAATGACTGCCTCGGTAGTAAGAATCATGTTCGCAACGGATGCAGCGTAAGTTAACGCGAGTCGGGCAACTTTGACTGGGTCAATAATGCCTTCCTTGATCATATCAACGTATTTGTCGTTCTTAGCGTCGTAGCCCATGCCTTTGCCCGTTTTTGCTTCGATAACACCTGGTTCAGCACCTGCGTTAAGTGCAATTTGGCGCACGGGAGAGTGTAAAGCTTTCTTCAGGATATCCAACCCAAATTGCTGGTCTTGGTTGTCGACCTTAACTTTCAA
Source organism: Candidatus Dojkabacteria bacterium CG_4_10_14_0_2_um_filter_Dojkabacteria_WS6_41_15 (assembly GCA_002793355.1). Taxonomy (GTDB): domain Bacteria; phylum Patescibacteriota; class Dojkabacteria. Next base: position 333 of record PFQB01000093.1, read on the forward strand.
CAGTGCTTCTGCAGCATCAAAGTAGGCAACGCCACCACCGGCAACGATTCCCTCCTCTATGGCTGCGCGAGTTGCGTTTAGTGCATCGTCGATTCGATCCTTTTTCTCTTTAAGTTCGACTTCAGAGGCTGCGCCAACTTTTATAACGGCAACGCCACCAGAAAGTTTTGCCAAACGCTCTTGTAACTTTTCTTTGTCGTAGTCGGAGGTCGTCACTTCGATTGCACCTTTGATTTCTTCTATTCTGCCTTTCATTGCAGCTTTCTCGCCTGCGCCATCAACGATGGTGGTTGCATCCTTAGTAACAATGATTTTCTTTGCTTGACCAAGATCCGTTAACTCGACAGAATCAATCTTTCGGCCCAATTCTTCTGTAATAACCTGTGCTCCGGTCAGGATTGCAATATCTTTCAACATTTCTTTTCGTCGATCACCAAAGCCTGGTGCTTTTACTGCGACAACACGGATAACACCGCGTAATCGGTTCAAAAGTAGGGTGGCAAGTGCTTGGTTATCCAAATCATCGGCAATAATCAACAAGGGTTTGTTGCCTGCTTGCATTACTTTTTCGAGTACCGGCGTGATTTCCTGAACATTGGAAATTTTCTTATCGGTAATGAAAATGCTGACGTCTTCGTACACGGCTTCAAGCTTGTTAGTATCAGTCACAAAGTAGGGTGAAAGGTAGCCTTTGTCGAATTGCATTCCTTCTACGTAATCGATTTGGTCGGTGAAGGCTTTTCCTTCTTCGACAGTAATAACTCCATCTTTGCCAACTTTATGCATAACGGCTGCGATTAAATCGCCCAGTTCTTTGTCGTTGTTTGCGCTGATTGCTGCAACTTGGGCAATGCCGTCTTTACCTTCAATTGGTTTTGCCTGCTTTTTAAGTGCTTCAACAACGGCTTCTACACCTTTTTCAAGGCCTTTTTTCACATCCATAGGGTTTGCACCACTCATCACGTAGCGGAAGCCTTCGTTTGCGATAACTTTTGCCAAAAGAGTAGCGGTAGTTGTGCCATCGCCGGCTTTGTCGTTGGTTTTGGTCGCTGCTTCAACAATCATTTTTGCACCAACATTCTGCAATGGATCTTTAAGAGTAATTTCCTTTGCAACGGTAACTCCATCCTTGGTGACTCGTTGTGCGCCGTATTCCTCGGCAATAGTGACATTTCGGCCTTTCGGACCTAAGGTTACAATTACTGCGTCCGCCAATGCGTTAAGTCCCTTTAATAGGGCTTTTCTTGCTTGGTCTCCGTAGACGATTCTTTTTCCGTTTGCCATATGAAAATTCAGTATAAGTTATTTGGGTGACTGTATTTTAGCAGTCATCCGCCTAGAATGCCAATGATTATAAAAAGAGGAGGGGAAATTGTCAAGAAGAGGGGCGAAATGGTATAATACGCCATGACAAATACAACGCCTGGCCATGTAGAGGAGTTAAAAACACTTTCAAGGGTATCACAACCTAACCCACATTTTCAGTTACCGGAAGTTAGTGATGAGCTTCGTGCTGAAAGAAGCGGTGCCGCCAAACAGATTTCAACAGATGAAGTCATTGGGTTAGTTTGCGATTTAGTAGAGCCGAGTGCCACAGAATTTCTCACCTGGGTGTTGCTTGCTCAGCATGTTGCTGAAAACCAGAGATTTAATCAAGATGTTGCAGTCGAGCTCGTTCCATTACAAGAAGCTTACCAAAATACTGCTGCTATTATTGAAGAGTACCATGATATCCAAGACCAGCATCGGCTGGAAAAGTACCCAGAAAGAAGGATTTACTATGCAACAAAGGCAGCTGATAAAATCCAAACAGATTTTCTTGCAGCGATTGGCTACAAGGCACCAGAGGGATTTGAAGAGAATGTTATTCCTGTTGCAACTACCTTTCATTTGAGTGCTGTTGATATGGCAAGATTGCTTGATATGGCACGCGATAGAAACGGAGGCATTGATAAAAAAATGTTGTACGACCTTCTTGCACAGGAAACTCCCTATACGGACGAGTTGACGATGACTCCTGTCGTACATGAATCAGTTGGTGAAGTTCGAAAGGGGATGCAGAGATATTGTGGAGGCGGTGTTAATAGGGAACAAATCTCTAAAGGGCTTGGGTTGGCAGAAACAGTACTAGCCAATGCGACCAAAGATGTGCTGGTTCCTACGAATCAGGCAACGGAAGTAATTAATACGATGGTAGCACTGGTAAGAATTTTGGCTGAAAAGGAAGACAATTTTGTAGTTTTGCAGCATGCTCAAGGTATGGTGTTTGAAAGCAAAGCAACCGTAATCAAAAGTATTAGAGCAGTGCAAGACGCACTTATTGAAGGAAAAGGCAAATGGAATCCGAAAATTGAATTTCAAGATGCAAACCGCGTGTTAGAGTATTTACGAGCTACGGTTGCAGTTAATAAATCACTAAAAGATTTAGGAGCTCGGATGAATGAGCAGGTAGAAAGTTATGCGACTGAGGCTGACTTAACTGGAGACGACAGAACTGAACATATTGTAAGATTTGTAACTGCACCGCAAAATCGTAAATATTTTGATGTGGTTTATTTCACAGATCAAGCAGTGCAGGAAAAATGGGAACGAGTCGTTTCGCAGTTTGATCATCTTGGAGATACAAGAGATGCAGTAACCCGAAAGGTAGTTGAATTAGCCAAAGCTACACTGTCCCCGACCGTGTAAGAAACTCAGTAATTGTTGTTTCCGGAACAATGTCTCTGTATTCTTTGTAGTCTTTTACAATTAACGGTGCGTGCCTCTTCGATTCCATTTTTACCCAGGTAATATCAGTGTAAACCTGTGCAAACATTCTCTTTTGATTCTCTAGCGGAAAATACTCATCGTTTTGGGTATACAGTGCCAAAAGTGGCGTAGAGATATGCTTTGTTCGTTCAATATTTTTGGTTAAGTATTGTGAAAGAGTAGAAAAGTGAATTCCCCAGTCGCCGGTTTTTATCAAGAATATCTCAAATTCTTCGAATTCTCTTTGTGTTTCGATGGGTAAATGTGAAAGGTGACGTTTCCGGATAAGGTGTTTGGAATACCAACGAACTATGCGGTCATTTCTAAGCAATGATTCCACCAGATTTGTCATTATTCTTGTCTTGGCAAGGTTACAGGTAGCCAAAACGATTGACTTCTTGATTGGTGAAATGGTAAAGGTATCTTTGCCTAGCATACCAAATAGCGAAATTAATTTGACTACTCTTTGTTGAATATTTTTGTTATCAAGCAGAGCTTGTGTGGCAAACCAAAAGGCAACCGAGCCCGCAACAATAATCACCTTGGGTTCTGTGATGACTTTCTCGATAAATTCACCGATTTCGTCGCTTAATGTCTGAATGGTGGCAGGAGACGCAGGATTTCTTTTTGCGACGCCAAAGCCCGGAATTTCGTAATTATACGTACGGTAGTATTGAGAAAAGTATTCGGAGAGGGCAAAGAATCTTTCTAGTGGTGATTTCTGCCCCGCTATAAATAATATGGCGGTATTTTCATCGGAAGTTTTTGTGGGTGGAATGTCCCCGTACCGAATCGTGGATTTTCCGACAACTGCTTCTTTAATCAGCTGAGGAGGTAGTGTTATCATAAATCATAAAGTGCAGAGATGATGTGCGATGCGACATCGCGCTTTGCACCTTTTGGGCACTTATAATGGATTCGCATCCCAGGTGCTGCATTGGCCTCAAGAATGTAGGTTGGTGAGTTTTTGTTGGTAATGTCGTTGGAAATCATGTCGATGCCCGCTAATCGAAGCCCAAGTGCGTGTGTGGCTTTGACTGCAATCTCATTAAAGGCAGGGGCGCAGTTATCAGTAACATCGTGAACAGTGCCACCAAGTGATAGATTTGCAGTTAATCTGAGCAAGACCTCACTTCCTAACGGCGGTGTGCTTTCACGTGTGAATCCTTGTGCTGCAACAATTTCCCACGTATACGGAGAATCCGGTACTTTTGGCAAGCCGTTTGCCTTGTTCTCTATATTGAAATCCTCTAATAACGTAGAAAGTGAAGTCTTGCCATCGCCGTGAACAAGTGGCGGTTGCCTTAGTGCAACCGCAAGCACTTTCCCGTCTAACACCAAAAAACGGTAGTTCTTGCCCGTTACATACTCTTCAGCTAATACGATGTTGGATTCTTTTCGTGCGCGAACAAAGGCGACTTCCAATTCTTCCTCTTTTGGCAGAACAGTCACGCCTTTTCCTCCGTGAGAGTCTGCAGGTTTAACAACAATTTTCTGATTATCCTGAAAGAAGGGCAGCAATTCCTCGAAGGTACGAACTCTTATTTGTTGTGGAACAGGGAAGCCCGCAGGTTCCAGCAATCGATGGACCTCCAGCTTGTTTTTTGATGCAGTTACGGCCGCTTGTGTATTCAAAGGCGTTGAAGCCTTGTAACAAAAGACTTTCTTTCCTGTTTTTGTAACCAGACGGAGAATACGTGTGCGCAAATCGAGCGAATAGGGAATACCAAGTCTTTCACAAATTGAGGCGTAGTAGCGAATATGAACGTTCTTGCTTCTTGGATTTT
>PFQB01000136.1 GCA_002793355.1 Candidatus Dojkabacteria bacterium CG_4_10_14_0_2_um_filter_Dojkabacteria_WS6_41_15
ATTCTGGGTCAACTTTGATTTTTGTGCCCATGTCGATGAATAAAGGGACTTGGATTACTGCGCCGGTTTCGAGGGTTGCTTCTTTTGTTGCACTGTTTGCAGTGTTGCCCTTTACTGCTGCAGAAGTTTCGGTAACTTCAAGGACCACTTGCGGTGGAAATTTGATGGAAATTGGTTGTTCGTTGTAGACAATCAAAATGTAGTCACTACCAGCTTTCATGTATTTAAGGTAGTTGCCCAAGAGATCGTTTGAAAGTGAGAATTGTTCATAATTGGTTGGGTCCATAAAGGTCGAGATATTGGTGTCGCTGTACAAAAACTGCATAGTTTTGAAGTTAACGTCGAGCTCTTCTACTCGTTCGCCCGATTTGAAGGTAAAGGGGATGACACGGCCTGTATTGAGGTTTTTCATTTTGACACGGGTAAATGCGGAACCCTTGCCCGGTGAGTAAAACTCGGCATCAGTGATGAAATATGGCTCGTTATTAAACATGATGAATATGCTTTTCTTGAGTTGGTCGGTTTGTGCCATAGGTATCCGGTGTTAATTTGGTTTTGTTGCCGAATTATAGCACAAGGAACGGTTTGGTGGCTATTTACGCTGTTTTACTCTTTTGATGCTTTGGCAATTGAATAGTGAAGGTGGTTCCAACATTTAACGTACTTTCAAACCAGATTTTGCCGCTATGTGCATCTACAATTTTCTTTGCTATATATAACCCAATACCAGTCCCATCAGGACGGACTAATTTTGCATTGTCTAGCCTTGAGAATCTTTTGAAAATTTGGTCCTTCTTGTTTTGAGGTATTCCTATTCCTGAATCCTTAACAGAAATTGTTACATGGTCGGATTTTTCGGTTAGCGAAACTGTGATAGAACCTTTGGTTGTATAGGTTATTGCGTTGTCAATCAGGTTGATAATTGCTTCGTAGATTTTTGTTTGGTCAAATGATAACGAGACTTTCTTTTTTGGAATTGAAGTTTCCAGGTTAAGTTTTTTGTCTGTTGCCTTTTGGGTCAATTCAGCTACCGCCACACGAGTTAATTCTGCCAAATCGCCTACAGTACAGTTAATAATCAGGCGGGATTGTTCGATCCTAGAAGCGTTAAGAATATCCTCTACAATATTATTGAGTTGGTCGGTATTCTTAAGAACTCTTTCCAACGATGGAATAATTGAGCTCGAAACTTTCCCCAAGTCTCCATTTAGAATCATGGAAAGATACCCTTTAATCACCGAAATCGGTGTTCTTAATTGGTGGCTAGCCATAGAGATAAAATCACTTTTTGCTTTGTCTAACTCCTTTAGTTTGCGATTTGCTCGAGTAAGCTTTATTGTTTGGTGTGCAACTTTTCTCTGTAAAATCGAATTAAAACTGTTTGTTTGTTCTAGTAAGGTTCGCTCTGCCAGTGAAATTTTTAACTTTTGTGATAAATAGGAAATAGCGTCGATTTCTTGCCTTGTATAGGCGAATTGCCCGTTTTTCTCGTAAAGTATTAACGCAATCTGAGGGGAAATGCGAATAAGCAACCCGTACCCCTTTGATTTCAAAAATATATGCTGTTTTTTACCAGGATTAATTTCTTGGAGGAGGTATAACAAACCGACGCTAAAATGAAGGGAATGAAGCTGCTCGTTCATTGAGGAGTCCTGAGTTAAGAAGGCTCTGAGCTTAGGTATTTTAGTGTTTAGCACTGTTGCAACTTGTTGTAGATAGTCTGCAAGACTTAGATTTTTTGTGCGCAACTGGTCAAGCTCAAGCGAGATGTCCTCAAAATCAATTTTTTCCGAGACCAAAATGCTCCCAACAAAGACAGCAACTGCTTTAAGTATTGCCTTGATATTTAGGGCAACAGCGAATGAAAAGACTAAGTCAATAAATATGTTAAGAGGGTCGTAGAAGGATAATCCGAGAATCTTGATTTCGAAGGTTCGAATGACAAAGATTACAAGATAGTAGAAAATTGCAAGAGAAATGACCTCAACTAGGTTAGCCACAAAAGTTCCAATATCAAAAAGACGATGGTAGATAATTGCTTGTGTGGTGAAGTAAAAAAGGAATATTGTGCTTACAGGACCGAACATGGAAAAAACATCGAGCCCAAGCATTGGAAGTACCATATTAGTGAGTAAAGCTCCGGCCGCTGACAGTCCGAACCCGGTCAACAAGTATCGCAAGCGCAGCTGGTCTAACCCTTCGGATTGTTTGTAGCGTTTATACATGGAGCCCAACAGGTAAACGATGCTACCCGCTAAATAGGTAAAGTAGATGGCGTATTGATAACCGTACGAGAATACGAGGTTATTTGCAGAATCTGCTGTTACGCCGGTAATAAAGTGCTTGCCAAATAACGATATATAAAGAAAAAAAGCTCCTGCAATTGCAAGCACTCGAAAAAACGACTTCTGGTAATTTTTTGAATTGCTAGGAAAGTTTGAGATAAAACCATAAAGTGCAAGTGGAAGAAAAGAAGGGCCGATAAAGGCCGATTTCGCCCAAAGTAACCTTGATGCATCGGTGGTAGCAAACTCGAGAAGTGTAAGGGGTAAAATCCACAGCACGGTTACGATAGTAATCAGAAAGTAAAAAAAAGACGAGGCTTCGCGCTTTGCGCGTAGTAAAGTAGTTAATCCTAAAATAAGATTAAGAACACCAACCAAGGTAATTACTGCGACGGCTATCATTGAATGCTTTTAGCGGGTTTAGTATAGTAAACGTGCTTCAGTTTTGTCTTGTTTTGTGAAAAAAGTGCATCTCCGTATGGGTGTAGTTGTATACGCGGTGCCAAAGCGGCTTTGTTGTTTTCGTAACTTTCGCGATAATCGCGGTTTACCGTAAGTAGATAGGTTGCTATCCCCTCTTCGGCTGTTGCCAGCTGTTGTTTGTTGAATATGCTGACCTCGGATTTTTCGGTTAATTCAAGATGAACAGCAAAGAACATAGACTTGTCTTCAGCATACATAGTGTCAAGAAAGAAGGAATGGATATATTTGGCTAAACTGGAGCTAAATAAGCCGTGCTGCACATCGGAAGGAAATATATTAGCACCATCTAGCGAAATGGTTCCATCGCTACGACCATAAATAATGATAAACGGCAAACGCATAGCTTTATTTCCAATATATCGTGCCTGCTCTTTTTCTGTTAGCAAAGCCTTGGCTTGGGCGAAAGAAAGAATATGTCCGGAATCCTTTAAGTTATAGCGGATTTTTGGGGAAGCGGTATGTTTACTAATTAAGGTAAACAACAATTCCCCCGAAGCCGATTGTTCGATATAGTAAATGAGTGGATTATATTGTCCTACAAACAAGGGCGTTCTATCGTCACCAAGTACTTGATTACGAAGCTCCGAATCATTGGTTAGTTTTTTGCGGACTGCAATAGTGAAATCCGTTTCAAACGCGACCCCAATATCGATATCGGATGCTCCATAGGCAGAATACACCTCGCCTTGTGATCCTTTAATCCGCTCTCGCATAAAATCTCGCCAGCCTTCGGAAAACCCTTCCCCACCTGTTACGATATCAAGACGATATTCACCCCAATTAATCCCGCGCTCTTCGCCGTAATCAATAACTTCTTTCGTAAAGGGTGGATAACCACAAATGACATATTCACAATCCTTACCGAGTGTTTCAATGGTGTCGATTACATTTTCTTTATTGGTGCCAATTGCTTTTACCAGCGTGCTGTGTTGAGCAATAAAGGCAAATTTAATTCCTGTTGCCCAAGGTCCGTTTGACCAACAATTAAGTATGACCACGTTTTTCTTCTTTTTGAAGGAGTTAAAGGTGTAATCTAAGGCAAAGGTAATTAGACGATTAAGCTTTTTCTCTTCTTTAAAGGAGCGAACCCACATGGTAGCTTTCCCGGTGCTACCTGCTGATTCATCGATGTTTCCGGCCCTTGGGAGTTTACCATTGACTACTCTTTCTTGTAGCGGATATGCCAGAATATAATTCTCTTTTGAGGTTTGTGGCAGTAGGTTAAAATCGCGCAGACTTTTGATTGAGGTGAGACTTACCTGGTGCTTTTTGAGAAATTGTGCGTAGGCAGGAACAGTTTCTGCAACTGCCCGAACGTAGATAAAAGCTTTAGTACGGCCAAGAAAGGTAAAGAGAGGTGCCGGTGTATGCGTGATGACAAAACGCAGGACTTTGGTATTGATCATGAGCAAGGTCTCGAAGGTTTCGAGAAGGGTTAGCAGTAGTGTGTACATAGGTTTTATCCAAACAACAACTTTTTCTTAATATCATCAAATTCTTGTTGGGTAATGACACCTTCGTCTAGGAGTTTTTTGTAGCGCCCTAGCTTTTCTGCGACGATTTCATCTTTATCTTTATCGGTATTTTGAGCCTTAGTGTGACTTTCCGCTGCTTGCTTGGGTGTTTCCATAAGACCGAGCAACTCTTTGATTTTTGACACAACCATAGTCGGTGTTGTGTTGGCTTTTACCATGTATTCGGTGGCGCCAAGTTCTTTTGCCTCACGGATGTTCTCGTATTGGCCTAGATTTGAAAGAACGATAATCTTTGCTTCTAGGTGAGTGTTTTGATGAAGAGCCTTTAAGACTTCAAAACCGTTCATATTTGGCATCAGAATGTCGAGAAGAATCATATGGGGCTTGGTTTCAACCGCTTTGAGTATCCCCTGTTCGCCATCGAGTGCAGTTTCTACGCGGAAGCCCTCGAGAGAAAGCTTGAGTCGGTACATCTCGATAAGGTCCTGATTGTCTTCTATGATGAGTATTACTGGCGCTGCTTGTTTGGCTGTTGCCATGCTTTTATGTTGTAATAATAAGTAGGTTTTTTGATTATGGAGGAAAATAGTTCGGTTGTAAAGCAGATTGAAGGGTGAAGATTAAAGTTTCAAGCGTAAAGGATAAAGGTTCAAGACTAAAGTTTAAAGGGTAAAGATTAAAGAATAAAAGCAACAGAGCAATAAAGAGGACGTTGGAAATGAATGGGGGCTAGGTTTGGAGAGATTTTGGAGTTTGGGAAAAGGAGTACGGGGCTGCGGGGTTGACTGGAGTTTATAAAAAAGGGGTTCATGATATCTTGCGATAAAATGCTTTTTTATAAATCCAATCAACCTCGCAGCTTGCCGTCTTCGGCTCGTTACTCTTGCGAGTGATTACCGAGACCGATGGAACTCAGAATTGACTGAACGAAACTGCTGTTCAGGGCCCATTGGACCAATGAGTGTCAAGTACCAGTTTTTTTAAGACACTTTTCTAGATACTGTTTGGGTGCCATACCATAGGCACTATGAA
>PFQB01000124.1 GCA_002793355.1 Candidatus Dojkabacteria bacterium CG_4_10_14_0_2_um_filter_Dojkabacteria_WS6_41_15
CATCCTTAATTTCCTTTGGGATGCGTTTCATCATATATTTTACCAAACATATTAGTCTGTTTTCTTAGAAAACTGTCTTAATATATCGGGTACCTGTCAAACCTTTGCGCTTATTCAGCGCAGGTTCTCGAGTATTCTATTCACCAAGTTTTCTATTACCTGCGGTAACACAAAACTTGGTGGGCAGTATAGGACTCGAACCTATGACCGCGCGAATGTAAGTCGCGAGCTCTACCAGCTGAGCTAACTGCCCCCGATTTGGGAACCCATTGGGGAATGAGTGCGCTGTACGGAATTATACCATTACAACAAGAAAATGGCATCTGCTGCTGCAGTAAACATACTAATCCAACTAACAAGCGTTCAGCAGATTGGCATCGGGTTTACTCCAACACCAGGTCTTTTGTAATCTGTCTTACCGTGTCTCCCTTGATTGCTGGTATAGGCAGGTCAGTGACCGGCAACCCATGATCAAGAATTTTGTATCGAGCATCTAATACCTTCAGTGTGTACGGCTTGTTTGGTACGACAAAGTTATATTGCCCTGCGTCATCAGTAAAGGTTCTGTATAGAATTGTATTAAACTCCATATCGAACAAACCAAGTTCTATGCCTGTAGCCAAATTCCCGTCGGAAAGTGTAACATTGCCCACAAGCTTTTTAGGAATCAGCATAAGAGCTTTTGCGAAGGCTAGAAGCGAATATACGCCCAGTATCAGATAGTTATAGATGTGTGGGTAGAGATATGCGATGTACACGCCATAAGCAAATCCACCGAACATTAACGCGTAGCTGAGGGACTCGGTGATAGCTGTGAGGGTGTTCTTTGCTTGCAAACTCTTGCTTTCAGCCACGGTTAAATCGGCAGGATCTAGCGGGATAGCCAAGAGAATTCCGTCTGTAATGCTGTTGACAATAAGATTGTCGCCACGGTATACGTTGGAATATCCACCGTCTGTGTCGGTCTTTATGGTTTTTGAGGGGAAATCAAACCCCGGCAATGTAACTGAGACAGTAAAAGTACCAACTTTCGGTGTTAATTTGAAGGTTCCGGTCACGTCTGAAACAACGGTGTCTACAACGGTTTTGTCCTCGCGAAGCAGCCTAATAATGGCGCGGCCAAGAGGTTTCTTGGTTTTCGAGTTATAAATGACGCCCCAAGTTTGTCGCTTTCTTTTACTAAATAGTGCAGCGAGGGATAACCAAATGTTGCCGAAAATTGCAGGCTGTTGCAATGCAATTATCGCTTCGACTAAGAGTATCCCTGTCCCTACAGAGACAGTACTCACCCAGGGAAGAGTGTCAACGACTTGAACCAGAGCCGTCTTCTTCGCATTGCAGCGGCCGTTATCTGCTAAGAACGAAAGGTCTGTTGTTTGCTCCAGAGCTATATCCAATGTTCCTACTGCGGGTAAACCTGTTTCTGAAAATGCAGACAGCACACTTTCTGTGTTTTTGGTCTGCCAATTTACGGTGACACTCTCTCCTTTTTTGATAATTTTTTTAGAAACCGAAAACTCTGTAAATATCGGACAATCAATCTCACTCAGGGTCGGTGCAACCGGAGATAGTGTCACAATTCCTGTGGGCACTATTGGCGCAGGTTCGGGTAGCGTAGTAAGCGACAAGATGTTGCCATAGGTGGTTCCAACTGGATTTGTTGCGAATGCACGAACGTAGTATTTTGTCTTTTCACTTAAGCTGGACAGGGTAACTACGCCATCACCTGTAGTCCCCGATATGGTTTTCTTGCTGTTTGTTAGCGTTGGAGCTTCAGAGGTAGAAGAATATACAACTCCACGCTCTATAATTGTCTCTCCGCCATCACCATCAACCGAGATGGCCACATTGGCAGCATCGTTAGTAATGGCAGAAACGCTAGTAGTTTGTACGTCGGTAGGCGCGGTTGAGGTATTTAAAACTTGGAGGGTCGTAAAGGAAAGTACGGCGCCATAGGTTGTACCAATTGAGTTTGTTGCATAGGCGCGAACATAGTAAAGAGTTTGCTGGCTAAGTCCTGTTAGTGCTGCTGTTCCGGCACCTGTTGAACCAGAAATAGTCTTCTTGCTATTGGTTAAGGAAGGGATGGCTGCGGAGGAAGAGTACACAACTCCTCGCTCGGTGATTGTGGCATTACCATTACCTCCAACAGTAATTTGAACCGAAGCTGAGGTCGAGGTAAGTGACGAAACACTGTTCGTTTCTACTCCTGTTGGTGCTGTCATGACAACGTCGGGCATTTCACTCATGATCCCAGTGCCGATTAACCCAGTAACTTTCCAGTAGGTAATACCATTAATGGTTACTGTTGATAGGGCAGCATCACCTTCGGTTAGATTGTAACCCGTAGTACAATCTAGAGTAATTTCACTGATTTGAGTTGCCGCAGGACATACGCGTACGGTTGTTTGTCCTTCTTGTTTAACAATATAAAGAGAATGTGTTGCCGAGACTCCTGGTGCGCCAGATGGATCAAGGTTTGTAACCAAAGAAGTCGAATCGTTGACGAGAGTGGTAACATTTACTGCTGCCCAGTCTCTATCCACGGTCATATTGACATCGAAATCTGAAACAACATAGGAACCGAAATACAGGAGAGAGGAGATATTGTCGGCACCGGCATCCGCTGGGTTGATGTAAGCTTTCACTAGACTAATGGTATCGTTTGCTTTCAACACATCAGCGCTTGAATTCAAATTATAGATTCGTGTACCTCCTGGAAGTTGCTGAACACGGTGGTTCCCATAATCTGCAATTGTGATGGTGCTAGTTACTGGATTAACCGCAAGTCCAGCTGGGTAAGAAAACTCTTCCATTCCGTCTCCATAAGCACCGTAAGCGCCAATAAAAGTTCCCGTTGGTGTCATTACCTGTATTCGATGTTGTAGTGTGTCAGTTATCTCAAGGTTTCCCTCACTGTTCATGATGGTGCCACCAACTTGTCGCATTTGGCCATCGCCGTCTCCGAACGACCCTATTGTTCTGATATAAGTACCGGCGGTGTCAAAGACCTGCACACGTGTATTGAGAGATGGTCCGCCTCCTGGTTTTTCGTTGTCTCCTACATAAATGTTATCTAAAGCATCGATAAATAGTGTTTGGGCACGACCGAATTGCCCATTCCCGGTTCCTTGTGTTCCCCATTGCGAAATATAGGTTCCGGTCGCATCGAATTTTTGTACGCGGCTATTCTCCATGTCGGCAACGTAAATATTTCCAGTTGAGTCTAATCCGACGCCACGAGCTTCGGTAAATTGCCCGTTACCTGTTCCACTTGTTCCAAAAGAAAAAAGTAGAGTCCCTGAAGTGTCAAAGACATTCGCCCCAGAAACATTTGTTGCGTAAATTTTGTCGTTTTTTATAGTCATGTGATATGCGGCTATACCCAGATCTGCAACATCTGCGATTGTTGCCAAGTAAGTTCCTGCATTCGTAAACTTTTGTAATCTGGCGTTGCTACTTCCGTTGTCCAATATGTAGAGGTTTCCAGCGGTATCGTAGGCAACTCCCTCTGGATTTGTTAATCTTCCCCCAATGCTTCCGCTGTTTCGTACAGCGCTAACATATGTGCCTGTAGAGGAAAACTTCTGAATAGACTTAAGGAATGAATCGGTGACGAGAACGTTCCCCGAAGAATCAAAACCGAGATATCGTGGTGCAAGGAATTGCCAAGCCTCTGTTCCATGCTCTCCCCAAGAAGAAACCCAGGTACCCGAAGAATCAAAGATTTGAATTTTATAGGAGTTTTGAGAAGCAACAAAAATGTTTCCATTAGTAGCCACGGCTACATCTTTTGGAAAGGTAAATTGGCCATCCCCAGTTCCGTTGGTTCCAAATTTTATGTCAAATGTTCCGTCTGCATTGAACCGTTCTACGCGATGATTATCGCCATCTACTACATAAATCTTGCCCGCCGCATCGGTTACGATACCAACTGGATAAGCAAGGTCACCATCACCTGTTCCGTACGAACCAAATTGTGAAAGATAGGTGCCATTACTATCGAATTTCAAAACTCTATGATGCTGAGTGTCGCTTACATAAAGGACATCGTTTGCAGAGTCGTAATGGATTCCTTCGGCGTTGGAAAAATCACTTTCACCACTTCCACAAGCTCCCCAAGAGGTTATATAGCCACCGTTTAAGTCGAACTTATACACATGGCAGTAACTAAGAACATAAAGGTAATTACCCGGGTCTTGAGTGATTCCGACTACAGTCTCGGCAAATTCGCCAAAATCCGTTCCTTGCTTCCCGACTGTCTGCAAAATAGTTCCACTGGAAGAAACTTTTACAATTCGGTAATTCTGCGAGTCAACGTACCAAAACTTATTATCTGAAAGAACGACTAAATCCTGTGGAATTCCAATGCTCTCGTAATTGCTCGGGATATTCACTGGGCTGTCCGACAAGCCCCGTACAGCTTCTGGGCTAAAAGCTACATTACTGACGCTCTGATTTATGTACAACCATACCGAGAAAAAAGAAAGTACCAAGACAACGGGAACAAGGAAGGTGTTTTGCTTAAATTGCATGATAGATGTAGGGAGTGATGTATCTATAGTTTACTATAATATGTATCGGTGAAACCGTCAATCAAGGGTGTTCGGGCTACGAATAATTTGATGACGGTTAATCGGAATATAATCAATAAAAATGCGACAAGCGATACAATGTAG
>PFQB01000010.1 GCA_002793355.1 Candidatus Dojkabacteria bacterium CG_4_10_14_0_2_um_filter_Dojkabacteria_WS6_41_15
CTCACATTCTTTGAGTATGAAATAAATTAACCGCCAGATACCCCGTCAGCTTGCTGCGGGGTTCTTCATTTGGTGGGGCGGCAGTAACGCTCTTGGTGTATTTTTTTATTTAACATATTTGCGAGTTTCATGATTGACTTACGTAAGAAAAATTACTTTCTTTTTGACATGGATGGAACCCTGGTCGATTTAGAGCGCCTTAACTATCATTGTTTTAATGAGGTAACGCAAGAAATTACCGGCACTGAACTGTCATTTGTTGAATATATGAACTATGTTGCAGGTGCAGGAACAGTAACGGGGCTTTTGTCATATTTTGCAAGCAAGGGAGTTAAAGCTCCATCTTCGGAAGAGTTTCTGAAAAAGTATCGAGTTCGAAAAGAATTCTTTCTTGACCATCATTTTGATGAAATGGTCACCGTAATTGCAGGAGCAAAAGAGTTCTTAACCAAGGCAAAACAAGTTGGCAAAAAACTTGCTGTTGGCACGTCCACCAATAAGTTTTTTGCCCTGATGATTCTGAATAAAACTGGATTGTTGCCGTATTTTGATACAGTAGTTACCGCAGACGATGTACATCACCGGAAACCAAACCCAGAAATATATGAAAAGGCGCTGTTTCAGTTAAAGGGAACGAAACCCGAGACGTTGATATTTGAAAATACGTACAACGGCGTTAAGAGTGCTGAGAATGCAGGGATTGACTATTTAGTTATTCATAGCACAGGTGAAAATGACGATGTTGTAGCAAAAAATAGAAACAGCGTAGATTCTTATGGGGAGCTACTTCCTCAGCTGTATTAACTTGTCGGTGGCGGTGAAATTGTATTATACTGACGTATGCCAAAACTGCGCGGAGTACTCTTGGACCTAGATGGAACACTAGCTAACACAGAAGACTATCTATTTCTTTATGCAAAAAATCAAAAGGTAGAAAACCTTGTTGAATATAAGTTATATGAGTATCTTCGACCGATTCTCAAGGTCATTTCGTGGGAAGAATTTATTGAACTGTATTCGCGAGCCATGAAAGAAATTAAGGCAGAATTAGTGGGCACTGCTGCTGCGCATAGTCGTTATCTTTACCTCCAAAAAACGTTGGAGCTCTGTGGCATTAACTTTGTACCCGATATTATTCAGCGTGGTACTGACTTTTACTTCGATGAAGTGTTACGACGCACAACACTATACCCGGGCGTAATTGAAGTACTGAAAGCACTAAAATACAATCAACTAAAAACGTGTATGGTTACCGATATGCCTGTGGATGCTCAGATTAAGAAAATCAGGAAATTGGGTATAATGAAATACATTGACTATTTGGTTACTTCCGAAGAGGCGGGAGCAGATAAACCGCATCAGGAGCAAGGATTGCTAGCACTAACAAAGCTTCACTTGCGTCAGGAAGAAGTAATTATGATTGGTAATAATCCGAAAACGGATGTTGAGTTAGCGTACAGACTTGGGATAAAATCGATTCTTTTCGACCCGCGAGGTCTTTACAAAAACAAAAAAGGAAAAGAAACGCACTATACACAAGATTTTCTGGATGTTCCAAAGTTTTTAGGTATCACACTGCAGAAATTTTCTCGGAAGAAACTGCTAATTATAGACTTTGTCGGCACTCTTACCAACGAGAAGCAAATGATAGCCGATATTCTCTGCGCATTTGTTCACAAAGATAGTGCACTGGTCTCAGCAGAATATCAACTGTTTCGTCAAGGACAAATAACGGAACCAGAATTCTGGTATAGGCTAGGAGTAGGTGATATAAAAAAGGCACATAGAGCTATTGACGCTGCGGTAACTATCAGAAGCAGCGTAGTTGCATTGTTAACAAGACTGAAAAAGAGATTCACCCTGGTGCTGCTTACGGATTTCCCTGGCCAATGGGGGCGCGAAATCATGAAGAATCGGGGAATAGCGAAACACTTTTCTTTGATGATTTTTGGTGGCGACTCGCAATTTACAAAACCCGATTCCCGACTGTTTGGCTATGTCCTATCAAAATTCCCTGACATTAACCCAGAGAATGCTACCATTATCGATGATACTCCCGCAGCACTCGCCTCGGGACGCGATTTACTAATGCAAACTATTTTGGTGGAAAACGAAAAAACAATACATACGGTTTTTGTGCCCGATAGTGTCGTAAAGAATATATTGGAAGCAGAAAAGATCTTAGAAAAAAGCGAAAAGTTAAATGAGTAGTTTTCTGCCAGAATCGGAGCTATTGGTGGGTATGTAGCGATTTGCTGTAAGACAGGGTACAATAGACACTATGAAACCATTCGCTTTAAAAAGTCAGGTAAAGGAAGCGCTGATAGGTGCATCTATTTGGAACGAAAGAGTTGAAGAGGCACTGCTCAGGTCCATTTTATCTCACCGATATCATATTCGTGATGACGGAACGCCCTATTTAGAGCAGCATATATTCCCGATGGTCTTACGTGTTTTGGAGGCAGAACCGCAAGCAGAAGGCCTAGAGAATCTAGTCATCCTTACTTTTCTGCACGATGCCTACGAAAAAGACCCCTATTTTAGTATAGAAGTTATAGAAGAGTATTTTGGCAAAGAGATTGCGGACAACATTGTTGCAATCACCGAAGAACCCAAACGCGGGTTGAAAAATCTGCATGATCGAATGGCGTTGAACAAAGAATATGTGAAAAAGGTCGGAAAGGCTGCAACTCATGTAAAAATTGTCAAATTGGAATCGTGGCTCAACAATCTTATGACGACAGAAATGCTCCACGATATCGAGAAATACGAACGTTTGATTGAGAAGGCAGAGCTGCTTTATTTACCTTTCGCAAAAACAGTATCTTCAAAGTATGTAGAGGAGTTGGAAAGAGAGGTAAAACGGCTTAAAGAGCTAGTAGACAGCAGAAAGAAGTAACCATAGAACGGGTCCTTATCAATTTCACGTCAAGTCTTGCCGACACATTTCTTTAATGTGTTTTTACGGCTATAAAATCACTGAAGCAGAAAGATCCGCACCATTTGTTGATAGAGCGATAAATTATCGATGTAGTCATCTTAGAAATCGCCAAACACAAAAGGTTTCACGTTGCGTGGTATTGTTAACGTCCGTGGTTTTCGAATTCTGAGTGTAAATAACGACAAAATGCTGAATAAGCCCAAACTCTGACCCTAGGTGGCCTAACCCTGAAGTAAACAGAACTTTTTATATGCATCCCACATTTTGAAAATTTTGGAAGTACACTTGTTGTCAGACCTGTTCTTTAGTTGGCAATAAGAACACTATTCATATTTTCTTAAATAGATACCCCGGCGGGTATCAGAACATCATAAAAATGGTTTGTATGCTAAGACAGTCAAGGTTTTCGGTTGATTGCAAAATTGGTATGGTGATTTTACCCACTCATTCCCAATTAGGAGGTTGGTCATTTTACAGGACCAAAACTTTGATTGGACTATTGCTGGATATTCAGAATTCTTTCATTCTGAATTTGATTTTTGCTCAGGGTATAATAGAAGACTGCTCAGAATACCTTATAGGTGTAAGTGTACTAATTTAAGTAGATACTTCAATGAAAATTATTGCAAAACTGTATTCATCTGTAGAAGTTGGACAGATAATTGTAGACACTGTACACGATATCGCCGGTAAGATGGCTGCAGACGGAGTGAGTACTCCTGAGAAAAAATCTTTGGTAATGCGAGAGTGGGCAGAAGATTTGTTGCCACAAGTCGAAGATGTTGTTGTAGAGGAAGTGGTCAGGCGCCAAGTTCAGGGGATCACCCTGTCGATCTGGATTGGTCCGCCAGGTTCAGGTAAGGGAACAAATATTGAAACAGTTGAATTGCTAGGAAAGTTGTATGCTGAAGTTGTCTCGCAAGGAGGAGCTCGTTTACTTGACGAGCCGTTTCACTCATTGTTATTGCAATTTTCTGTTGATCGAGCGGCGATAAATACAGGAACAAAAGGGATGTTTAATAGGCCAGATGGTGAGTATGTTCCACTGTTTGGTGACCTGGTTCCTATAATAGGTAAACACGTTGCTGATGGTGGATTTGTGCCCGATGACCTGGTTTCTGTGTTGGTAGAATTGATGCTTTTGTATAGGTTGACGCAAAACGCTCATCGTATCCAAATCGATTTATGGCCAAGAACGGGTCCACAATTCGCAATGTTTTCGCGGCTGGGGCAAAAGATTAAGCAAAAAAGTGGCAAGTTAACCAACGAAGTGGTAATAATAAAGGTCCTTGATGCGGCAAGTTTACAAGAGGTCCGGACTAAACCACTGGAGTTTGCGGTGGAATCAAGAAATATTGCACAAAGCATTAAAAAGGAGGTTGAATCGATGTGGTATGTTGAGGCATTTGAAAAAGGCGCCACAATACAAGATCCTCAAGAAAGGTTTGCTATAGAAAACACTGGACTTGCAAAATTGTTCACCGTATTGGAGCAAAAGCATACATCAGACGTCTGTGGAATTGTACTTGAAGAGCTTCGTACAGTTTGTAACCGAATGGCTTTTAGGTTCAATTTAATTGTGAGAGACAATCAGATACCACGACCAGATGAGTACCCCTTAAGTATAATCCGCCGTTTGGCCGTATATACAGGAGAAACCTCCCCTGCTTTCCTAGAGGCAGTGGCGGATAGTGCCGGAAACTCTGGATATTACGTTGTATCCTCTGCGGGCACACCCGAAGAAGTGATTAACGACCTCCTAGACACTCTTGCAGGTGTCGCTTCAGCGAACGAGAGATGGAGTAAGGTGAAAGAATTCGCCGGTGAAATCGCGGTTACTCTTGTACACCGAAAAGAGCTTATAGTAGGCGAGCTTTTGCAACGGTTGGGGGGTATAATAAACTCCTAATCTTGGCTACTTTAAGAGACCAATAGAAACCAGATAGAGGAACAATGTCTGTAAATAGTTGCACAGATATTTGTTGCACAGCATTACTTTTGGCAAGTGCACATTAATACTATATCTGGGTGGATGCTTATGAATGAACAGGGGGTAAGTGCAATAAACAGCTAACGCTGCTAGAGTGACGAACTAATCATCAAAACGGGGTGTATTTTGCCAAAAAACTAAGCGTAGCTACTGGTGTATAAAGATGATATCGCGACAAATGCGCACATAACGTCACAGGTGACTAGTTGAGATAGACACCACGTTGTAGAGGTGCAAAATCACTTAAGTGTATTAGCTCGAAACAATTTGGGGCCGTCAGAAATAATCTCGACAATATGGGCTAGAAACAATAATGCGCTTTGATATTTTTACGACTCAAATCGAATCGTACGCAATAGGTGAGCCGATCCAACTTTTTAAGAGCAGGGGGTAATCGTCTAAATCTTCAACAAGGCTACCGATTCGTAATAAACGCACTATTTGCTATAAAATCACTGGCGCCGGGATACTATTGCATGTGCTGTTTTTGCTCATCGGTGTAGAACAAAAAGTCGGTGGCGCACAAGTGTCTAGAGGAAGATTCCCAGAAGGGGGATCTTGTGCCGATGATTTCACAGGCGTGAAACGACACATCGAAAAGTTTTACGAATGATGGTGTTGTGGACAAAAGGCACCAATTCTCTAGACGCGGTATAATAGAGCACGTGAAAAAGCTTTTTAAGGTGATAATTAAGGTGGTTGGTGTCTTATTTATATTAGGCATCCTTGTATTTCTTTCCATTCCGCCGTTGTTTTACTTCTATTACCGACAATTCGTTTATGTCTCTGTTGATGCAGTGCTGGATAATCCCAAAACAGCTATGGTGCTTGGCGCTGCCGTTTATCCCGGTGGAACACCTAGCAGCGCCTTACGTGAACGCCTTGAAACTGCTGTAGCTCTCTACAAAGCTGGAAAAGTTGATCGAATCCTTGTCTCTGGAGCTCACGAGGCCAATTCCTACGATGAACCTAAAGCAATGAAGGCAACGTTGGTAGAGTCGGGCATACCAGAAGAAGCCATCATCTCCGACAATAATGGCTTTCGCACCTTTGATTCCTGCCGCCGCGCCAAGAGTGAATTCGAAATTTCTGAGTTATTGGTCATTAGCCAAGGGTTTCACTTGCCAAGAGCCTTGTTTTTGTGCCGTTCTGTGGGCATTCAGGCTACTGGCGTATATTCTGTCGGTTCATTTTCTACATACTATAGCCGTTGGTATACGTTGCGGGAAATTGCAGCGATGTATATGGCAGTATGGGATGTGGTAGGGTATCGGTGAGTTGAAAAAACTAGCCGGATATCCTTTGATGCGTCATGGCATCACTGCGACCAAACTCATTCCACCTTAATTTAGAACCAAATACACAAGCGAGGTCGGCTATTAGATCATTAAAACAAGGTGGATCGCTCGCTATAGATGCTAAAAAACAAACCTGTACACGCTTTTCACCGGAAAATAAGGTAGTAAATGACGGTCAAGGGAAAGAAGTGCTTACCTGCTTGGCAAAGCAGGGGAATACTGCAATATTTAGACGAGAAATTGGAGTTGTAGAGTCGGGATACTCGAGTTTTGAGTTGAGACCAGCAGCAGGGAGAGATGCCAAACGAACGACCATAGATTACTTGATTGTTGACTTTCAACACAAGGAGATGGTTACTATAACTCCTGTAGTACACGGCGGTGATACCTTTGTGTTATTAGCAAATGGAATCTATAGAGCCGTAAGTAAAACACTGGCAAACCCAGTTCGTTATAGCTTCGCGGGAATTAAGATGCGTGTGGTGACGTGTACAGACGGAAATAGTGCCTATGTTACTTCCAATAACAATCTTATCATGGTTATTACAGAGGATATTGCAACCATGAAGCGTAATCACGGTAGTTATTTGAGCTCACCTTCTTTTGTAAATCCAGGAAATCCAAGCAAAAGCGCTGCTCAGTGGAGACATATAGTGGGGATAGGTGGCAAAACATACAAAGACAAGGCACTTGTCGACGCTTGGACATTAGCAGAACAAGAAGGTTTTTCGATGTATGTGCAATCAGAATAAGTGCTATAATCTCTCATTCCCTTCCAATCAGGAATTGGAATACGCATAACCTGCGAACTAATATTTTTCATATTAACATGGAACTATTTTGGGTTCTCCTTATTATTGGGCTCCTTTTGTTGGTGTCGATGGTTAAAATCGTGCCGCAGAATCACGTTGCTGTAGTTGAGTTTTTAGGCAAATACGAACGCACGATGACTTCGGGTTTTAACCTTGTTGTGCCTGTTTTTGAGCGAGTATCTGTCCAGATTAATCTTGCTATCAGAAACTTTTTGTTCGAGCTTGATGCGGTATCGAAAGATAAGGTGCAGGTGCGCCTGAAATCCAACCTTATGTATGCAATTTCCGTTGCAAAGGTGACCCAATATTGGTATGAATTAACCGACCCCAAACAAACAATTGCTTCCTTTGTAGAGAACTATGTCCGAAGTTTTGTGGCCACACAAACTCACGAAGAGCTGTTAGAAAAACGCGAAGAAATTTCTGCCTATTTGGTTCAGCATTTGAACGAGAAATTTTTGGCATGGGGAATCGAAATTCAAGGATTTCAATTGATGGATATTGTCTTCCCAACGGTTATTACTGACGCAATGAGTAAGGTCGTTGCCTCCCAGCGTTTGCGAGAAGCAGCCATGAACGAGGCAGAAGCCACTAAGGTTCGTGTGGTAAAAGAGGCAGAAGCCGAAAAAGAATCAAGAGTCCTGTTAGGTGAAGGTGTCGCAGGCGAAAGGCAAGCAATCATTGATGGGTTGAAGCGATCCATTGATGATATGAAGGGAATTCCCGGCTTAAATACTCATGAAGTAATGAACCTAATTGTTATGTCGCAGTACTTTGATACCGTAAAGGCAATTGGTGTGTCGCAAAATGCCAAAGTTATGTTTATGGACCCGGCACCAGAAGGAGCGAATAAAATGTTGCAGCAATTGACCGCAGCACTAGAGGCAAACAAGTCGGAAGAACTAGTAAAAACAGTAAAGAAAAGTTAACGTAAGGTGAAGAGGGCTGTTGTGTATGATATATTTGTTTTCGTCCAAAGCAGAAACGATAGTGCGGTATTTTGAGGCAAACAAGATTGTGTATACTCTTATCGATAAAGCTGCCTTTGATAAATTTGTAACCTCATACGAGCCCAAAGCAGGGGATCTTGGAGTTGTTTGTGATTTTGATAAGTTTATTTCAGAGAATCTTTTACAAAATTTGCTAGTGTTAAACGTTCATTTTTCTTTGCTGCCAAAATATCGAGGCGCCGTACCCGTTGAAGCCGCTATTTTGGCTGGTGAAACCGAAACAGGCATTACCATCCAAAAAATGGTGAAAGCAATGGACCAAGGTGATATCTTATTGCAGAGAACGTACGTAATAAAGCCCGAATGGTATGCGAATGATCTTCAGGAATACTTGTATTTCTTTGTTCCCGATATACTGGGCGAAGTGGTAAAACAGCAACAAAAAGAATTCAAGTTTTCTCCGCAAATAGGCGAGCCTTCTTATTGTTACAAAAAATTACTGGCTCGCGAAAATGCACAATTGCGTACGAGCGAAATTTCAACGACGGAATTTGTTCGTAACGTTCATGCCTTTAATCCAGAACCCGTTACGTGGATGAAGGTACTGCATCAAGGAAAGGCAAAGGAAATGATGATAAAGAGAGCAGAAGTGTATCCTGAAGTTGGTGTTCGACCAGGTGAACTGCAATTTATAAATAAACGGGGTTTAGTAATTGGCACCAAAAATGGGGCAGTATTGGTTACAGAGCTAGTAATGGCGGGAAGTAAACCCTTACGAGGTGGTGATATAGTGGCGTTAAAGGGGACGCTTATGCTGGATTAGTTGTTTCTTCCGGAAGTAGATACTTCTTTATTCCGTCCTCGGCGTACATTTCTTTTACTAGCTGATTATATTCAGCAATCGTTTGAACCTCCATTATTGGCGGATCGATTTCCAGTGTGATTCCGACTGCAGCAAAAAAAGGTAAAGGATCAATCTCATTTCCGTTCCTGGTGTTAATACCGAAAGAAAAAGTGGATTTTGGCCCAAGGTACTTAGAAAATTGACTCGGATAGGCAATAAAACTTAGGGGCTTCTTTCGATACAAGATCGACAGCTCGGGTGGTAGTTGGACGCCTGAATTAAGAGTAAAGAAGAAATATGGGTCAGCTTCCTTTGGTCCAGTCTCGTACGAGCGTACCGCCATGACTAGGGTCAACCTAGAAATGTTATGCCAGTTAATGTGTTGAGAATAGTTGTCGTATTGAATGAAAACACCATCCTTGTTTAATATAAATCTTCGCTTCGTTGCTTTGATTCTTAGTGCAATTGCGTAAAAAGGGAATAACACAAGGAAACCGCCTGTAAGTGCGCAAATTACAGTCATGTAAACAGGCACCACGCCCGCAGGAAGAAGCAGAACGCTAAGAATTCCGACGCCTATAAGAATTAAAATCAGCATGCCTAAAGCAAAGTCGGATGTCGTAGTGGGTTTAGGCAGGTTCGGTGCATTAATAATCATGGAATCTTTCATCTTTTAGTGTACCATATTGCTTGTATGGCGAAGATTTCAAGGAAGGCAGGAACATGGTTGTTAGTCCTTGCCCGACAATCTATAGAATATTTCCTAGAAACAAAGAATTTTTTGCCGTTCGAAAAACTAAAAATACCGACTGAAATTAAGGAAGAGGTGATAGCTATTCGGGCTGGTTTTGTATTATTGGAGATGCAGGGAAACGAGCACAGGAAACCTTATGTACGGGGCGTAAACGGTCTTTTTGAGGCAGTAGAACCCTTGGGGAAGTTAATTACGCAGCTTGCTGTTAATGCAGCGTTTTTTGATCCAAGTACGCCTCGGTTAAAACCATATGAATTGAACGAATTAGTTATTCATGTATATTTGCCTGGAAAACGCAGCAAGGTGGTTGAAAGCGAAATAAAAGTGGGCGAGGGTATATTGCTGGAGGTGCGAGGGAAAATGGCCTTCGAGCTGCCAATTTTGTTTGATAAAGCAGAATCAATCGAGCACCGCTTGCGTCGTTTCCGCTTGAAACTTGGCGTATCAAGGAAAAGCGCAGAAAAAGATATCGAGTACTTTACGTTTGGTGGGCAACACTTCTCCGATTAGCTACTAGCTATTAACTACTAGTTCCCGGTTTCTAATGAAAAGCTGACAGTTAGTAGCTAGTAGTTAATAGTTATAGCTTCTTCTCTTCTTGCTGAACCGAAAAAGCTGTTGCGTAGTAACCTTTCTTTTTAAGCAACTCTGAGTGATTTCCCTGTTCAATTATCTGTCCATCATTGAAGACAAGGATTTTCTTCGCAGCGCGAACGGTGTTGTAACGGTGCGAAACGACTATAACGGTTTTGTCTTTGACGTGCTCGTACAGATTATTGAAGATTTTTGCCTCGGCGATGGGGTCTATTGCTGAGGTTGGCTCGTCAAGAATCACAAGTGGACGATTTGCATAAAACTGGCGTGCTACGGCAAGCCGCTGCCATTGACCAGTGGAAAGTTCGGTACCGCCCTCCATCTTTTTGGTTAGATAGGTTTCGTACTTTGCGTGGAGTTTTTCAACAAAAGAAGCAGCATCTGCCAGTTCAGCAGCTTGTCGAACTTTCTTTGTATTTATTTTTGCACTGTTTCCAAAAATCGCAATATTTTGAGATACGGTTAGAACATTGTATCGAGCAAACTCTTGGGTTACGACTGCTAGTTTGCTATACAGTGAACTTTTAATGTATTTATTAAGTGGAATACCGTTTATTAATATTCTTCCCTTGGTTGGATAGTAAAGTAGATTAAGTAGCTTCAGAAAAGTTGATTTACCCGCGCCATTTTCGCCAACAATTGCCAATTGATCATTGTCGGCAATATGGATATTTATATCTTTTAGTGCGTACTTTTTACTACCCGAATATTTAAACCAAACATGGTCAAATTGGATATCGAGACGCTCTGTATCTAGTGAGATATCACCATCAGGAGTTGTATTGCAGAAAGTTAACACATCATAGGCATATTCTGAATAGCGAAAATATTCATACGAATCATTGACTCGGCGCAATAGTCGATAAATATTTGCACCAAGCTCATTCGCAATGGACGTAGTGTATTGAAACGTTCCAATAAGCATTCCGCTGTAGATCACTTTGGTTGCGTAGTAGAAATAGATTCCCATATTAACGCCTATTTCAAGAAAATCTTTACCCCAGTCATAAGGGAACATTGTTTTGTCTGTTTCGATATATGATGCGTGTACTTTGCCAACAGCTTTATTATAAAAATATTGAATAGAGTGGAATGCCTGCGAAATCTTAATTTCAAGTAAGGTGGGGAAGCTTCTGTAATACCCACTTAGATTGCTTTTTTGAATCCATGTGTTGCTTAGGGCATCGTTTACTCTGAAAGACATCTTTAGCGATTTGCTATGGATAATAATACTGGGAAGCTCTTTAAGGAAGATAATTGCAATTATTATTAGTGAAATCTTTGCTGCGAAAATTGCCATGACCGTTGAGATGGCAATAGCTATGATATCTACGTGTAATTCGCCCAGTTTACGCATGTTATTTTCTGCTCGCATAGAAATCATATTGATGCTTTTCTCCATTGTGGGATTCTCAATATGTTCCCAGTTCATCGATATCAATTTGTCGTTTAATGCTCTTTCTAATGCGACGCCAAAGCCAAGCTCACTTTTGTACCAGTTAAATCGCCAATAAAAAGTTGATAACAGTCGTGTGAATAAGTTGATCGCGGTCAAAATAATCGCCAGGGAAATGATGTGGGCAAGGTCTTTCGTTTCTGCGGTAGCAAGGCGTTGAATTTCATTTAATATCAACCCGATGAAGTATAAGGTAAAGACGTTTTCAGTTTTGCTTACCAGTGTGTATAAGACGTCTATGTAATACCACCAACCAAAGGCCTGCATGCGAAACTTTTCGACCCAAAGATTTACCAAAAAAAACTTCTGTAGTTTTTTTGAAAAAGAGCCTTTCCTCATAGTTTCTTCTCCTGCTGTTGAACGGAAAACGCCTGCGCATAGTATCCATTTAAGGCTATTAATTCGTCATGCGTGCCTTGTTCGATAATTGAACCCTCTTGAAAGACGAGAATCCTTTTTGCTGCTCGAACGGTATTGTAACGGTGAGAAACAATAATTACTGTTTTATCTTTAACGTGCTCGTACAAATTGTTGAAGATTTTCGCTTCTGCAATAGGATCTATTGCGGAAGTTGGTTCGTCTAGAACTATCAATGGGCGATTTGCGTAAAACTGACGGGCAACTGCGATTCGTTGCCATTGCCCAGAGGATAACTCTGTGCCCCCTTCAATTCGTTTTGTAAGGATCGTTTCATATTTAAGCGGGTATTTTTCGACGAATTCTGCGGCAGTCGAGTAGTCGGCTGCAAGCTTGAGCTTCTTTTGGTCTATATTTCTGATGTCGCCATAGATTGCAATATTTTCAGCAATGGTCTGTGCACCAAATCTCGCAAATTCCTGAGATACTAACGCCAACGATTTGAAGATTGTCTCTTTGTCATATTTACGGATAGGAATATCGTTTATAAGGATATCTCCTTTGGTTGGGTAGTAGGCGAGCATAAGCAATTTTAGGAAAGTTGATTTTCCTGCACCGTTTTCTCCCACAATTGCTATTCTTGCGTTGTCCTCAATGGTGAAGCTTACATGATTGAGTGCCCACTTTCGACTTTTAGGGTAGCGAAAAGATACATCCTGAAACTCAATTTTAATATGCTCACCCACGAGAGGGATTATTCCATTTGGAATCTTGTTTTTAATATGCATCAAATTGTAGGCATAGCGAATATAACGATATCCATCGAACAGTCTGTTCATTCTTCCCATCAAATTACCAAAAGAGCTAGAGACGTTGAAAATGGCAGTAGTTGTGAAGTTGAAGGTGCCTATCTGCATGCCCTGATAGAGAATTTGGCCTAGATAATATATTGTCACACCGAAACTAACGACGACATCTGTAATTATGCTTAGGAAGTACCAGTGATTTGTTATATTCATTACTTTCTTAAACTGATTTGTCACGTAATTGATTAGATTTGCGCGATATTCAAGCAACGGTTTGGTAGCGCTGGAGATTTTAATTTCCAGCAGACTTTCAAAATCACGAAAATAGGAAAAGACCCATCCTATTTGTACATTCTCTTTCATATGGCTATCAGAAATACTAAACATTCTTCTGTTGTGGTACATATCGAGCAAGACAAATGGAACTTGTTTTGCAAGAACTATCGTGATCATCCATAACGGAATTTTTCCCAAATTAAACGCTAGCGCAGCACCTACTGTTATGGCAATGATTTCGAAATGAATTTCCGAGGTTCGCTTCAGGTGTCCCCAAGCTCTTTGAAAAGTCATGTTGATATATTTTTCTGCGGTTGGTGTTTCGATGTGTTCCCAGTTGAGTGTCGCGAGCTTTTCTAAAAACATATCTTCTAGATAATAGTCCAGTTTCCTTTCGCTCATTAGCCAATAGTTTCTATTGTAAAAAAATTGGATTATTCGATAGATTAAATTGATCATAAGAGTGACGACTACATATTTGGTCAGTAGCGACAGGTCTTTATTGGTCTGTGTGGCCAGTCTAATTACCTCGTTGATTATTAACGCAAGGATAAAAGAGTTGGCAATTGGAAATATTCGGTCGGCAAGAACTTGGAACATTTCGATAAAGTACCAACTGCCTAGTGCCTTAAATTTTAAAGACTGTATCCAAAACTGAACTGTCAGAAAGCTTTGCATTTTTTGTAGAAAAGCAACTTTCTTTTTTTTGATTTTTTTCATGCTTGAAAGAATTGGAAGGGAAAAATAATATGTAAATAAGATTATTAGCGGACGACGGGATTCGGCCACCTCGTAACGCATCTTTGGCGCTACGCGTATTAAGGTGTTACTTCCTCGGCCCCGCCACTCGTAAAACGTAATGGCTGATTACGTTTTACTCGGGTTTCTCATCCCGTACATCTTTTCGATGCGCTGTTATTTATCTTTGGTAAATGCCAACGCATTAGCGGACGACGGGATTCGAACCCGCGACCTTCTGCTTGGGAAGCAGACATTCTACCACTGAACTACGTCCGCAGATTAATGGAGAATTATAGCACTAAATCATGATAATGCAGCAATAAGTGCGAAGCTATTATGGTCGAATAAGTTGCTGATTATTTACTGCACTCTGGTCTTGGTGTTCTTACTTCTGCTTGCGCCTCGATAATCTCGGTTTGTGCTGATGGAACGTATGCTTCTGCTTTAAGATACCACTCAATAGCTTGCTTTGGGTTACACTGTTGTCTGGTCACTTCACCCATGTGTAAATAGGAATACCAGTAATCGGGTTTAAGCTCGATGGCTTTGGTAAATGCTTCGGTTGCTTGCTGGAATTCACCGATATATAAATAGCGGAGGCCGAGGCCATCCCAGGTCGCTGGAAGCGTTGCGTCGATGGCCAACAAATTTTGTAAAGCCGTTATGGAACTTCTCACGTCTTCTACATTGCCATTCTTTTTTGCAAGCAAATAGTAGGCATCGCTAGCAATGCGCAAATCGTCAACATCTTTACTTGTGGCAAGAGTGGTCAGGTAGGGTTGGGCTAAGACGTTGTCGGCGTAGTTGTACACGAGGAACCGCTTTAATACGTTATTGTTGATGGGAATTTTTGCACTTGCTGCCATCTCGTCTACTGAAACCGGAAGTGCTCCTTGTGAATATTGATTGATGGATAATTCTGCTTTTATAATTGGAAGGATCCATGCCAGCAATCCTAGCGCCATAGCCAGAAGTAACATTTTTTCCGAAAGAGTGGGTTGGCGTACCAAAATCATTTTACGCTGAGTTCCTGCAGCAACAACGTAGGCCAATGCAAAAACAAACAGCACGGTCGGTATTTGTGTGGAGTAATAGAATAGCCCTTGAAACAGAAATGCGAATATCACGGACAAGGCGGGCAAGTCCAGTTCCTCTTGGTTGAGTAGTTTGCGGATTCCTACAAACAGGAAATAGAAAACGCCGACAGAAGCAACAATCCCGATTTGCATGACCGTATTTATGTAAAGATTTCGAACATAGAAGGGTTTGGTTGCAGAGTCGGTTGGAAAACTGTTAAAGATTTTGTCTCGGAATTTCGGCATTTCAAAAAAGCCTGCATCTAAGCCTGTGCCGAACAAGAAGTTCTTAACCGAGCCCGTCCAAGTGTTAATGCCCCATTTCCATTCAAGTAAACGAATTTGGGCACTAGAGTACTGCTGTGCATTTTGGTAGAACGCAAGCGCTGATTGCTGATCATCTTTTCCAAGCGATTGAGCAATTGCAGTAAGTGTGTTTTGAGATTCTATGGTCAGATCACTGTTCCGCAAAGTGATCTCCTTTCTGTAGAGAAAACCAATCATGAACACGAGTGCGGATAATAAACATGCTGCCACCACCAGTTTGATTTGTCGTGAGATAAGAAGCGCACGCTCGGTTTGTGGTGCTTTGCGGTCTCGATATAATTTAATGCCAATAAAAAGGACAAAACCAAGTGCTGCTGCAATCCAAGCACTGCGGGTAAAAGTGAGAATTAACGAGAAAGTTATCCCAGAAAATAAGAGCAGGTTACTGATTATCTGAAAAACCCCTTGCCAATTTTTTTTCTGCTCCGTAAGCGATAGTACAGTTTTTATTGCGCCAAAACTCCACAGCATCCCCAAGAAATATGCTGCAAGCAAAGGATTGCGAAACCCAAGTGATATCCGACTGACCGATTGCGAAATATACCCAGTCGTCGGTTGCCAAAGATAGAATTCCCCGAGGCTATAGAAGATCGTTACGATACAGGCCAACGTCATAAGTGTGTGAAACACCGTTTTTTCCAATGAAACACTGCGCAACACGATAAAATACACATACCAAGCAGTGAACAGAATGAAATACACGATATAAATACCAACATTATGTTCCCACAGCATAAACATGCCGAACAATGAAGTCTTTACCGAGGCTGACCAAAGGAGTGAAACAACACTCCCAAGAAGTGAAACACCCAATACGACCCTCTGAATCGTTGTTAGCGAATTGCTACTACTGCGCTGGATCCGTGGAACAAGAAAAAAGAGTTGCAAGGAAGCAATTATTCCGGCTGATGAAACCAAAATAAACTTCGTAGTAGAGTGTACTGCAGAGAAAACCGTAACATTGATGTAAGGAGCAATCACTACAGTGATGAAAAAAAGGTAGGCTCCAGAAATAAAGATTATTGCTGAGCCAATTTTTGTAAGTGGTTGTTGCGTTGACATAGCGAGCTAGTATCGCTATTATAGAGTAATGTCCATGACCAAGCAAATAGCAATCGGAATCCTTGCCACTGTTTCTCTTGGTTTGTTCGGTATTGGCAGTTATTATGCAAGTAGACAACTCTTCCCAGACCCCCAAAATAATACTGCGGTAACTCCCACTCCTAGTTCATCTTCTACCTCTACTGCGCCTACAGTAGGTGATATGAAAAAACTAGAACCACGAGAATTAGGCACGAAAGCTGATGGAGATAATTTGGTAATTTCTTACAATACTGCTGAGGCTGTTGGAACGTTGCTGTATGTAACTCCCACAAAAACCGAGAAAATCGAGCAAGCAATGAAAGATTATAATAATGGTGTTCCTATCGCAGGCAGGTGGTTTACGGTTACTCCAGACTCTAAAGCAAACACGGCCCACTCGTTAGCTATTCCAAAAAGCATAGTAGCGACAACAGGCGATACCTACTATTATATTGTTATTAGTTATAAAAATTATTGGCTTCCGTATGGGCTTACCACAGACTACCAAAATGGGGTAGCAGAACCATACACGGTTAAACTTTAATTAATAAATAGGTAATGGCGTATAAATACGAAATCGATCAAAAGGCAAATACGGTAAAAGTCCGTGTGCTTATAGCGGTGTACGTCATGTTTGTTGTGTCCGCAGTCTTAATTGGCGTTGCAGTTCGACTGCAACAGTTACAGAGTATTCGACCGTCAAGCCCGCGTGCAGATACAGCAGGAAACCCTGCTGCGGCTGCTGTTTCACAAGCCAGTGACCCAACGTACGAGGTTCGACAATTAGGAGCGTTAGCATATTGTGATGTTGTCGACGCCGGTGGCAATGAAACGGGAACAAAATTACCTCTCGCTGCACGTTTCACATTCAAACAAATACGACGTGATGTTGGTCAGTATGGAACTGAGTTAGGCACGGTGTGTTCTTCAGCAACGGGTGGTGTATGTAACTGGAAAACAATCAATAATCCAGCAGCTCGTTGTCGAGATGGCCAGACTCTTGCGCAGTGTAATCCAGCCGATTTCTATGCCTGCGATGATGGCGCAGTGCCAGGTGCTCATTTCTATTATGCAGTTACTAAAGATTCAACGGTAACAAATTACATGGTTACGTGGCCAGGCACAGAATCTTTGGGGAACTTGATTTATGATAATAACGAGGTTGATGTCTTCCTAAATCAAAACATGGGTGATTTAGCTGGCCCGACGATTACCAGAAATGGTGTTGTTTATACAATCGATAAATCGTCTTTATCGACTCTGGACACTGCCTCTATATTCCCAATCTATAATTGGCGCTGTAACAATGATGTCTGTAGTTCGGGTACTTGTACTAATGGAAGCTTAAGCTATCACGATACACTTTGTTCCTTTAACTCAGTATCACGTGTATTCACTTGCCCTACAAATAAATATGTTCGCTACCCCGTATTGCTCGACCACAAGTCTTTTTATTACAACTTATCAAATAAAGCAGGTCAAGTTGCCACAGATCCAAGCTGGGTAAAGATGGGTTATGCCTATGAATCGTTGGCGGACAACACCTATGGAAATGCAATGCCTGGTGCAAACGATAATGCGATGACTTTTAAAGGAAATATTGCGAAGTTCCGCTATACGTGCCGCACCGATACGGTTACAACACCGCCGGTAACGTCAACAGTGATAAGTGCTAGAAAAACTGGACCAATTTGTGTAGAAAGAATGGCCCCAAATAACAGTGCGACCTTCACCATTACGGTTTCCAATAATAGTGCTTCGACAGCGACCATTAACAATGTAGAAGATGCTCTTCCACAAGGGTTCACCTACAAGGCAAACACAACTGTGATTAACGGGAATGTAACATCAGACTCTTATGTGACTGTTGTGAATTCTGGGAATTCACAGAAAGTTACCTTTGCGCCACCAGCCGGGCAGCCTGCTTGGACATTAACGCAAGGGCAGACGTTAACAATTGTGTTTACGACAATTGCTTCAACAACTGCAGTTACGGGAATTAATACAAACAGGGTCGTTGTAACACCAGAAGGTACCGAGGCAATTGACAATATTACCTATCAGTTTGAAGTCGCACAAACGTGTTCGATAATTCCAGATACGGGATTGTTTGATGAGCCAACATTAGTATTCATCCTCAGTGGCTGTGTGATTATTCTGGGCTTGTACTTGTTGTATGCCCCAGGTGGTGATAAGTTCTTAGGAAAACTTGGTGGTTTAGGTGCAGGAATCGAAGAAAAGATTCTAGCTACCGGAAAGCGCTTAGAAGCTGAAGCAGATAAAAAGAAGCAGTTCGAAAAGAAAGTGCTGCAGAGAAAGAAGGGGAAATAACTACTAGCTACTAACTCATAACTTTTAGCTAGCAGTTGGTAGTTAGTAACTAATAGTTAGTCTTATGGAATTTCCAATAATAATCGGCGACAAAAAATTGACCTTCGACTCCAGTTTGGTTGGTGTGATGGTTTCGGGCAAAGAGTTTATTGCGACCAAAGACTCCCCGTTGATTTATGATCAAATAAAAGACCGACACGAAACGCAGTTACGGTTGCAAATGTCTTCGAATACAAGCACGTTGATTCCAGCACTTAAAGTCTTAGGCGTACCGTATCCAGTATATTTTGATCAAGAGGATGTAGTGAAATCGCAAAACGATATTACTTTTTACTGGAAAAAATCACAATTGGCTGCGTATTATAATAGGTACTCAACAGACAATATGCTATATCCTGAAAGAAAGCAGGTGATTAAAGAGGCTGTTGCTTTCATTGTTAATTCCGGCTCGTTGGATTTGCCAGAAGAGTATTTAACAAAGCTTAATGAGCCATGTAAACTGCTTGGCTTTTATGCGGGCTTTCCGATTTTTGATAGCTCTACAGGTATGGCAAAGTTACTTTCTCGGTTGGGGATTCATGTCGGCCCAGAGTCAATAATGATTTCGACACCACTAGATGAACATGCGACATTGGTTTACGATACGGCGACGGCAATTGGTAGTGCGCTCAAAATTCAGGGTGTGTATAAGAAGAATAGAGTCACTTTTTCAGACAAAAAGCTTGTGTTGGATTTTCTGATGAAAGGGGCGTTGGGGAAGAGTGAAGGATAAAGGATAAAGGATAAAGGATAAAGGATAAAGGATAAAGGATAAAGGATAAAGGATAAAGGATAAAGGATAAAGGATAAAGGATAAAGGATAAAGGATAAAGGATAAAGGATAAAGGATAAAGGATAAAGGATAAAGGAGTGTCAAGATATAAGCATGTTTTCTTTGAGCTTTAAACTTTATGCTTTAAATTTTGGTTGATTAACCAACAACATTTATTGCTTTTCCTTGTGCGGCGGCAATGATTGTATTGGTCCATAAATCGTAACAGCGGGTAAGTGCCTCTTTTGAATACCAAGCAAACGATGGGGGGGTAAAAATATTTACCTTGACTCGTCGTAAGGTAGGTGATTCATAGGCTAATCCAGCAAGAGTTCCGTTTCGTACACGCTTTTCAAGGTACTTTGTAGCGAAAACCGTAGAAGAAATGATACTGATGAAATAGGCGGTATTATTAATTGTTTCGCACTGCTTCTTGGTAAGCAATTTTGTGGTTTCCTTGTCGATCGCGAAACACGGGAAAATGAAATCAGCTTTTTTGAGCAACTGATCAAGGGAGACTTTTTCAAAAAAAGTATCTTTGGTAGTTCGAGACGTGTAGATTACTTTCATGCCCAATCGGTCACAGAATTCCGCAATTCTAGTGCCAACATGGCCTAGGCCAATAATTCCTGCGACCTTTCCTTTAACTTCAGTTTGCAGAGATAGATCATTATAGTTTTTAATTGTTCCAGACAGCATGAGGGGAAGCTTTCTTACCAACGAGAACATCATCCAGATTGCATATTCGGCAACTGCCTCAGTGGAGTAGTTGGGCGTATTAGTAATGATAATGTTATTTTGTTTGCAGTATGCTGTATCAACCCATTCGAAGGAGGTTGTTGGAAGACAGATTGAAGTAAGGGTGGTAAAGGGCTGCATGTCTGCTGCAGTCAATGACCATCGCCATTCATCAGGGTTAAGAGCAATTACGGCATCTTCTATATAAGTCGATGGGCGTAGTTTGCTGAGTGGGTTTTGGCTAAGAGGTGGAAATACTACGTTACCTACGCTTTTTAGTCGGAGCAACTGTTCTTTGTTAAATCGTTCAATTTTATCGATAATTATTAGATTCATAGTTGATTGCACTAATCTATTGACACAATTGTAGTCGAAAGTGTAGTATACTAGCGAACTGATGCACGAAAATTGTACATAAGATGACTACGAAGTGCTGCACATGCAAGAACTAAAAGAATTCTTATTACTTCTAGGATTGCGAGAAGAAGAGGCCCAAATATATTTATTCGTCTTGCAAAATGGCACCGCTTCGATAGTCGAAATATCTCGCCACACAGGAGTCAATCGTATGAGTTTGTACCGATATTGTGAAGAATTGTCAGATCGTGGGTTTCTGCGCCGATTAGCTGTGTTGAAGACTACCAAATATGAAGCCTCTTCTTTAAGTTTCTTGAAAACACGGTTGGATTCTTTCGAAACGCGTTTCGAAGAAATGAAAGAGAAGTACCAGGATGCAAAGCACTCGTTTGAAGAGTTATCAAAATACAGTCAATCAAAAACAAAAGTAATTCAGTATATTGGTCACGAAAAGGTGAAACAACTTATTTGGAACAGCTTAGATGCAACTGACGAAGTACTCAGTTTCGGCTATCGCACCTTAAAAGAGGCTACAAGTCCATCGTTCGTGGATAATTGGTGGGGAGAAATGATTCGCCGAGGAATTGTGAACAGAATTCTTATGAATGAAGAGACTTTACGGATGAAAAACAGCACGGAGAACGAAATGAAACATTCACCCATTAAAATAAAGAAGGTTTGGAAACCGCGGGTAATCCCAGAGAAGATACTGAAGATTACGCAAGAAACGTTTCTCTATAATGATGTGCACGCTATCGTTCAGTGGGAGGGTGACCAGGTATTTGGGGTAGAAATTTACAATAAGGAGATAGTTGAACAAGAAAAAGGAATCTTTAATATTCTTTGGGATATGGGGAAGAGCGAGGAATTGAAGATTGAAGGCTGAAGATT
>PFQB01000005.1 GCA_002793355.1 Candidatus Dojkabacteria bacterium CG_4_10_14_0_2_um_filter_Dojkabacteria_WS6_41_15
ACATTTGCTATTTGAACACGTATTCGCTGGATAGATTCCATCTGGATAACAGACTTTTTTGCAATATCCGCCAACATTGGTAAAGCCGGATGGGCAGCAATATCTATAAAAAAGACCATCTTTACACCTTACCGTCCATCCGAAAGGAACATGTATGACGTCCGAACAGATTATTTTTTGCGTAGCTGTACATTCCAAATCTGCCGCTCTTGAGTCTGGTTCATAAAATTTCTTCCCTGCATCCGAAAGCATAAAACCGGTTATTCCTAAAACCAATACTCCAGCAACTACAAAAAACATTGTTGGCAAGCGTTTCGCCGTAGATTTGCGAATTCTCATATAATCAAACAGTAGCTGAATTCTCACGCAATGTCAACACAAATGCCCCATCCGCAATCACTCTACAAGTAATATTATTTCCCTACAATAATCAACTCTTCTTCCGCTCTGGTAACGCCTGTGTATAACCATCTTCGCCATTCGTCATCGGTCATTTTTGCGAAGCGTTCTTCGAAGAGTATCACTCGTTTTGCTTGGCTACCCTGCGCTTTGTGAACAGTCAAGGCATAGCCAAAATCGAATAAATCAAATTGCTTGGTGATAGAGCGATCTTTCGTGAAGTTCATTGAAGTTGGAGCATAAAATTGTGCCGCTAACACATCCCCCCGAAAAGGATAGTCTTCGCCATCAAGATTCACCTGCATGAAATAGTTACCGTCGCTTCTAGTGTCAACCGACTCTACTGTACCTACCATACCATTGTATATTTGCGCCGTATGATTGTTGCGAAGACAAATAACACGGTCGCGCGGTTTTGGCACATCGTCTTCAAAACCGCGCTGCGCCCTAATATACTTATTTAAGTCTGTTCTTGTCGTGTTGTAACCACATAGTAATAATGTATCCGCATTGTAACTTTGCAAAATTTCACCAACTTGCCCACGCGCCTCGGGATCATATCTGTCCACCTTCTTTACTTTGTCACCATATTTTCCGATTGGGATACGACCTTCGGTTCTGGCCATAAGCGAAACCATAATAATTGGATTGCCTTCGTTTTGGCGATGAATCTTTTCGAGCTTAACCTGAGGATCCTGCATCAGATTGAACGTTCCACGAACAGGAGGAAGTTGACCGTGATCACCCACAGCAACAATCGGGATTCCATACGATTGAATATCAAACCAAATGTTCTCATCTACCATTGAAGCCTCGTCAATTATAATCAAGTCTGCTTTTATTTCTTTTCGTCGCTCCCAGCCGAGGATTTCTTCAGTTTTTTCATCGGTCACCGGTGAATACATCAAGGAATGAATCGTCCCAACAGAATCAACCATTCTTAGCGCATCCTGCTGCTTCAGCCGTTGTTGCAACACTCGCGCCGCCTTGCCGGTATAGCTACAAAAAGCAATTTTTGTATTCTCCGAAAGTTTGGTGAGGTCTTTGCGAAATTCTGCAATAACCGTGGTTTTCCCGGTGCCGGCATAGCCGCCGACTGTTATATAAGGAGCCCGATGGCTATCAACATTCCACGACATTAACGTAGATAGTACGTTTTTTTGATCTGGCGATAGGACAAACTTGCTCATAAGCGAGTATAGCAACATATCCATACGATTTGGTTTCACAGGCAACAAGAATATGGGTTATAATTTGGTCATGACCACAAGATGTATTTCTAGCCTTTATACTTTATACTTTACGCTTTAATCCCATGTTAACCGTTGGCAACCTTCTTAAAAAAGCTCGAGAGCACTCTGGAAAACAGGTGGAGGAAATCGCGCAGATTATTCGAATAAAACCAGAATACCTATATAAAATTGAGCAAAACGATTTTTCGACGTTTAATTCCTCTACTTTTGTAAAAGGTTTTATTCGCAGTTATGCATCTTTTTTGGGTTTAGACGCTGAAAATATTGTTGCACTGTTTCGCAGACAAATAGGAGAAGAGGATGTTCCGTTAAAGGCGAAACAAACACTTGTGCGGCAGCGAAGTTTCGTTGTTTCGCCTGTGGCCATAATGTCTGTTGCGATTATAATATTTTTTGTTGGACTGTTTGGTTTTTTGATCTCCCAGTTTTATCGATTACAGCAAGCACCAACGTTAACGATTGTTCAACCAACAGAGGTGATTACTACAGTTGATACGCCGTCCTACGAACTCAAAGGATTGACAGAAGAGAACGTCCTCGTATCCGTCAATGGTTCACAATTGCAGCTCCGAGACGATAGCACATTCTCATTACTGGCACAGCTGAAAGAAGGGGACAATTCGTTTACCTTCGAGGCATGGAAAAAGAATGTTGAGGGAAAGCACGCGACTAAAATAGTTACGATAATTTACTCACCGAAAGGACAGGTTGCCATCACGCCAACAAAGAAAGCAGGAACCTCTTCTACTAGTAACGGCAAAGAGATTACGGTCTCTCTGAAACTTTCGGGTCAAGCTTGGATTCAAGTAGTCGCCGATAACACACAAAAAGCGGTTGGTATTAAGGAAAAAGGCTACTCTCTCGATTTTGTAGCAAAAAAGATGATTGAGATTACTACCGGCAAACCAAATGTTTCCGTCGTTTCAATCGATAACAAACAAGTTCCGTGGAAAATCAAAAACGGTGTTGGGTCTCTAGTTTGCACCTATAAAGAGGATGTGTCGGACTGGAAATGCACGGAATAACCACTACTAACTGCTAACTGCTAGCTATTAGTTAGTAGCTAAGAGTTAAGAGCTAGTGGTAAATTTTCCGATTTCCGCATCTGAAACCTCTGCTAAATCCGCTCCTTTCATCGTTATCGAGCAGGTCTGCATTCCCGCATTAAAGGTAACTTCTGGCCTTGTTGCTACAGCTTCGTCCATTAACAGTCGCATTCCTAACACGTTACCAAACGGTGGAACACCGCCAACCATAATTCCGTACTTTTCTAATATGGTTTCTGGCTTTTCAAACTCTACTTTTTCACCAACTTTCTCGGAAACTACTGTCATGGCGATTTTTTTGTCGCCTGGAATAACAACCATCACCTGATTTCCAGACTTCTTGCCGACAAGAATTAACGCTTTAGCACCATTTTCCAAAGAAGTTCCTCGTAATGCTGCTGCTTCCTCACTGGTTCGCACTGCCTCATGTTCTTCAAATTTGTAGGGGATGGCGCGCGTATCCAGAATCTTCTTGATGCGCGCCACAACTTCTTTATCTCCCTTTATCTGTTCTTTAACTCTGTTAGCCCCTGCAATTCGCTTCAAATCTGACGGAAACAGCGTTGCTTCGCGAATGTTTTGCAAATCAAACAGCTTCATCGTTAAACGTTCTAAACCAAAAGAAAAACCAGCCTCGGAGGGCATGCCGTATTTAAACGATTGGAAATAGTGCTCGTAATAGGCATCTGTTAAGCCTTGTAGCTTAAAACGCTTGTACAATTCGTTGTAATCGTTAATGCGGTGTGTTCCTGAAAGCATTTCTAGCCCACGAAACTCAAGGTCAAAGCTCAACGACTCATCGGGGAATTTCGGATCGTCATACGTATAGAAGTTTTTGTTGTTCTTAAAATTGATAACCCACAGAAAATCGGACTTCTTCTCTTCTAACGCCCACTTGCTCAATTCTCGCTCGTCCTCTGGGTCAAGATCCAAATCTTCTCGTTCCGCACTCTTCTTCAATCTTTTTTCAATAAGCTCTAGGCCTTCACGAACTTTGACTTTTGGAAAACGACCGGCAGGAATCTTTGGCAGCTCAACTCCGTACAGGGAAAAAACGTCTTTGTATTGCTCTGTAACCGCTTCGACAATGTCCTTGATTACCTTCTCTGCAACTTCCATCGCTTCGTCGTAGTCGTCAATAAAGCCCATCTCCGCATCCATTTGTGTAACTTCCATAATATGGCGAGTCGTATTGTGCTTTTCTGCTCTAAAGGCTGGGCCAACACAAAAAGCACGCTCGAAAGCAGTTACCATGATTTGCTTATAAACCTGTGGTGATTGTGCTAAATATGCTTTGCCCTCGAAATAGTTGACTTCAAAAACACTTGCTCCACTTTCTGACGGAGCACTCATTAAAACTGGTGATTTAAACTCAGTAAACCCTTGTGATCGAAGAGACTCTGCAAATTTCTGCAAAATCAACGCTTGCACCTTAAATATTGCCTGTTTCTTGATGTTTCGCAAAACAAGTGGACGGAAATCCAATTCGGTATCTACATTAACGTCAATTGATTTCTTATTATAGGAAACCGGAGGAACTTCTTTGATTGGCACCAAAACCTCGACTTTTGGATCAATAATCTCTACGCCAATTTCAGTCGAATCAGTTTTCTTTACCGTACCAAGTACGCGAACGACACTTCCGGGCTGCAAGGTGGAAAGTTCGTCCAACGCTTCTTTGCTATTTACAACGACCTGCAATAATCCCCCCCGATCACGAAGGATTAAGAAACCCAACTTTCCCATTTCGCGGAAATTGTGGAGCCAGCCATCTACACGGACCTCTTTGCTTACCTGAGAAGAAAGCTCTGAAGAAATTGTTCGTTTCATAATCGATTATACCGTAGTTCCAACTTAATGAGAACCGTTTAACTAAAATTCTTTTCAGTTGAATTACTGCAAATATGAGCGACAATGAGTACTACGGGCATAGCCCGTAGTATCTAGCTCGCGCTACAGGCTAACCGCCTGACCTTTGTCCTGTTCGTTTT
>PFQB01000001.1 GCA_002793355.1 Candidatus Dojkabacteria bacterium CG_4_10_14_0_2_um_filter_Dojkabacteria_WS6_41_15
TCTTCAAGTCTTTTGATCGATTGCATCATCGTTATCAACTGGTTACGTGTGACGACAACGCACCGTTGAAAGATTCCTGTCACCATTACTTTCCAAGTTGCAAAATTCAAGCCTGTTACAACCACATCAAGGAACAGATTCGGTGAGAATTGAAGATTAGAAGCAGTCCTCAGTATCGTAAGTTCTTTAGTCATTTAAGTGAAGCATTAGATACATCAAAACGAATACAACCCATTGAGCGCCAACACAAGTTGGCACATATGTTAGAGTATTCGATTTTTAAGGAGAATACCGAAGAAAAGAGAATATTGCTCTGGTTGCAAAATCATTTCGGAGAAGAATTGTTCAATTATCATAAAATTCCAAGGTCGCCATTAACGAACAATATTCAAGAAGGCTTTAACCAACATTTAGAGACTAGAATACGGGCAATTAAAGGCTTCGAATCTTATGAGCACGCAAATCTCTGGATGAACGCGTATGTCTTGAAACGTAGATTTACGAAATACACGGAATGTGGGTATCCTTTTCAACGTTTAAATGGAAAAAGACCTATTGATCAGACTAGAAATTTGAGTATCGATATTCCCAATGTTTTTTGATTGGTCAGGTGCCAATTTTGATACGGTGCCCTCATCCTACACACTACGGAAGTAACTGATTACCATAGGTAATCAGTTACTTCCATGCCGAGAGCGGGACTCGAACCCGCACCCAATTGCTTGGACTAGCTCCTGAAGCTAGCGCGTCTGCCAATTCCGCCACCCCGGCATAAGTGTCCATGTATTTACCCCTGTAAACCTGTCAGTGCTGCTACTTACGGTCAATGGGACTTGCGGTCAATTATATCAAAATAGACTTCATAAAATGCTGGGTGATACAAGAATATGGCGACCGCATCCGTGGTTAACCTTTCTTGGAATTGCTTATATATTTCCGTTCTTTTGTCTAAATTCGTTTGCAATCTACCGCGTTCCAACAACGTATCCACTTCAGAAGAATTATACTCGCTTAGAT
>PFQB01000121.1 GCA_002793355.1 Candidatus Dojkabacteria bacterium CG_4_10_14_0_2_um_filter_Dojkabacteria_WS6_41_15
CTGGGGTATCAATGAGGTTTAAACGATATTTTTGTTCAGCTTTCGTCCAAAAACAGGTGGTTGCAGCAGAGACGATGGTAACTCCTCGGGCTTTCTCCTCTGCCAAGTAATCCATGGTTGCAGCACCTTCGTGAACTTCCCCAACCTTGTGTGTTTTACCCGTAAAATACAACATACGTTCGGAAGTTGTGGTCTTACCTGCATCGATGTGCGCAATAGTCCCAAAATTGCGAACCAAATGTAGATCTATTTTTGTATTTTCGGCCTTTGCCATACACTATTGTATATTATCTTAAACAAACGGATTCGAGGGGATTATACTATACAGAAGTAACTGGAGCAAGAGACCGAAGTTCTTTCCAGAAAATTCATACTTAGGATTGTAGCAATACGCCTGATTTATATATAAGATATTCACGAAGGCGATTAGAGAGTAAGTTCTCTTGAATTGTTCCCATTTCGAGTGCTAATGATTTTTCTACAATCACGTACTTTGCCGACAAGGCATAAAGAATTCTGCTTAAAAAAGAAACAGGAAATGTTTGTGTATCCACTTCTGACTCAACACACTGAATTAGCTCTAAACTATTATTACCAATATTGTGGTGCTTCAAAACACATTCAAGCCTATGTTTCTTAAGCAAATTTCTTCCAACTATGTTTCCGAGATATCCAAGTTCTTCAAAAAATTCCCTTTGAAGAGTCCTCCTGCATGCGATCGGAATATCAAGCTGTTCTGCATCAAACAAGTTCATGTGCCCACAAACTAAAAAGTCAATTTTCCCCCAGTCCTTTCTTTGGCTGAAAAGAAAGAAGTCTCCTTCGCGACAACGTAAAGCTGGAACAATGGCAACTTTTGCAATTGCACCGACATCTCTTTCGTAATCCTCAATTTCAAGTGGTTTCAGAACTCGACCATAAGTTGTAAGCTTTAATTTTGTCTCTTGTTGCATAAGTTGGTAGTATTTTGTCATGATCTACATTGTTTTCTAGTGAACCCGTCTTCGGTAAAATGTGGTACAATACACCATAGAGACAGCAATTCATACAATACAACTGCAAATTCTGACTAAACTGATGAAATCTCCTGCAGAGCAGCGCTATTCAGAATTGATGATACTAGGAATTGAAAACGACCTATTCAACTACCATTTACAGCAGCTGGTCAAAACTGGATTAGTAAATAAAAACGAAGCACGCTATTCCTTGACCGAAATTGGGCAAAAATCCATTACTCATCTGGATGCACTCGGAAATCCTCGCGACTTCTTCAAGGTTTCTGTTGCTTTAATGGTTTTCCGCAATGATTATTCCGAGTTACTTATTCAAAAAAGACTTCGAAATCCATTCTATGGTGAAGTTACTACGGTAGCTGGAAAAGTTCTACCTGGCGAAAAAATTGTTGACGCTGCACGCAGAAAACTATTGGAAGAAGCCAATCTTGCAGCGACGTTCGTGTTTGTTGGCGTTTTGAGAAAGATAA
This sequence comes from Candidatus Dojkabacteria bacterium CG_4_10_14_0_2_um_filter_Dojkabacteria_WS6_41_15, assembly GCA_002793355.1. Classification (GTDB taxonomy): domain Bacteria; phylum Patescibacteriota; class Dojkabacteria. Next base: position 1,484 of record PFQB01000121.1, read on the forward strand.
AGCGCAATCCAGAGCTTATGATTTTTGAAGATGTTTTCTATCATTATTGCGTAGCAACGGACCACGTTGGCGTACTTGCCGAGAAAAATGAGTTTGGCGAAAACTTCTGGATACCGTCAAGCAAATTTATTGAATACGAAGCAAAGAATATAGATTCAGGTGATGTAGACAAAGAAGTTGGGCAACGGATAATCAACAAGAATCTAGAGAGCTTTTATTTTGAGCAGGACCGAATTGTAACTAGGTATTAACCCCTAACGAATAGCTAGTAGTTAACATCCTAGACTTCCACCTTCAACTTCTCCGGAATATCAGTAATATACTGCGAAGGCACCGTTTCGAACATCATACTGCCCAACTGTCGCTTTCGAGAGCTTGATAAATACAGGTGCTCTTTCGCCCGTGTAACCGCAACGTAAAATAAGCGACGCTCTTCTTGCATTTGCGTGGGATTTTCCAGCGAACGATTATGTGGGAAAATCCCTTCTTCTAAGCCAACCAAAAAGACGGCGCCAAATTCTAATCCTTTTGCAGCATGAATTGACATTAAATGAACTCTTCCGCGAACAACATTGTCCACTTCGTTAGCTACTTCCTTCGCTTCTTCGACTAAGGCAATATCCTCAAGAAACTTCATCAAGCCTTCTCGACCAACATATTTATTCTTTTCTGCTACTGCAGCTAATTCCTGAACGTTTGCGTAACGAGAAAGGCTTTCTTCTTTGGTATCTGCCATTTTCTCAATCCACGTTTTATATCCAACAATATCGATGACGCTCATCACATAGGAAGATATATCGACCTCTGGATCGAAGGAAAGCTTAATTGCTTTGCCTAATTGGTTAAAAAGTTGCGGATATTTGTCGAAGATATCGGTTCCAGCTGCTTGAATATTTTTCAGATACTCGTCGCTAACCATTGCAAGTGCGAACTCTGGATCGTGAAATATTAATGACCCATACCAAACAAATTCTGGCAAATGCAATTTCGCTTTAGCTGCAATCTCGCGGAACTGTTTGATTGCTCCATCACCAATTTTACGTGAAGGTGTATTGATAATGCGCAACAAGCTCACTTCATCTTTAGGATTACTCATAAACTTGATATACGCCATAATATCTTTGACTTCTAAGCGGTGATAAAAACCTACTCCGCCAACTAATTTGTACGGAACACCGAATTTTACGAACACCTCTTCAAAACTTCGCGATAACGAGTTCACACGATAAAGTACGGCAACTTCGTCTAAATTACTTTGATATTGTTGGATTTCACGCAAAACCTGCATAGCTTCGGAGAAGGGATCGTCTAGACGAGCAACAACAATGGGGAATTCCTTAGTTTTGTCAGTCCACAACGCCTTTGGAATACGATTTGGATTTTTTGAAATAACATGATTTGCGGCATCAAGTATCACTTTAGTCGAACGATAGTTCTGCTCGAGTTTAACCATTTTATGGTCTGGAAAATCTTTCTGAAAAAAACGGATGTTATCGACCGTTGCTCCACGCCAAGAGTAAATCGACTGGTCTTCGTCGCCAACTACACAAAGATGTTGATGCAGTTTGGCAAGAGCCCGAACAATGCGATATTGCTCCATATTGGTGTCTTGGTACTCATCTACCAACACATACTTGAATTGCTCTTGATACCGCTTTAATACTTCTGGGTTATTTTCAAACAACTTTACCACAAGTGAGAGCAGATCATCGAAATCAACCGCGTTTTGGGCGTGCAATCTCTTTACATACTCTTTATATACTTTTGAAACCACTTCGTCGAAATCATCACCGTAACTATTTGTGAAGTATTCATCTGCGGTGATTCCCTTATTTTTTGAGTCTGAAATTTTACCGTGAATCAACATCGGTTTATAATTCTGACTTACTTCAAAATCTTTACATATCGACTTAACTACAGATAATTGGTCGTCTTGGTCGTATATAGTGAACGAACGGTCTAATCCTACTTCTTGCGCATGCCGACGTAACAAAAATGCACCAAACGAATGGAATGTCCCAACAAAAGGCTTTCTTTCTCGGAACTCCGGTGGAAGCAATTGCAGCACTCGTTCCTGCATTTCGTTGGCTGCCTTTTTTGTGAAGGTTACGGCCAAGATTGATTCAGGTCGATATCCAAGTTCAGTGATTAAGTGCGCAATTTTAACCGTCAATACCCGCGTTTTACCAGAACCGGCACCAGCCAAAATGAGTAGCGGACCTTCGCACGCTAAAACTGCCTCTTTTTGTGCACCATTCAACCCTTCTAGTACTGACATTCTATCTACGATAAATTTACATTGTGCGAACTATAGTCGCTCCGAAATAAATGGCCTGTACACCCACCCAACACGCCCATCCTTCGTTTCAATATTCACCCAAGCATCTTGAACACCTTTGATAATAACATATGAGCCTACGTCAAGTTTGCCTAATACCGTTCCCCTCAAGTCAGGTGTTTTACGAAAATTTGCATAACTGGAACCATCCTTAGAGACAATTCTCCCCAATTTATAATTGTCATTTTCTACAGAAAATGATACTGGAATTAATGCACCCACTCGTGTATTTCCCATTTTTATCTGTAATGTCTCGCTATACTTTCCTGGCCGTAACGGAGCCCCCATAGTGACTACAATTGCAGTTTCATCACCTGGAAGCAGTAGGCCAGAAATTCGAGCAATCAACGACGGTGCTATCCAAGATGAATGGTACAAAGAAGAAATTCCTTTAACCGTTGAGGCTAAAAACAGCGAATTGTCGCCTTCTGCATATATTGGAAACTCCCCACCATTTTTCACTTTTACCGAAAAAGAAACCAATTCCTTCTGTCTAACACTTTTTGAGTAGGTCGGCTCGGAGAAAGTTATTTTGTAATCGCGTTTCGAAATCCCTTCGCTGCTTGGCTTTAACCCAACGCAGAGGGTGCCGCACGGTTTGCTATTTGCAAGTGCTATAGTCGTGTTTTTCTGATCAACCGTCGTTACAAGTTCACCCTGTAGAAGACGCGAGATATTGAGTTTGTCAATTATCTCCTGAACTTCTTTCACAGGAAGTGTTCCGGCCACCCCCAAAACAAAATATCCTGTATCACCCGCTGTAACAATATTAGCAATATAATCAGGATATGAGCAGGAAAGGT
>PFQB01000098.1 GCA_002793355.1 Candidatus Dojkabacteria bacterium CG_4_10_14_0_2_um_filter_Dojkabacteria_WS6_41_15
CTTATCTCTTTGGAAATACGTTTCATCATACAATTTTACCAAATATATTACGTCAGTTTTTCTAGAAAACTGTTCTAGTATATCGGGTACCTGTCAGTACTGATAAAGAAAGTGGCAACGAATCCCTTGCCATTACAGAAGGATTAGGCGAGAATCAAAACAACTCTGCTACACGAGAGATTATTATTGGCGTTGAATATGTGATGCCTGGGATGGCGAAAAAGCTTTCTGATTTAGGTATTTAGGCTGCCAAGCAATTTCCTGACAGTATTCGCTGGGACAACATGCAGTCTTCAGCAAAAAGTAAAATCAACTTTTCTAAAACTGATCGTTATGTGGAAGAATTCCAAAATGCCGGGTTTAAAACACTCGTACTAGCCTTACGCTCCAGAAGTTTGTGGGCAAGTAAGGATTTCTTATTGGATCACTCACCGAAATTGGAGTATCTTGATGATTATGGAAATTGGATTCAGGTTGTCGTGGAGAGGTACGACAAAGACGGAATGAATGACATGCCAGGGCTAAAATACCCTGTTATTTATTATGAAATTGGTACAGAATTTTCTAGTTATGAACCGGAATCTACCCAAAATTACCTAGAAATGCTGGCAACCGCATATAAAGTTGCTCATACTGCATATAGTGATGTCAAAATTCTTCATGCTGCATTTCTAACCTCAAATGTATTTAAATCCTATTCTACAGAATTAGCATATTCTAACCTCAATGAGATTGAAAAACATTTTAAAGAAAACGAAGCATTATTAAAGAAACATGCCAAGCCATTAGCTGAAAACAGAAAGGTATTAGACAGGTCCGATATTTTTGATGTGGTTAATTTTCACTCTTTGGGGAATCCAGAAGAAATTGAAGGTAATGTGCGATGGTTAGAGTTAGAAATGAAAAAAAGAGGAATTTCTAAACCTATTATTATTAGTGATACTGGAATTTCACCGTTTGTGGGTCTTGGTCCTGCGACTTCATGCAAGGGCAAGCAGGTTGCTATTTTATTTCCTCCAGCAAATAATAATGATCGTTGCAGATTAGCTGAATACTTTAAGAAATTGATTAATAAGGATTCGGACTCTTTAGAATGGGTCAGAGGATTTGCCGGAATAGACGTTGTGAAAAGGGTTGTTATAGCGGCAGATCAAGGAGTAACCTTAATTGATACAGTTTGGGCTGAAGAACTTCCTTTAGCTCAAGCAGCTTTATTCCAGGCGGCCTCAGGAAACAATGGCTGGGGTGGTATGACTAAGACAAATATCAATGTTTTTACCGAACAAAGAACTATTGTTGAAATATACCCATCATTTTATGCTTTAAAACAGCTGCAAGCATTTATCAAGGGATATACGCAAATAAGCAGAATCCAGACGCGAGATACTAATGTTCGAATTTATGAGCTGATAATTAACAAGAAAAAGAAATGGATTGCATGGTATGAGTCGGGAAAATTGTTGTTACCCGAAGACAAATCCTCAACAGTGCAATTTCAGTTTACTGTTGATTCTGATAAAACTGTTGAAAATGTTATAACAAAACAGAATCAAACCAATGCTCGGAAGCAGAAGATAAAAGTCGCGGGAGGTAAGGTCTCCATAACCCTTACTGACAATCCTTTATATATTTATTAAGTTCTGCGTTTGAATATAGCGATACACATATGTCTTAGTAGAATTGGTGTAGAATATAACACTTAATTATTATTCACCTAGAAATATGAAAAGTACTTCAATCCAACCGTTCTTGTTGCCAGCAGCAATCGTTATTTCTGCCCTAGTGTTAGGTTGGGCTATTTACTCGAATTCTATGCAAAAGGCTATTCCGCAAGGAGGCACGCCTATACCAACAGCTTCCGCTACTCCGATTCCGACGACCCCTGTGATAACGGCGACCGTAAAGGTTACACTAGCGCCTACAACTGTAGCTCCAACACCTACAATTTCTGATTCAGTCCTTCTTAAGGCTGCTGTTTTGGCAAAGAGCGGTATTCCAGCAAACAAATTTGAGTTCTCTATTGGAAAGAATCTTGGTACCATGGCAAGTGGCTCGGTTCGTAACACAGATGACATGGGTGGAGCTGCTTGGTTTGCAGGAAAGAAAAACGGTACATGGAAGGTTTCTTATATTGGACAGGGAGTTCCTACATGTGCGGAAATTGCCGATTTTCCTTACCCGACAACCTGGTTGTCACACTGTCTGAATGCGAGCGGGGATACGATTGCGAGGTAGCATGAGCAAAAGCGACGGTAAGAGAATTATTGTTGGGGTTAATGCCCTTATCATTGATGGAGCGACACACAGGTTGTTTTGCATTAAGAGAGCCGATACTGACAGCTTTTTTCCTGGAATGTACGCATTGCCGGGTGGTGGAATAAACAAAGGTGAGCAAATATCAGAAGCGATAAAAAGAGAATTTCTTGAAGAGACAGGTTATTTGTTTGAACATCCTACAGACGTGAAATTAGAAGCAACGGTGGATCTCGGCAAAATCGTTTTGCAAGTCTTGGTGGTGGAAGGAACGTTAGGGGATAAAGTAACTGATAAAGTTGACTCCGACATTGCCGAAGTAGGATGGGTAAGTTTTGACCTATTCTTCCGCTCATTGAGAGAACATCACTACCCAGAATCAGAAATACAGAAGTTTCGCCTATACCTACGCAACAAACTTCAGAAGTAGCATTCACTTTTCGCGTGCAATACTTGCAGCATGAAAACATTTGCTGCGATTGCCACCTATCTAATCAGTAAACGACTTACGTCAAGTCAGTCGATGGCAAAATGGTTTGTCACTTTACTTGGACAGTTTGGGGCAACGGGAAAAGCCGCATTTTATCAGGGTGAATTTCATGAAGCGATACGACAACTGTATGATAGCGATATTTTAAATAGCGAGCTTGCGTCGCATTTGTTGCAAATCACGCTGTGGTTGGACGAAGCACTAAGTTTTGTCGAAGAGTTGGAAGATAGTGGTGTCAAAATTTTGTTGCCTGGCGATTTCGGCTTTCCTGCAGAGTTTGCCGAAATCGCCGACAAACCAGCAATATTATATTGCCGCGGTAACCTCGAACTGCTTGTTGCCAAAGAAAAAATCACCTTGGTTGGTACTAGAAATCCGTCTTTATGGGGACAATTGAAAGCAAAACAATTCGCTTTTGAGGCTGCAAACTGCAATATTGTTACTGTTTCCGGGTTGGCGCAAGGTGTTGATTCTTTGGTATTTGAAGAAACCTTGCGCGCAAAAGGAAAAACAATTGCAATACTTCCGCAACTACCTAAAAATGCAAGTGTTGAGGTTTCTGCCAATTCTTTACTTGTATCTGAGTATCCTCCTAGCGATGTAGAAATCTCGAAGTGGCAGTTCATCGCGCGAAATCGTTTACTTGCAGCCCTATCTCCAGCAACAGTAATTATTGAGGCTCCGTTGCGAAGCGGAGCGCTAATAACGGCAGATTTGGCAATCTCCTATGGCCGTTCCGTATATGTTGCAATACCCGATCCCAATGAAGAAGTATCGTACGGAGGGCTTACTTTTGGAATTCAACAAGCACTAGGAGCCTTTATTCAAAGCCTGTACGACTTGCTTTACCTTGAAGACCGAGGAGAGTTGCTGGAGACCTATAAGCTATTTATAGAACGTCTATCACAAGGAAAAATTGCCATCAAACCAAAGGACCATCGGCATCTGTCACAGGCAGACCTAAAGAGATACATATATGCGTCATCTAAAGGCGATTTATCCTGTTTCGAGTCTTTCGTGGTAGAATTACACCGATTTGGTATTATTAGAGAACGAAAAAACAAAATGGTAATTAATTTCTCGGGATATAATTCATGGCCAAAAACTTAGTAATCGTAGAATCTCCGGCTAAAGCGAAGACAATTCAAGGCTATTTAGGGAAGGATTTTGCAGTAATTGCAACGGTTGGACATATTATTGATCTCCCAACCAGCAAACTTGGTGTAGATATAGAAAATGGATACGAAATGGTTTATACGACCATAAAAGGGAAAGATAAGGTGATTGAGTCTATCAAGAAAGCCGTAAAAGCAACGTCAGGAACGGTATACTTAGCGCCTGACCCTGACCGTGAGGGAGAGGCTATCGCATGGCAAGTTGCGCAGATTTGTAAATTCCCAGCGAAGAGCGAGAAAGCACGTCGCGCCGTTTTCCACGAAATTACCAAAGAAGCTATTGGTGCTGCCATTCAAAATACACGAGACGTAGATGCATCGTTAGTTGAGGCACAGCAAGCAAGGAGAATTTTGGATCGTTTGGTCGGTTATCCGCTATCCATGTTGCTTTGGAAAAAAATTCAATTTGGGCTTTCGGCCGGACGTGTTCAATCTGCAGCCTTACGATTGATTGTTGAACGAGAAGATGAGATTAAAGCGTTTGTTCCAACTCCATATATGACCTTTACCTCGAAATATAAAGGAACTGATGTTGTATTTACGTTAGTCGATGCGAAAGGAAGTATGGTCAAGGCAGTACCCGAGCAAGGAAATGAACTTAAGAAGCTCCTCGATTTGCAGGGAAAGCATGAGGTAATTGAGCACAAAACGAAAACGGTTACATCATCACCGCCACCACCTTTAGTGACTTCAACTATGCAGCAGGCAGCAAATCAAACCTATGGATTTACCGCCAAGATGACGATGAAATTTGCCCAAGAATTATATCAAGGCGTAAATATCAAAGAGAAAGGCGGACTTATCGGGTTGATATCCTATATGCGTACCGATTCGGTCAACATGAGCGAGCAAGCAATTGCGGCAATTCGGGATTTAATCGAGAAAAAATATGGTAAGGAATATCTACATGATACAGCGCGACGATATAAGACAAAGTCGGCGGTCGCGCAAGAAGCACACGAAGCCATTCGCCCAACACATGTTGAATTATTGCCTTCGATGGTTCGGGAATACCTTACGCCGCAGCAGTATAAACTGTATGCATTGATTTGGCGCAGAGCGGTTGCTACACAAATGAAACCTCAGATTTTAGAGGAAGAAAATGTAAAGACGGTTCCCGTGCAAAGCGAGGCAAGAACTTTTGTTGACAAAGAGAAATGGGCGTTTGAGACCGTAGCGCAACGAGAAGTCTTTGCTGGGTATCGACTGCTTAAACATGCAGAAGAGAAGGAAATTAAGCCACTTCCTGTAGTTTCCAAAGGTGACCAACTGACTGTTTCGGAAATTAAGGCCGAGAATTTAATGACAACGCCAAGAAGTCGCTTCAACGATGCAACGTTGGTTAAAGAAATGGAAAAACTAGGTATCGGTAGACCTTCAACGTATGCATCCATAATAGGCACATTGATTGCCAGAAATTATGCTCTTCGCGAGATGAAATTCTTAATTCCAACAGAGATTGGAATCTTGGTGTGTAATTTTTTGAAAAAACATTTTGTAAAAATAGTTGATTACGCTTTTACGGCGCAAATGGAGAAGGAATTGGATGAAATCGCTAATGCAACGTTAACAAAAAAGAAAATGCTAGAAGCATTTTATCCTGATTTCGCAAAAGATATTGAAGAGAAGAACAAGTCCATTGTAAAAGAGGAGTTAACGTCACTAGGTGAAACAGACAAAGAATGCAGAAAATGTGGTACAAAAATGCACTTGAAGATTGGTCCCTGGGGTCAGTATTATGTTTGCCCGAACGAAAAATGCAAGAATAAAGAGCCTTTTGTTGATATGACGAAATACTTTGTTCCCGAAGAAGTCGACAAAGGTGGATATATTCTCAAAAAAGGACGCTTTGGCGTTTTTTGGGCTCATCCTGACTACCCAGAAGTAAAGAAAACGCTTCCAATGCTTCTTAAGGAAGTCTGCCCAGATTGTGATGCTCACCTTGTAGAAAGAAAAGGAAAAACTGGACGTCCCTTTATTGGTTGCTCAGCGTATCCGAACTGTAAGTATATTAAAAGCAGATTCTTTAAAAAGGGAGATGCTGCAAAATCCGGCGAAGCAAGTACAGCCAAGAGTCCTGCAGAAACAACGTCGATAAAAAAGGTAGTTAGCAAAAAAGTCATAAAAAAGAGTGCCTCAAAAGCTAAGACCAAGAGAACAAAGTAACCGTTTTGGGTATTCATCGCTGGATACCTGCGATTTATGGGCTCTGGTGCTTCGTATTGGTTCAGCACAGAAATCAGTATTTGAACTATCAAGAGAGTTGGCCCCTCTTGTCGAAAACAGCATATCTTCGGCACAATCTACGAATGAATTTAGTTCGCTTGTAGATAAGCAAATTCGTCCAGGTTCGGTTCAGAAGCATGCAATATTGGGAATGTATGAGCTTTTACTACGGCAAAAAACGGAGAATATCCCAAGTCTCCGCTACACAACACCGGCTGCTTTAGTGGAATTGTTTCGGCATCTTCGAACAAAACAGCAAGAGTACGTTTATGGAGTATATCTCTCTCCTCGGTTGCAAATTGTTCATACGGAACTTCTAACGAAAGGAACAACGGATTCGGTGTTAATAGACGCTCGCGATGTGCTATATTTTGGCATCAAATTTCGCTCACGACAATTTGTTCTCATTCATAATCATCCATCAGGTGATCCAAAGCCGAGTTCTGAAGATATTGAGCAGACAAAGCGGATTGTTAGTGCCGCAGAATTGTTAACGATGAAATTGATTGACCATATCATCATCGCAAAGGAGGGGTATTTTAGTTTTCATGAATTTACGAGTGTGCTATAATCAACCACCTCGAAAGAGGAAAACATTTTAAAATAATTCAGGTTTCCGCACTCCTGCCAAATGGTCGGAAACTTAGGTAAAAGGAGACAATATGGACCAAGAAAAAGCAAACATTTCATTTCCTTCAACAGACGATCTGTTGAAAGCAGGCGCCCAATTTGGACACTCTGCACAACGCTGGCACCCAGCATTTCAGCCCTTCATTTACAAAGAAACCAAGGGTATTCATATAATCGATGTACGAAAAACTGTACCTGCGTTAAAAACTGCAGTTGAATTTCTTGTTGCTTCCGTTCAAAAAGAAGCACGAGTATTAATTGTTGGTACGAAAAAACAAGCTGCACCTATTGTATTGGAAATGGGCGAAAAATTTGGAGTTTACTATGTAAATGACAAGTGGCCCTCAGGCTTGCTCACAAACTTTAAAACTGTTTCTCAGTCAATTCAAAAATTGCAAAGATTACAAGAACTTCATATCAAAAAGCGCTATGTGCTTCCAAAAATGGAGTTGCTTGCTATGCAACGAGAAATCGAGAAATTGAAAAAGCGCTTTAACGGCGTTATGTTCATGGATCGACCTCCACAGGTAATGATTATTATTGATACCAAGTTTGAAAAAATCTCTGTAAAGGAAGCCCGTGCCTTAGATATTCCGATCGTTGGTGTTGTAGACTCGAACTGTGACCCAAGACTTATCACGTATCCTATTCCTTCAAACGATGATGCAATCAAGGCAATTCGTTTACTCTTTGGCGTTTTCAGTGAAGTTCTCAGCAAATATAGCACTAAGCGCTTGGTTCCTATGCGCGAACAATTTGCTCGACGCTTAGTCGAACTTGAAAAATCTGTAGAAGAAGAGCACCGAATTAAGCTAGCCAGCGAAGCACCTCAAGCGGCCTACGAACCAGTGGTTACTCCTCGAGAAGAATCAAAGACAGGTCGAACTGTTCGTGTTACCTCCTTCCGCGCTGTTGCTGATCTTAAACTCCCCGCGTCAGTAATCGAGAAACTTACTCAAGCAGGAATTACTTCGGTCGAGCAATTGAAAGAGAAAACTCTCGACGAGCTTAAAGGAATTAAGGGAATTGGCGCAAAGACGGCTGAGAAAATAAGCTCATTGGTCAAATAATATGGCAAAAAACGATATTCTTCTAAAACTCCGTCAAGAGACGAAAGCAAGTTTTGGTCTTTGTAAGGAAGCCGCAGAAAAGTTCCCAGATAATTACGAAGAGGCAAAAAAGCTCATTATCGAACTCATTAAAGAAAAGGCAGGCAAGCGCGAAGGCCGAGTAACCCAAAACGGAATCATTCATGCCTACGTTCACGGTAACGCTACACTCGCGTCTATGGTAGAAATACTTTGCGAAACTGACTTTGTTGCTCGAAATGAAGAGTTATTGGCTTTTGCCCACGAAGTTGCCTTGCAAATTGTTGCAACCAATCCCCTATTTGTTTCTTCAGATTCGATAAAGCCAGAAGTTGTGGAAGAGATGAAAACACAATGGAAGGCAGAATTACTGGAAGAAAAGAAACCAGAAGCTGCAATCGAGAAAATCATGGAAGGAAAGCTAAAGAAATATCTAGCAGAAAATACCCTTCTTGATCAACCATATTTTAAAGATGAAAGCAAAACTATCCGTGATCTTCTAGAAGAAGTGACCGGAAAGTTAGGAGAAAACATTAAAATATCACGCTTCGAAAGATGGCAGATCTAGCCCAGATTTGGTCGGATTTAGATACAGATATGCAGATTGCGGTAGAATCCTTTAAGGAGGAAGCCCAAAAAATGCGCGCAGGCAGTGTGAACATTGATGCGTTAAAGAATATTCAGGTTTCTGCGTATGGAAGTGCAATGCAGTTGTATCAAATGGCGTCGATTAGTACGCCAAGTGCTGCCACTGCGGTAATTACCCCGTGGGACAAAGGAAATGTTCAGCCAATAGCTGATGCAATTCAAGCAGAAATGAAAGGTGAAGTAACGCCTTCTGTAAAAGATTCCTCAATCTATCTTAATTTTCCCCCATTAACGCAAGAGAAAAAGGAAGAGTATACGAAAATTCTCAAAGATAGGTCGGAAAATTTTCGCCAAGGTTTGCGTGATATTAGGCAAACTGCCAAATCAAAGTTCGAAGAATTAAAGAAAGAGGGCGAGTTGCCAGAAGATGCATTGTTTAAAGCCTTAGAGGATCTTGACGAAACCACTAAGAAGTTTACTGAACAAATCAACGATATTTACGAGAAAAAACGAGAACTATTGATTAAATAACCATCATGTTGCTCAACATACTGCTCTCCCTTCTTGTCCTTAATATTATGGTTATTGCCCACGAATTAGGGCACTACATTCTTGCAAAGCGAAACAAAATTGGGGTTCACGAATTTGCAATTGGTTTTGGACCAACACTTTTAAAGAAGAAATGGCACGACACTTTGTGGCTAATTAAAGCTTTTCCTTTGGGTGGGTATAACGGCTTAAAAGGCGAAATGGATGCAGAAAAGGGAAGCGGAAATTTTAGTACTGCGCCAAAGTGGGCGAAGCTACAAGTACTTTTGGCTGGTTCGTTTATGAACGTTTTAATGGCCGTAGTTGCTTTTTATCTTGCCCTAGCGTTATATGGTTGGAAAGTTCCTATTCCGTTGAATTTCAAACCAATTGGGGCAGTAATAACCACCATTGGAAAACCGTATCCTGTTGTGAATGCGGTAGTTGAAAATTCTCCAATGGGAAAGCTTGGCTTAACACTTCCTTTTCAGATAGTTTCGGTAAATCAAGTCGCAATGACCTCTCCTGCGGAAGTAGTCAATGCCATTTCGAATTCCTCAACGGATTCAATAGATATGGAAATCATAACAAAAGATGGTAGCAATCAGATTTTTGTAATTCGCGACGAAAATAAAAAAGTTGGTATTCAGATTGGGGCTGCCCCAATTCAGTTAGATTACGGTTCAACGTTGGTAAATAAGACCTTTTCTGGCTTTTCACATTCGGCAAATATGACCGTATTGACTGGAAGGATGCTCGGAATGATGATTGCTTTCACTGCGAAGACGGGTGATTACGAACCATTGGGCTATGCCTTTGCTGGCCCCGTTGCAATTGTTGCAGCAGTAGGTTCAGTTGTAACAGACTCCAAAACGGTAGTAGCAGATCTTGCTAATATGACGGGCTTAATTGGTATTAGCTTGGCCTTGTTCAACATGTTGCCCTTTCCAGGTCTTGATGGCTGGCACATTTTCTTGCTTTTTTATGAAAAAGCAAGAGGTCGAAAACCAAACGAGAGGATTGTGGGCATTGTTACGGCTATCGGATTATTCTTTCTCTTGGGATTGGGTGCATTGATTATGTTGAAGGATGTTTGGATGTTTTTTCTAAGATAAAACTGTATTAATTATGGGTACCAATACTGTAAAGCAAGTTGGTGAGCCGGTAGGGGAAGTCTTGTTCGATCGAAGGAATCCAAAAGGAGGATTAGACAAGGCGCTAACGAGATTACAAGAGGAGATAGCAAGGGCTACTCCAGAGGACAATACTTCAAGACATACGTATCTCTCAGAATCTTTGTATGAGTTTTTGAGTAGCGAGGAAAGTGCAAAAAGGGTTATCGATAGTTTGCAGGTTGGCAGAAACGCAACAATTAACAAATTGACCTTTCGAAAAGGTTCTAAGTTGCAAAATAAGCCATGGCGTATTTCTGTTGATTTTTCGTTGCCCAATGATTCAGGAGAGACTCCAAACCGGACGGTGAGGTTAAACGTAACTTGTAGAACATATAGAGGTATTCACGGTGCAACAGAGTTAATGCAAGAACAGCAACAAGGAATGACGTTAGCAAGAGGGAATAAAAGCCACGCGGGGATTTTTCTTATGGACAATGCTGCTAAAGTTTATGTTGTTGGATTAGTTGAAGTTAAAGGGAAAGGTCCAAAAGTAGAAGGAATTGGACATGCGCCCGGCAGGCAAATCACCCCAAGACGTGTCATGGGTCCTGATGGCGAACCTATCTAAGCAGTTTTTTCATTTCGTGCTATAATTCTTCCATTACGCAACGAACAGGAATAGTAGCGCGTCGTAAACTTTCGCATAGTGTGAAAAAACGACAAACCAACCCGCCTGGGAGCGTTCGAGAAACCAAGTAATAAACATGTTGCTTGCTAACTCGACTGGCGAAGCAGGAAATCTTCGACAATAAGCCGAGTTTTTCACTCGGGAAGTTAGGGTGGTACCACGAGTTTCTCGTCCCAAACGTATGCTTTCGCGGTGCGAAGGTTATATTAGTTTATTGGCGAGAACATGAAATTTTCAAAAATGCTCACGAAGACGTTAAAGTCTTCAAAAACGTTCGATAGTATTAATGCCACTTATTTAACTCGTGGCGGCTTTATTGACCAAACCATGTCCGGAGTGTATTCCTACTTGCCTCTTGGTTGGCGTGTTCTGCACAAAATTGAAAATATAGTTCGTGAAGAAATGGACACAATCGCGGAAGAAGTCTTTTTACCTTCCATGGTCCCTTTTGATATTTGGCAAACAACCGGACGTATTGATTCTGTTGATGTATTGATGAAAGCCGTACCAGCCAATGCCATGTCGAAAGAAAGAAATGATGCAGAATACATCCTTAATTGCACACATGAAGATACCATTACCCCAATTGCAAAGAAATTTGCAACTTCATATAGAGAATTGCCAAAAGCGGTATATCAAATTCAGACAAAGTTTCGCAACGAAGCGCGTGCCAAAGCTGGAATTCTACGAGGGCGAGAATTCCGAATGAAGGATTTGTATTCCTTCCATGCAAGTGTTGAGGATTTCAAGCGATACTATGAGAAATCAAAAGAAGTGTATATGTCGGCGTTTAAACGACTAGGCTTGGGAAAAGACACGGTTATTGCTGCTGCTTCGGGTGGTGATTTTACTGACGATTATTCTCATGAATTTCAGACGAAATGTGAGGCAGGCGAAGACACACTTTTCTATGTTTCTAGCACACAAGAGACGTTTAACAAAGAAATTGCCCCAGCAAAAGCGGTCAAACTTTCTAAAGACACTAAGCAAAAGCCACTTGAAAAAGTTTTCGGCGAAGGTATTATCGGTGTTGACGATTTGTGCAAGTTTATGGGAATTACTCCTGAAGAAACCACCAAAACACTTATCTTCGAAACTGAAAATGGCCCAATAATCTGCTCAATTCGTGGTGATTACGATGTTAACGAGTTGAAGCTTAAGAAAGTAGCTGGGGTGAAGTCTCTCAAGCTTGCAAGTGAAAAAGTGGTGAAAAAGGTTACTGGATCAATTATCGGTTATGCCGGAGTATATAATTTACCAAAAGGAATTCCTGTTTATATTGATGATTCCTCTGCCGATTTGGTTAACTTTGAAACAGGTGCGAATGAAGCACATTATCACATGAAGAATATGAACTGGGACAGGGACGTGAAGCGACCTGCAAAGTTCTATGATATTAAGGTAGCGAAGGTAGGCGATATATATCCAGAAACTGGTGAGGTATATGATACTTTCCGAGCCGCTGAGGTCGGTAATATATTTCCTTTGTATACTAGATTCTCTGACGCCGTTGGTTACAAATATACCGATGATAAGGGGAATTTACAGCCAGTGTACATGGGAAGCTATGGCTTAGGAACTACTCGTGTTATGGGAGTTCTTGTAGAAAAATTCCATGACGATAAGGGAATCATCTGGCCTATTCAAGTTGCACCGTATATCGTTCACCTCGTAACTTTGGGAGAATCTACTGAGGTAATGGAGCTAGCAACCAGGGTGTACGATAATTTGCTTAAAAACAAGGTGGAAATTGTTTGGGATGATCGCACTTCTGTTTCCGCGGGTGAAAAATTCACCGACGCAGACCTTATTGGCTGCCCAATTCGCTTGACCATTAGTGCAAGAAGCCTTGAAAAGAATGGCGTTGAAATTAAGGCACGTTCTAGAGCAGAGAGCAAGATAATCAGTGAAGTAGAAGTGCTCAAATCTGTGGAAACCTTAGCAGACGAGTTGCTTAACGAGTAATTCCTTTGCAAAAGCATATTAATTGTGTATAATTCGACCATGGCAGTTATTACAGTACATCAAAATGAACCAATCGACTCTGTCCTCAGACGTTTTCAGCGACAAGTTATTAAAGAAGGCATTATCTCTGATGTTTTAGACAAGCGTTGTCACCTTTCAAAATCCGAGGCAAGGCGAGTAAAAGTCCACGAATTGGAACGTTCTGCTAAGAGGAAACGACGACGATCAAAGAGCAAGCCAAGAACATCCGTACACGTCAAGAAGAAAATGTTTTAGTTCGCATGAAGCTTGACTATTCACTAACCACGAAACAACACAAGACTGAAGTTTTACGTGTATTGGATTTCCTTTTGCAGCCCGCCATAATCCAGCTCTTGACGTATTCGCCACAATTGGCAGCGAAGAGCAAGAATCAGACCGTTTTCATCAACGTGGTGGGTACTAGCCGAATGAAATCGTTAAACAATAAATTCCGTCAAAAAGAAACTTCCACTGATGTGCTTAGTTTCGAGTTATACGATAACGGCATTATGGGAGAATTGTATATTTGTCCCGACGATATAAGCAAAAACGCAAAAGCACTTGGGCATAGTTTCGAAAATGAATTGCTAGAAATAATTATTCATGGGCTGCTGCACTTGAGTGGGTACGACCATTCGGATGAAATGTTCGACTGGCAAAAAAAGTTAACTGACCGTATACTGAAAGAATATGAAAATACTAGTAGGTCTCGGTAATCCCGGGAAAGAATACGAAAGAACGCCTCACAACGCGGGTTTTATTACGCTTGATCTATTAGCAGTAAACCTTCGTGGGCTTGGTTATGTCGTCGAGGATTGGCACGAAATCAAAAAAGAGAAAAGCATATTAAGTGAGGTTTTTTCGGGCGATGGTCGTAGAATCGCCGTATTAGTGAAACCGCAAACCTATATGAATCTTAGTGGTGGAGCAGTGCAGCAAGTTATGGCAAAGTATGGCGTTAAAAGTGCAGAAGATGTCCTAATTATCTATGACGAACTCGATATCGCCCTCGGCCTGTTCAAATATTCGCCGATTCGTAATTCCCGCACGCATAAAGGAATCGGCTCGGTAATTTCCACAGTTGGAAAAACCGTACAATCATTCAGAATTGGCGTTGACAATCGCACAATCCGTTATATTCCGGGGCAGGATTACGTGGTAATGGCATATACAACAGCGGAGCTTTCTTCGCTATCGCAGGCAGCAGATAAGGGTATTGCCCAACATGTGCTGCCTTTCCTCGGACTGGTATAATAGATAACTGCTAATTTAAAGATTATCCTATGTCGTTACCAATCACGTTTACAGGAAGAGGATTCGATGTTACAGATCCGATAAAAAAATACGTCGAAGATAAATTACTCAAATTGCCTCATATTGAATTGGCAACCCAGATTGATCTTGAAGTTGGTAAAACAGTTTTTCACAAAGGAGCTGCTAAAGATTTCTATGTTCGTATTCTTATTACACTTCCTAAAGCTGTAGTTCGAATGAAAAAGGAAGGCGAGGACGTTTATGTATTGTTCGATGATATGGCTCCAAGTTTACATGAGAAGTTAGTTCACTATAAGGACAACTTCAGAAAATGGGAAGGTGCGGAGACATGGCCAGAAACTGCAGTCGTAGAGGATGTAAAAGAGGAAGCGAAACTAGAGGACTCCTCCAGTGCAATATACGCAGGATATGTCCCAAAAATTCGCCGAAAAGTTATTACCGAGATGGCACCAATGTCAGTTACTGAAGCAATTGAAAGAATGGAACTTCTAGACAAAGACTTTTTCATTTTCAAAGATGTTCAGTCTGGAAATATTGCAGTTGTAGTGAAGAATGGAAGTGAGTACGAGATGGTAGTGGCTGATTAAATCTTAAAGTATAAAGATTAAAGTATAAATCAATAATGGTGGATATTATTTGCCTCGTCCGATTTTTAACTTTCAGTCTTTAAACTTTGCGCTTTATTCTTTATCCTTTATTTCGTTACGTCTTTGCTGAACAACCTTTTCACTAACTCGATACTTTTAAGGAACTTGTAACTTTTGTTTGTTTCCGAGGTTAAGGTGTTATTTGCTGAGTTGTACCCTTCCATTGCTTTGGTAAGCCATTCCTGTCGCTTGGTGGTAAGGTTGCTTTGTTTAATGGCATCAATAATTTGCGTTTTAACATCAGCCAACTTCTTGTCGGTAAATTGCGTCTTATTTTCGTCGAAGTACGCTTGAATTTCTTTGTCTGTCGGTTCTACAGCAGTACCGTTAATTAGCTTGTCGAGTGTTACTGTTATCTTTACGTAAGCTCGATATTCTGCTTCGGTAATTCCGCTATTCTTAAGCTCGGCTTTAAAGGCTTCGTCTGTGGTGATTCCCGCTTTCTTTTTATCGGCCTCGATTGCAGCGTTAACATCGGCATCGGTAACTTTAAGCTTTTTATCTTTTGCACCTTGTGCAATTGCAGACTTAGCTAACATTTCGTTTAATACTGGATTTCCTTGTGCTGCATCTTGCTTTTGTAATTCATTAAGGTATGCGGAACGAGAAACATCAGTATCTTTAAAAAACGCAACATATTGAGAGGTAATCGATGTTTGAATAACCCAGTCAAGGGCAGGAATAAGGGCTAAGGCGATAACAAAGCCAACCGCGAACTTTATTAGCGTTTCCTTTTTTATTGAAAAAGCTATTGGACGTTTTGGTGCCTCTTTTACTGAGGTTGCAACCGTTGCTTCCTGCATTTTTGGGGCGGTATCTACTGATCTTTTCTTGTCTTTCATATGACGACGTTTTAGATTAATGTGGTCCATTATAACAAAAATTCTGTAGAATCCAAGTGGGTTGCTAACTTACAATAACCTCTTACGGGAGTCTGCTCCGTCTAAATGCCAGTAAATGCTTAACAATTGATTTCCATTGTAGACTTTCCCGTGATCAACTATTGCATATTTTCCACCCCAACTATCGGTGCCATAATATACTCTTCCGTTAAGTGCCGCAAAAATTGGTGCACCCCAGCCATTTAACGAATAGGTTCTACCTTTTGATTGCCAACAAACGGGTGTTACAATTTGGTATTTCCGGGAACTGTCTTGGTTGCCTGCGGAGGTAGAAATTCCATCGATAGAGTAGCTATCATGAAATCCCCAGGTCATCAGCATGCCGGGTAATGGAGCTTTAGCACGCGAGTCTGTCACATATGAACCGGAAAGTTTTAATAATCCTGAGCTAAAAGGGTTGACGTTAGTATAGTATGAGCTCTTGTTACCGTTTTTGCGCTCAATGAAGCCATAATGGATGTGAGCTCCGAAAGTACAGCCGGTATATCCTTCACGACCAATAACATTTCCTCTGCTTACTGCGGTTCCGTTACCTAACTTATTCGCTTCGAACAGCTGTATGGCTACCGAAAGTGCTTGGCGGTCCGCTGCATTTTGTTGCGAAATAAGCTTTGACCGCTCTGCTGCAAGTGTCTTCTCTTGTTTAGTAAGTTCAGCTAGAAGTGTCTGTTGTTTACCTCGCTGGCTTGCCAAGGTTGCGCGTAACTTGATGATTTCTAAGTTTGCTCGTTCCATGATATCACGCTTTTCGATAATTGCGACTTGCGCCACGCCAAGGACTTTCTCTTCTGATGATAGTTGTGTTTGCAGGTTTGTAAATTGTGCAAAGCGGACCTTTTCTTGCTGTGATACATAATCGAAGTAGCGGAGCATTTCTAATGTCGAAATCAGGTCATTTTGTGCAAGCAAGTACCAAATCGGAATGCTGTTTACTTTATACGCCATTAGCGCAATTTCGTTCACTTTTTGCATCGAATTCTGCTTTTCCTGCTTCAGCGTGTCAATACGGTTTTTGGTTTCCGAGATATCTTCGCCAATATTGGTGATTTCGATACTTGCCAGTTCGATGTCAATTTGTCTTTGTGCCAGTTCGTTTTCGTTTGCAGTCACTTGTGCGTTAATTTCATCGACTTGCGATTGAATGTCTCCTTCTTGAACTCTAACATTTTTTAGTGTTCCTTCAATTTTCTTTCGTTGTGCAACTAATTCATTTCGTTTCGTTATCAAATAGTCATAGCATTTGCTTAATGAGTATCCAGCAGGGCAGTCATTTGCTGCACGAACAGGCAGTGGTGAAACACCAAAATAGGAGATTAACCCTATGGCAAACACAAGCAGGGTAGAAACTGTAAGAAGTCTTTTAGTTGTTTTTCCAATATGCATATGTATTGCTGGCGTTTTGTAATCCGTACTATTTTATATAGTGCTTCGTCGCAAAGAAGGCACAAAGATAGCCAATTAGGGCTCCTAATCCCAGTTCAATTGCACCAAACGCGACGAAGAACCACGATGGGTAGAAAAGTGCCTGAAGTCCTACACTAGACATCATGTCGTGAATGAATTTGAAGAGAATATTATCTTGTAAGACAAGGTTTGCGACTAACCAAATCACCATTATGGAAAAGAAAGATATTGACGCCGCAACTACACCGTAGACCGCACCTTGGTACATAAAGGGCATTGCCATAATTTTTGGATCTGCGCCTACTAAGTCCATAATTTCGATTTCTTGTGCAAAGCGGTTGATGGTAAACCCGATGGTTAAGTACACTAATATAATGGAAACGATGAACAAAAAGGCTGTTATAACCAAACTGCTGACCGTAACGGTATTGCTAAATTGTCTGATTTTTTCGACGATATCCTGGAAAAATACTTTATCAATGATTAGTGCTCCTTTATTCTTTTCGTCATCAACCATCTGCACGAAAGGCTTGTAATCGGTATTTGGCCTTAGTTGCACGCGAAGGATGCGGATTTGGTTAGCGTCGAAGGCATATTGACCTTGCTGTTCTGGGGCAATGCCAATGCTGGTTAGGTACTGCTTTTGAATATCCGCCGAGGTAGAATAGGAAACCTTCATTACGCCGGTTTGCTTCTCAAGATATCCTTTAAAAATCAGAATATTTTCTTCTTTTTCCTTCGGGTCATAAAATATCGAGAGTGTTGGCTGACTTTGCAAGTAGGTTACGGCTTTTGTCGCAAACTCGTTCATGACAAAAAATAAGGTTCCTAACGAAAAAGTAACCGTGATAATTACGACGCTTGCGAGCGAAAGACCGGGGTTTCGTCGAATGTATTTAAAGGTTGTAGCCCACACAAGATTCATGTTATGCCAAGTTTTTAAGGTTAGTCGCTAATTGTGAAATTTCTTTATCGGTAAACTTCAATTCATTTTTAAGGAAGTTCGGAGTTAAGTTGAGTAAATCTTCCTTCTCGTCTGGGTTAAGTGGGACTAGCTTCTGGATGAGTTCTGCAGGTAGAATTTTTGCCAGTTTTGCCATAAATGCCTTGGCAGATTTTTGTTCATTTGTAGGAGAGCTTTGAATCAACTCGCCGTTGTCCAGGTGCCAGTGGGTGTAGTCGTAGCGGTACACGAGTTCAAGATTGTGAGTGGTCATAATAATGCTGGTGCCCGCCTTATTGATTTTGCCCAACAAGGACATAATATTCTCGGTGTTATCAAGGTCAAGGTCACCTGTAGGCTCGTCTGCAATCAGCAGTTTTGGATTGTTAGCAATTGCCCGGGCGATGACCACTCGTCGCTTTTCTCCGCCTGATAACTGTTTAGGAAATAAACCTTTCTTATCGATAATACCTACGTAATCCAAAAGGTATTCAACGGTTTTCTGCACTTCTTGCGGAGATTTATTCAGAATTTCCAGAACAAAAGCAACATTTTCGTAGACATTCTTGTGTTCTAACAGTTTATAGTCTTGGAAAACAACACCAACGGTGCGTCGGTATGACGGAATTAATTTGCGAGGCAATAATTCGATAGGAACAGTTTCAAAAACGATACTTCCTTTCGTTGGAAGTTCTTGGCGAATCAATAGTTTAATGAGTGTGGTTTTACCTGAGCCCGAAGGTCCGGTTAAAAAGACGAACTCACCTCGCTCTAAACCGAACGAAACATTTTTAAGGACAGGAATAACAATATTACCCTGTTTGTATAGTTTTGATAGTTTTGAAACGCGGAGCATAGGAAGATTGTAACATACCGAGGATTAAGGTAGTGCTAATGCTTGAAAAGTAGTATAATTTCATTGCTTCCCCACAATAATTTTTGTTTATAAACATGCCACGAAATTTTCAGCCAGTGATTGTGGAGCCAACTCCTTTTCCATCAGAATCAAAATTTGTATTAGCAATTGAAGAACGCGTTGATGGATTCCTCCAAACAATGCTAAAAGAAGAAGAATACGTAAGTGTACAAACAGCACTATGTTCATCCAAAGGATGGGTTGATACAAGCAACCATTTCTATAAACCAAAATCAAACAAAGGAACGGATCAGCCGCACAGAGTCAGGGAAGAAAACGTAAAAGCGCTCGATGGAACATTGTATGCATGTGTTACGCACGCATATGTGCCAGAAGCACAAGAAGATATGGAGCTGGAGACTAGCCGGGTAATTCCCGTTGCAGGGCAACATGGTTCGGTCGAGTTAGTGTGTAGAACGTACCAAGACGGAGATTCAGATAAGAACTGGTCGGTATCGGTTAGTCCCTATAATGGGACTCATTGGTCTCTTGAAGTGATGAGTAATGTTGATGATTCCAATAGTGCTTTACGTGTTGTTGGTCAGCATGAAGCAAATGAAGAGTTTCTGAAACCATTTAGTACCTATTTGGGCATTTCGGTTGGAGAATTGAAGCAGCTTTTACACGAGCAAACGAATGCTCTGAAGGTTATTGAAAAAATTCGCGAAATTCTTTTTTCAGAAACAGCGTGAGCATTGGTGTTGAGATTGTAGAAGTGGTATAACTAGAAGCTCCCCACTATTTTTATTAGGTACATTGACTATGGCAGTAAAAGCAGCTAACGCGAATGGTTCAGAAGGGCTCACGACATCAATAAGGGCAAGCTTTCAATACGAGGACAATCGATTAAGACGGGAAGTGACGGAAGAAAAGGTAGAACATGCGATTAAACAGGACCTCTCTTCACTAGCAATAAGACATTTAACCGAGCAAGAAATCGACGTGATTCGACCTAAGAAGCAGAGTGAATTGGTCATAGAGGTTAGTAGCCCTAAGTGTCTTGGCTGTAAAAGGCAGATAGAGTATCACGCACATTTATTAGAAAGTGATAATGGCTTTTCTGTAGCATTTGACCATAAGCAGCGGGGGAAAGAGATTCTTTGTTCAGCAATTACTGTTTCAAGAGAATTTGCTGGTGTTGTTGCTGGAAATCCCAATAGTATTGTCATGAACATAGAAAGCAAGGGGGAACTTAACGAATACTCCAGGATTTCGGTGTCAATTCCCCAAGTTGACGCAACGAAGACAGCAAAGTTAGTAATCTGCTTTCATGGATCCGTTGGTTGGGTAAATTGGAAAGACGAAATCAACAATGAAGAACTACTAGCGCTAATTCCGGATTTAACACCGGAGGACCTAAAGAACATGCATGTTGCTGCAACTCGTGACCGCGTATTTAACATTCTTCGCAGTATGCTATTCTTTAACAAGACGGTGGCTGAGGGGACGTAAGCACTAGCGCATTGTTTAAGGTTATCAGTTAGTTATTGTAGGTAAACTGCCTGAAATGATATAATTACTGACTCCCCAAGTTAAATTACGCAAATAGATTATGCCAAGTGCTGATACAGAACATATTAGTAAGGAAAAAATTTTCGTTTATAAAGACCCACAAGGTGGACCAGTCTCTGAAAACGATAAAAGGGTAGTTACAAGAGATATTGCTACGAAAATAGGTAAGCTTGTAAAGGAGTCCTTTCCAAAAGCATTTTTGGATGAAGTCTTGGCTGAATGTCCGGAACTGGAGTGTAGTGCAACGACACCTAGAAAACATCTTGATGGTAATTTTAGGGCAATTAAATATACAGCAACTGCTAATTATCCCACAAAGAACGGTGCAGCTGTAAGAATTAGTCTCAACAGAGAACCCGAGCGACAAGCCAGCCGAAAGATTGTTGTTAAAAGAGAAAATGAAGGTAAGTTCGGCATATGCTCAGTAAAGTATGTTACCGCATGGAATCCCGGAGCTAATCAACATACAGAGTTTGTCGAGGTCGCTGTCATAGGAGATGATTATAAGCCAGCTTCGTTGATTATTTCCAGAAGAGCTGATGGAAAACGAAATGTAAAAATTGTTGGGGAAGGTGCAACTAATCCTTCGGCCATCGGAGAGATAAAAGATTATCTTGGTTTAAGAAGCGATATCACTCTTATGAAGCCAGGAGCTGAAGATGTATGGGAATTTTCGCCAGATGCTGAAGACATCGAAGGAAAAGTGCTCTTAATGGTGTTCGCCAATCGTTGCGGAGATTGAGAAACTTATCTGTAGGGATTAACGAAGCAGTTCTCTCCACACAAATGCCCCAAGTTCTCCTTTCAATACTTTTTCAACTTGTGAAGTTTTATATCCAATTCTTGTATCTTTTACGTAGTTTAACCCAAAATCGTAGGTGCGAATGACGGATTCCAGAGAAGTCGCCTTGTAGCTTGCAAGTTCTTTGGCTTGGCGTTCTTCTTCTCTTTTTAGGAGTGCAGCTCTTAGCAAAGTAAGGGCATTTTGTTTATTTTGCAACTGACTTCGAGATTGACTGTTTTTGATCATAATTCCCGTCGGGATGTGCTTGACGATAACTGCAGTTTCCACCTTGTTCACATTCTGTCCACCGGGGCCACTAGTACGTCCGGTCTTTATTTCCAAATCGCTTTCTTTAATGAGTACCGAATCTTTGGCGCTTGCCGTTGGATAAATCTGTACTAGGCAGTTAGAAGTCTGCATTTTTCCCTTTGTCCCGAAGGGTGACTTACGTTCTAAACGGTGTGAACCTTCCTCTTTTTGAAAGGCAAGGTACGCATAAGAATCCGAAATTTCAATGCTGGCATGAGTTATTCCTGCGGTCGGATCCGGTTCATATTCCAATAATTCATATTTTGCCCCCAAGTGCTTTAAATACTCAATGTACATGGTGGTAAGCATATCGGTCCAGTCTTGGGCATCTAACCCACCTTGGCCAACGCGAAGATCAAGGATACAACCACGGGATTCGAAACTACTAACGTTATTTTGCAATATTTCGGGAAGAATTCGCTGCGTTTCTGCATGCACTTCTGCAAGCAATGAAGCGTCGGATACGGCCATTTGCCATAACTCCTGCAACGAAATACCCTGGGGGGTATGCCATAGCTTGCTCTCGTAGGCGAATAAATCGGGTAATTCCTTCTCGGTCAATTGGTTAAATATGTTGTGCAATAGCATAGGTAGGGTATAATGAAATCAGATGAAACCTGTCCTACTGATTATAATGGATGGACTCGGCGTTGGCAAAGATTATGCAGGCAACGCAGTGCTCCATGCAAAAACCCCCACGCTAGATCGATTGTGGACGCGCGCAGATAAGCGGTTGCTTCTTGGCGCTTCCGGCCCAGATGTTGGGCTTCCTGCTGGTGTTCCGGGCAACAGCGAAGTTGGCCATTTGAACCTTGGCGCCGGTACGGTTGTGTATCAAATGATTTCTACCATTAATGATTCGATTATTGACGGATCATTTTTCAAGAGTGAGGTGTTAATTCGCATGGCAAAGGACGTTAATCAGAATCACCGAACGCTGCACATTATGGGGCTTTTGTCGGCTTCTGGTGTACACGCGGATGTCCGTCACCTTTTTTCGCTCATGGAATTTTGCCACAAGAATAAGATTGATCCTGTTTTTCATATTATTACCGACGGTCGGGATACCCCACGCTTCGAAGCCCGTTTTTATCTAAAGAAACTGCGAGAAAAGATGTTCCAATATGGCATGAAACGGATTGGAAGTGTTAGTGGTCGTTTCTACGCTATGGATCGTAATAATGCCTGGGATAGAATCAAACTTGCGTACGATGCAATGGTTGGGCGCAGTGGACTGAAAGAAACCGAACCCGAGGTCGCTTTAGAACATGCCTATGCACGGCAAGAAGATGACGAAACTCTGACTCCAACAATTATTGTTGACACCAATGGAAACCCAGTCGGTCCTGTTACGCAAAACGATGTGGTCCTATTCTTTAATTTTCGCGAAGATCGGGCACGTCAAATCACCAAGGCGTTCGTATCACCAACCGAAAAGTTTGCAGAGTTCGATCGCCCCTTTGTTATCGAACGCTTTATTACCATGTCAGGGTATGAAGAGGGCCTTCCTGTCGATGTTCTGTTCTCGTCAAAAGAGAATTATGAACCAATTTCGGACACGATATCAAAAGCAGGCAAGAAACAATTTCATATTGCAGAAACAGAAAAATATGCCCACGTTACGTACTTTTTTAATGGGGGGAGAGAGGCGACTGCCGAAGGTGAAGAATTCAGTATAATCCAGTCGCCAAAAGTAAAAGATTATTCAACGGTACCGGAAATGTCCGCCTATCAAGTTACTGATGTTTTGCTTGAAAGGATGCGAAAAAAGCAGGATGACTTCTATCTGTTGAACTTGGCAAATCCTGATATGGTTGGCCACAGCGGAAAACTTATGCAAACTGCGCGTGCTGTCGAAGTTACCGATCGTTGTGTGTATTTTTTGGTAAAAGAAATGCTGTCGCAAGGTGGGCAAGTGCTTATTACTGCAGACCACGGCAACGCCGAACAAAAAATAAACCCTGTAACTGGCGAACCAGACAGAAACCATACGTTAAACTTGGTCCCGTTTATGCATATTGTAAATCCTGATGTTTTCGATGATGGCAAATGGAATGATGGGACGAATCTTCTTAGGCTGGTATATGATGCAACCGTAATGGACAAAAACGGCATACTTTCTGATATTCCCGCAACTATTCTCAAGCTGTTGGATGTAAAAGGAGCGGACAGTATGACGGGGCAGAGTTTGGTGTAGCAAGATGTGGTACGGATACTTGTCTGTTTTTGCTAGATATCCTATAATACGCGATGGCGGTAGTAAAACCAGCACAAGAGCCTTGGAAAGAAGGTAAACCTCAATCGTATTCAATCAGTGAAATTACTGAAGCAAGAAAAGTTGGGCTAAGAAGTGACCCAACACTAAGAGCGCAAATGACCCCTATCGAAGGGAGAACGGCTTCTCGTGGCATAGCTTATGTGAATTTAGGCTTAATTGCGAAGCATGGCGCAGACCAAAGCGACGTAATTTTTGGTGGGCACGACGACAGTTGGAGTGTTGCTGCTGTAAACACCTCTTGTCTTGATTCTGTTGATGGTATGGTCGGTTCAGGTAGAGCAATTATCGAGACGAATAGTCAACGACCAAAGGTTAATACTACATATGCACTAGATACAGATTTGAAAGATCCCAATGCTATTTGCGTTGATATCGAAAGTGAGGCGTTGCCCGGTAAGCACGGCTTAGGTTTGGCACTTTGGACAAAGAGTGGCAATAAACCTGTGCAAATTGACTTAACAGATCCAGATTTAAGTGCGCTGGCAATAGTGAACAACTCATGTTTGTTGCCTATACTGTATGAATTGAAAGTGCCTACAGATACAGGAACTATCGACATTTCACTCGAAATCATCATGACGAACCAGCAGCTAGATATACGTATTATCAGTGCTGAAGCACACTTTAGTATTCAAGTTCCTAAAGCTTCAATGTCTGTCTTTAACGAATTAACTTCTGACGTGTTTGACTCATTATGTCAAGGCAAAGTATTTAACCCTTATCGCCCGAAAGTATACAAATTCAATAAGGATAGTTCTCCTTCGAATCTGGGAATTTCAGCAGTTGGTTCTGGCTCGTGGTATCTTTCATAATCTGCAATGAGTACAAGCACATAAATTATTGATATAATATAGGATGTTTGACAACTTGGAGAATCTTGGTGGTGATTCTGAAGATTCACTTGCTAGGTTAATGCAAGATGCGAGAGAAAATGGATTACAGATTCAGACTATACCAGGGAATCATTCTATTGGAGGAGGTCGTTCAATATTCGTTTTTGTTACCCATCCTCGCCAAGATGGAGATGTTCAATTGGCTTATTATGAAGTTGAGGACACATATTATGAACTTGGTGAGCATACTGTGGACTGTTCTCTTGCAGGTGAAGGCTTTCAGTGTGAAAGTGGAGAACGTACTATCTTAACTGGCCAGAATCCTGGAGCTGAATGCCATTCAATAATAACATTTCCGACTGCAGGTGGCACACCAAATATGGCGATGAATTTTCAGGCATCCTCCTATATGCTTGCAAATGGAGGTAAAACTTCGCAATCTGTTGAAATTACGATTGGGGCAGCGTCTGTAAGTCTAAATCTTGACGATTTTGAATTAATTGATGATTCTGCCCTTGAAGCAGTCGAAACAGATTCTGGCGCTGAAGTTGGGGCTGAGGATGATATTGTATTTGATATTGATGAGAAGGGGCTTCATCTAGTCGAGAGCTCGCGATGCCAAGAAGAAATAGTCCAGGATATCGATTTGACTTCAGCATTATTTTTCGATGAAGTACGAAATACAAGAAAATACCATTTAGAAGGCTTGGCACATCCTATTGCTGTTACCTGCTTTCGCTACGCCTCGCATACTCTTATCACGTTGCGCTATCAAGGAACAAAAATAAAAGTGGATTTTCCTGTTCCGACAAGCGAGGGATTATTAGATATTGAAGAAATGGTTGGGTATGCACTGCAAGATGGAAATCTACCAATGTTTGCGGTCCCAAAAGTGGTTGATTTGCAAAGACACCTTGCGCAATAACAAATTCTGAATACTTGAATTTTCTTTTTTTGAAAAATGCTACAATGTTTTCGATGACCCGAGTCCTCGATTTTTTTAAGAAATACTGGCTACCCATAACACTGATTTCGCTGGCGATAACGTCCAAGTTTATTGGTTTTCTGCGTAATGCCTTTATCGCCTACTTCTTTGGCGCGTCGTATACGTCGGATTTGTTGGGAATTTTGATGTTTCCAACGGACTTTGTGTTGGCATACCTGATTAACCAAACGATTATTACCGCGTTAACAATCTTTTTCTCGCGAGACCAATCTGCAAAACGGGAAGTTTTTTTACGAACGTTCCATTTTTACCGGGTAATTCTCACTATAGCTTCGGTAGTCTTGGCAATTGTGATGATTGTTGTGTATCCAACGGTTCCCTGGCAGTACGGTGTTTTAGCAGCGATCCCCGGGATTTTCTATGGTATGGCGGGCATTATTCAAAGTTACCTGAACTACAATCGGGTATTTATATGGCCAGCAACGCAAGAATTAATTGCGAATCTCGTTTTGTTATTCGGCGTTGCTCTTGCTGCGAAATACGGAATTTATTGGTATGTGGTGGTGATGATTGCGGTGGGAATGTTGCGGATTTTAGTGATGTACCCCGATTTGCGCAGACTGCTGGCGGATAAACCCTGGATTCGCGAATTATTTGGTATTCAGAAGATAAAGTTTGAAAAGGAATTACTTATTTATATCGGCCCGATTTTATTTACTTTTATTTTGTCGGGCCTGCCCGGCTTCCTGATTTTGCACAAGCTAAATGCAGCCGGCGAAGGCTACATTGCAGCATACAACTATGCCAACAAGATTATCAACCTGTTTAACCCCATTTTTGTGATTCCGCTGACCACCTACCTGATTCCCACCATGCAACGGTGGATAGAAGAGAAACGATCAGTTGTTGCGGTCAATACGACCGCTTTCTTGTTGCTGGGCTCGGCCTCTTTTGCCTTCGCCCTCGTCCTCGTCCTCTGGCCCGACTTTCTAATAAACGCGATTTATGCCCGTGGGCACTTTGACCATCAAGCCTTGTGGTTAACCAGTAAGTTCCTGCGGTATCAAGCGTTTGCGGTGGTGGGCTACGCGCTGATGTACTACCTGTTGCAGTTGACGTTGCTGCATAACAAGCCCCGGCGTCTGATGGCCTCGTTTATTCTGGGCACGCTGGTGATCATCGGGCTACTGTATTTCTTGCCCTTTGCCCCGTACATTACGGTTGGTCTCTCGCTGACGTTGGGGGTGCTGGGGAGTATAGTTGTGTTGATACTTTGAAAGATGTAACTATTCCTTTACAACAAGTAATATATGAGAAATACTATCTTGATATGGTAACAAAGTATACATTCAAGGAGTATCGAAAACATACCGTTTAAGGATTATCATTGGAACTTGGTATTTCGAATAAAATTCCAGTTGATTGAAATTTTTCATACAGTGCATCAAGAATAGTTTCTTCAAGGTCTTTAGGTAAGCGCTTGGGTGTACCTAATATATCACCAGAACGAACCCCACTGACAACAACGATACATGTGCGAATTTCAGGTGGTAATGATATTGAAACACTACAGTAATAATTTGCAAAGTTTTGTGAACAGAAATCTTCTGTGAATGTTTGAATGTCTTGTTTGGTTATTTCTTTCATTCGTTAATTGTAACATGGTGCGAAATGCTTGCTATTACGGAATAGTCACCAAAATGTATTATGTGGATGTGGTTAGAATGAACTGATATAATCAGAGCCTACACACTTTACCTCTTTAATGAGAATCACAATACTTGACTTGCGTCAAGTATCCGTACTATAATATCGATACAAACAAATATTGGGGCTGTTTGCTAGATACAGGCAGCACCAGAGGAGAGAAACGAGCGTCTCAATTTCAGAGAAGCCACGCCTCTCTTTTTTTTGGCCGACGTCTTGTTTGACCTTAATTGGCATTTTTGCCCGGATTTCTTGACAAGCGAGTGCGGCCCAATTATAATTGTAGTAACTTTATTTTCTCAGGCTATCTAAATCGCAAGGCCAGAGAAATATAAATATTTGTTTGTTTTTCCAACGACGTAAGGAGAGACAAAATGCTCAGCTTTGACCAGTCAAATAGGATTAGGTTGGCTTTGTGTATGTTCTTTAACAATTAGACGGAGATATGGTACACCCTTCTAGATTAAGCAAACAGGAGGTATTTTACAATGGCTAAAACGAAGTCATCTAGTTACGGCGTTCAGCGTCAGAAAATTGTTCCAGTAAGAAGTTACAGAACAAAAAACGGTACTAGAGTGAGAGGTCATCGAAGATCTACACCAAACTAGTACCAAACAGGTATTAAGGCATCTCATACGCAAATATGAGTGGTACATAATTTAACCCTCGGAAGGGTGTACCTTACCTCTATCTAAAGAAGATATTTAAGAATCTCGTAGTAGCTCCAATTTGTAGAGCAATGGGCCGTTAACTCATTGGTTACAGGTGCGAATCCTGTCTACGAGATTCTTAGTTATCTTCTTTGGGGAATTATATTAGGGACAAGTACTGGAAATTTTTCCATATCATTTATATGATAGTGCGGTAAACCTTACTTGTCAACAATGCTTATTGTAACCCACATTACCGCTCACTGTCAATACTATAGGTTAGCCATTCCCCATTATTCCTCTTAACTCCAACCTAAGTTATTTCATTGTTTTTCTATCTCTTGCGGTCAGGGGATAGTTACCTAGAAAGATGAGGTTGACAGCAAGATTACAATGTTAGATACTCATTAATGGTATTGAAACTACTTGAGGTGGCAATCCTCACAATTGCACCTTTGCTTGCAAAGATTAGACTTCCGTGGTCCCCATAGTGAGTGTCTCTTCATTGCTTCTAAAAAAGGATTGGTTAGGGCTTTATCTTAGCCGATTACCCTTCCCTAAAAGCCTGTATTATTTTGTGTTTTTGTCGCGTTATTATAAGTTTTTACTAGAATACCTTTCTCTTGAACAAATTGTGGTATTGCACCAAGGGTATGAAAAATACCTCGATTCTGAACTATCAAGTAAAGCGCTACTTGATACTCTGTTGCTAGACACATTAATATTCGCTAAGGCGTATGAAGATGATAGGACACTGGAGTTGATTTTAGAAAATTGGACGGAGACAATAGTTAAGGCTCATTCGTTCGATTTAGTAAAAAGAGCAACTGAGGACCAAATCGTTCTGAGAGTAGAACGTGCTATTTACCTATTGTTAGATACAAGAAATCTGATGCCGAATGACGTATCGCAGTATAAACAATTTTTTACCAGCTATTACATTATGCGCCAAATATTTGATGATATTGGTGATTACGTTGATGATATGCGTAATGGGATACGTACTTTCGTTCTAGAGGTTGGAAAGGTGAAGGCAAGAGAAACGATATTGAAGCACCACTTTAATATTCAGCGATTACAGATGCCTCTATATTACAAGCGTTTAATTAATTTGTACTGTCAATATTATCTTAAATGAGGTGACGCAGTCTTCTAGTAGCTTATTAAGTAAAGATGAATTTGCGCAGATTCTGAGTTGGTGTGGAAGCACTAGTTTAATGGCCACTTAGGTAATAATCCATCAATTTCTTTCATAATTCTGTCAGTATTTACTAATGCAACAATAATTCTCTGATAGTGTAGAACTTCATCAAAAGTAAGTTTCTTTCCTTTTCTATCTTTTAGCCATTTCTGAGTTGGTTGATAACCACCGATATATAAATCCCATGCAATTTGAGGAACATTATCAAAATATTGAGTATCATTTATCCAAACCTTATTTTCTGAATACTTAAGATTAATAACTTCGTTTTCACCTGCTACTGGATATTGTGTGATTAACGAACTGCTATTTGGATGTTCCATCAAGTGATTCTGTCTAATTACTCTACCTTTTTCTACTAATGACCAGAATAGCTTTTGATCAGATGTGAATGGAATTCGTGGAAAATCAAATTTCAAGAATTCTTTGTATCGTTCTCGATATGTTGGAGAGTGAAGAATTGCGTAAACATAATCAAGCACATCCAATGGATTGAATGTCCCTTCTTTGCCTGAATCAGCGTGTTCGTGATCGGGTATAAATTGAAGCTTTAGCTTTTGTGCTATTTCAGCAATGATTTTTTCGTCAAGGTTTGGTTTGCGAGTTGAAGAATCAAGTTGGTTTTCTGAGTATAAATATAAAGGAAACATGTAATCTGAACCTTGGACACCAGGACAAGAATAGACTCGAATATCTGCGATTTCATTGGTTATATGGCATGGTGGAGAATTAAAGTCTTGTCCTCTTTTTGTAATAATTGAATAATTATCATATATCATATGACTATTAATCTTTTTGCCTGGAGTTCCAATAAATCCTTTTGAATTACCTGAATACCATGTCCATCGTTTATCAAAAGGGCGATACAGTACTTCTTTATACAAATCCGAATGAATGTTTCTGCGGACGTCATTTACTGCATTCTTTAACTTCCAATCTCGTGTATCGTATGTGCTGTACTTGTTTTTTAAAGATATTTCATCTAGTTTATAAAAATCATTAACAACATTTTTAATATCACTAATACTTGATTGAATACATATGCTATCTCTCTCAGTTTTTAATCCTGAACTGTACAACCTAAATAAATCTTGAATAGAAAAGTTGGCATTATTTTCTCCTGCAAGTTCAAGATTTTTATGTACAAAAAAGTATTCTGGTTCAAGATAATCAAGCTTCTTCCATTTCAATTTATTAACATTGCTTTGTAATGCTTCATACTTCTTTTCTCTCTTGCCCCACAATTCAGAATGGTAAACTTCTCCAAGTTTGTGCTTAGAACTCCTGTTTTTTACAAAAATATTGATACTTACGCCTTGCATAATATCGAATACATTTTCATCTTTAGAACCGTCTGGCGATACTTCTTTCTTTTTTGCATTTCCATGCAAATCCAAAATATAAATCTTGTTAAATGTTTCTAGTAATGATTTTCTCATCTGCCTGTGTGTTATTCCGTCAATAAACGAATTGTTTGAGATATACGCAATAATCCCCTCACCATTTTTTTCAATAAACCACTGAGCATAACGAATGAACTTGATATAATCGTCATCTAAGTTCAATTTCTTCTCCTTTAGATCCTTTTTGTAATCTTTGATGAGATTTTGAATCCACTCGCCCTTATTTGAACTACTTATTGAGTAAGGAGGATTCCCCATAACAACCATAATTGGCTTTTCCTTCTTAACCTCGTTAGCTTCCATACTTTCAGTAGTAAGCCATTGTGAAAACAAATCTCTTTGATGCGCTTCTGGTTCTTCTAGAGTGTTCGTAAGATACACACCTAAACGCTTTCCTTGCCCCTTAGATGAGTCATAACCAGTTTCTGCGAGAGTAATATCAAGTTTAAGATGAGCCATTGAGTAACTAGCCATCAGAATCTCAAAACCATGAATTCTTGGGAGTAAGTGCTCGTCAACGTAGCCTTGCCAAATACCTTGTTGGCCTTTGAATTTCGAGTTATAGATATGCTTTATTACATGATCAAGAAATGTACCAGTACCAGTAGCGGGGTCAAGTACTTGAACTCTGTGTTCCATTGCCTTTTGTTTCTTCTTGCTACCTTGTACTTCTTTTTCAACTTCAATTTTGCATGTATCTGCCAAACCATCTGTAATCCCAAATTCAGTTTTAAGTATGTCATCGACAGCCCTTACAATAAAATCGACTACAGGTTCAGGAGTATAGTAAACACCTCTAGACTTACGCATTTTTTGGTCGTACTCTCCAAGAAATGTTTCGTAAAAGTGAATAATTGCATCATGTCGTTTTGTTTCCTTGCCATAGTTTGCAAGGAGTTCGCGAACGTCAACATGGTTAAACAATTCCGCAAGGTCATCAACAATCCATACGATTCTTTTATCGATGTTGTAGCCTGCGATAGTTTGAAAAAAGTTTCTAAGAAATGGATTCGATTTTGGTAGTAAACTGTTAGCTTCATCTCTGGTAAATGTATTCAAAGAATTATCATGGTATCGCGCTGCAAACATACCGTATGCTACTGTTTGAGCATAAATGTCCGCATATTGTTCCAATGATAAATCGTGAATAAGCATTTGTTTAAATACTTCATATTGTTGTTCAACTTGTCCTTTTTCTTCTGACTCATCCTTCAATGATAGATACACAACATTTTTGAGCATTTTCGCCTTTTCAGCCATCAACGAAGCAAGTTCCTTGGGACTTCTAATAGAAATTGATTTTTGTGTTGTAAAATTTTTAAGGATGCTTTCGAGTAAAGGAATATTATCTGGTATTAACTCAATCGTGTTATCTATAAGTCTTGCGATAGCCACTTTCTGAATCGCTTGTCCATCAAGATAAAAGTGAAAATCCAAGTAATTAGTAAAGCAGAGATTGTTTAAGGAAGCTTTGTATCTATTGAACTGATTCTTTGTTTTAAATTCCTTCTCTAAATCAATATCGACATCCTTTGCTTCAATATAACCGATTGGGGTTTTACCTTTAAGTAATACAAAGTCAGGTGCGCCAACTTTTTGTTGCTTTGGATCGTTTACTGCATTTATAGATGGATTTATAGATTCGACCAATGCCTCTAAAGCCGG
>PFQB01000109.1 GCA_002793355.1 Candidatus Dojkabacteria bacterium CG_4_10_14_0_2_um_filter_Dojkabacteria_WS6_41_15
GCTATAAACCCACATCATCATTTACATTTTGACTAATTCTCTTAACGCCGTACTTTCGCACCTAAATTCTTTAATATATAATCATAGAAATATTTATGATTAATATAAATGAACTACGATAATATCCCTACCGATCTAAAAAGCTTCTTGATGTATTTTATTGCTGAAATATCAGAACTATTCAAAGATAGCATTGTTGGAATATATTTATATGGATCTCTTTCATATGGAAATTTTGAATCTGGGAGAAGCGATGTCGATATAATCGTCTATACAAAGGCTTTATTAAGCACAGAAGAAATTAAAACATTAGAGACTTGGATAAATCAAAATAAAGATAAAAAATGGTTTTCATCTTTAGAGGTAGATTTTATTAAATCAGATGTTGTAAAGAATACGATTAATACAATTAGAATATCTGGTGGGAAACTAAATACAAAAGCCAAAATGTATGGGGCTTCAATTGATTTACAAAATGTAAGAGATAGTGGAATTTGTCTGTATGGTGAAAATCCAAAGAACATTATTCCATCGATATCAGATAAGCTAATTCGTAATGCACTTAGAGATAAATTATCTGAGCTGAAATTAACGTCCGAAGAAAGAAGTAAATCGGATCTTTGGAATCAAATGTTTTTAGTTATACAATTGTGTAGAGTTATTTATTCATTAAAAAATAACTTTGCCCCAATATCGAAAAGAAATGCTGCACTTTGGTGTATAGATAACTTACCAAATAAATTAGCTCCAATGGCTAGTATTGCACTTTCGAAAATTGACAATTTTTATGGCCCAGTTAATGAAGAAATTGCAATTAATTGTTACAAACTTATTGAATATGCGGAAGATCTATTATTGAATTGATAAGTTTCTTAAGAATTTCCAACTAGTTGCTAACTCAGAAATATGTGACCAAACTATTTCAAACAACTCATTAACCCGTTCGTAACTAGTCTCGTTACCCCGATTTCTAGTATAGAAAACTCTCCTTTTTAGGCATTTCTTGATAAACCTTGTACCAATCAGTTCTTACTTCCTCCTGTGCCTGCAGTAAATCATGTCCGTGGTGGCAAACTTGGTCTAAGAGATAGACCTCTACAACATCTTTTTCATGATACCCGGGTTTTGGTAAGGCTGGCTCTGGCCAAAGATTCTTAGCATCGTTACTGCCACCGAGTGCGAGCGGAATAAAGTGATCAAGTTCATAGGAACCAGTTGGCTGCGGAAATGAAATGTTGTACTTAGCGTAAACTTCTTTTTTTAACGATAGGGGAACATCTCTGACTGTTTTGGAATAACCGGAAACACAAATTACTTCTTTAGTTACCCCAGAGAAAACGTCACCCGGTGTAAGTGCCCGATTGGGATATATTTTGAGTTGATTTGAATTTTCTCCCTTAACAATCGGAGTCGCGGTCAAACTGGTCATGGAAACTTCCTGCACTAGTCGAAACCCTAGAACAACTGCAATTACCGCCAAAACGGTGAAAACCAACAAAGCCCAAAATAATATTCTGCGATTATACTTTACTTGGTCTTCTTCGATCATTTACTAGTATATCGCGAAATTATGAATGGACAAAACACTTCTCGATTCGCTAATTGCTTACGGACATTGGGTTTGTCGTAATGTTCACTTTTTTATTTCTGAGCAGCGTATATTCATTATAGGTTGTTGTTATTGCCATGGTTTTATGCGTCGGGTCTCCCACAACATCAGCAATGACTACTTGGCAACTTCCGTCTGGATAAGTTACAGACACTGTGCCCGTGTACGATGACAATTTGACCAATTTCCGCATGCCTTCTTCGATGCATGTTGATGTACGGATATCGGTCATTGTTCTATTAAAATATGATTTGGTGCTCATGGCTATGTCGATTGCGTTTGACAATACAGCCATTCCAGAAACTATTAATAAAGCTCCAACCAATATAACGGTAGTTAATGAAATATTCCCCTTTGCTCGCTTTTGTTTTTTATCTAAAGGCATAGTAGCTTTGGATTGTTTTAGTTTCTGTTGGGAATTTCTCGGCAACAAAAGTTACCGTAATTCTTGCACCAACAATGGTGTTTGGCTGCACAATTACTGGAGCAACAGTAAAGTTCGTAACATTAACGAATTTGTCTGTAAGAGCGAAGGTTGTTGTTTCGTTTGTCACTGTTAGCACCCCCCCATTACTTTGGTATTCAAAGTAACCGGTATCGAAAAGAATACGCACCTTACTTGAGGCACTATCAAAAATACTGTTGGCCGAGTCCACAGACAATCCTTTTTGGAATGAATCATTAATGTGTTCGCTCACTAAGATTGCGTTTTTTTCAACCGCGTTTTTATATTCAGCATCACGATTATTTTGCGACAAGGCAATGGCCCAGGTCATAACTGCAAAAAAGATAACATTGAACAATGCTAAATAGAGAAGTGTTTCAATTAATGTAAATGCTCGTAGCTTCATTTTTGGTAGGTTAGTTCAACTTGGTTAAAAATTGATGCATGGGCACCATCATCGGATTCGAAGAAAACTTTATATTGAACATACTGCTTGTTACTTACGACACTGGGAATAGACGTAGCTGCCTCAGCGGTAAAATATGTTGCATTCGTGCCATCAGGGCCCACCCATGTACTTCCTGTCATTGCTGGGATGTCACTGCTTCGGAGTTGTAACTTGATACCAGAACCACCAGCAAAGGTTGCGTTCCATTCTAGCGTGAAGTATTGCGAGGTTATTGATTGTGTGTCGAAAACTTTTGAGGTGTAGTCAGCAGTTGCTGGATATCCTATACCAGATTCACCTCCACCGCCTTCTCCACCTCGAATTGTTCTAAGTTCTGCTGAAGCATTTGTAGTGACTACATGGGAATACACATTCCCGTTCGACTCGGTAACTGCGGCAATGGCATTAACTCCGTTTGTTATTGCCAAGCCCCCGCAATATTGGGGGTTCGATTCGTTATCAAGGGTCACTACCTGATATTGCTCGACTCCGCCTTTACCTACAATAACCGCGCGGTTAGAATTGGCTGGAACAACAATATCGGTTGCAAGCATACCATTGGTATCGTAACCACCGATTGAAGTGTGATTACCAACCTTATTTGCCACATCTACGATAAAAAACTCTGGTTGATTTGCTACGACTGTGGTTGCCACGTAGGCTCTTGTTCCAGCTTCGTTCACATAAATTGTCACGGCAGCAGCACTGTTTATGTCATACCAACCAACGCTCTGTAACGACGCTGGATTGGTGAGGTCAATAATTTCAACTTCAGAGGTAGCGTTTGATAGGGTCAGGTAGGCAAAATTACCTCGAACGAACAAATCAGTTGCAGTACCATTCAGGTTTATTGATCCAATTACGGGGCGTGAACCTGTCTTTGAGCTTACGTCGAACGTATATAGTTTTGTAGCTGTTGCCATAATACCAACAGTACCATTAACAAATACTCCTTTACCAGCAGAATTAACTGGCGGGTTAAAGTATCCAATTTCAGTATAGGGGGTTGATGCAATGTTAAGTATAACAACTTCTTTACTGTTCGTTTGCGTTGCCAGATATGCATAGTCACCTTGACCAAAAATTGCATTCGTTTTATAACCATCAAAAATACCAACAATCCCCACAGTTGGCGGTTCAGAAGGAACAAAGGACATTCGCGCAAACGAAACACCAGAGGAATTTGAACCGGTTCCCATGTATACACTACCTGGCTCTGCACTAATGGATTTGGCGATCCCTTGCCCTGGCAAATCATAAGAGTATTGCGTTAGATATGGCTTGCACCAATCAGCATAAACTATTGACTCCATGGTTACTTCTCCTCCAGCATTATTTGTGGTGATTGTTGTGTTATTAGTTCCTAAATTAAATTCAGTTTGTGTCGTTTGTTGGAGGTTCAATGTGTTCCAATCACTTACATAGATTGTTGATACGGCTGAGTTAACAATCCCTAAAAAGTCGGTCCAAGTAGCAGTAAACGTTATTGCACGTGTATGAAGGTCTTGTGTACCGCCAGAAATAACGATATTACCAGAAGAATCGCGTTGAACATTTCCAATAGCTAGTTTTATCAATATTCCGACATCCGATACGGCGCCATCCTGAAAATAATAGGTGTTGTTCGAGTAAACCAGTGACTTATCGCCTGCTTCTGTATTGGCAACAATCGAAGACCAGAGGGCATCCTTATTTAACAACAGAGCATTTGAGAGTTCTTGTATTCTTTGAGCAGCAATTACCTTGGTGCTGGAGTTTCTTACCGCTCTTACCGCATCAACCGAAAATGAGGCTACTGAGGTCACTAGAAAGGCAAACAATGCCATGCCCAGCAACAATTCAGCAAGGCTAAATGCCTTTATTCTTTTCTGCTTACTCATTACTGTAATATGAAATTAAGCCTTCTGAACTAATGTCTATACGGTATGATTTTTGAGAGTCGGTAATAATTAGATAACCACTTGATTGAGGGCGAAATGAT
>PFQB01000055.1 GCA_002793355.1 Candidatus Dojkabacteria bacterium CG_4_10_14_0_2_um_filter_Dojkabacteria_WS6_41_15
TGCCTTGGCTATCTGAAAGTTCTGACCGTCAAGTTCATACGTAATTCTTGAGTTTTCAAGATCCACCATAACCGTTGTTGCTATCTCGAGTGTCTTATCGCCCTGCGGAGAAGTCGCTCGTACTTCGAAAAAGATATTTCCGGGTAAGGAAACCCACTCGAGTGCTGAAAAAGTCATAGTTCCCGATAAATCTTCAGCTGTTTCACCAGAGGTAGTAACGGTAAAGTCTTGCCAAGCAGTGAATAATTGCGTGATGATTTTTTTCAGGTTGTCTAAGTAGGCAATAGATGCTCCTTCTTCGGGAGTTTCCAAATATAAGCGCAACAAATTCCCTGCAGGATCTCTTACTTCTTTCACGTTTGGTTTATCAACTTCTATCTGAGATGGAACGGCTCTTGTAACTTTTGGTAGTAAAAGCTTCACGACTATGCTCTGCTCACCTACCGCGTACTCCATGTGCCATTCTTCTTCTGTGATTTTTGATGCCTGTGTTGATGCTGGAAGCACTACGGAGATACTGGATTTCCCCTCGTTATCCATGCCATTGGTAAAAAACAGTGTGGTTGTACCGTTGTCTGAAGTCGTTCGATCCAAGTAAAGAGAATAAGTTGCATCTGCCATTTGTTGGACAATGCCGTCAACTTTTCGGTAAAAGATTAACGTAAGCTGCTGATGAATATATTGTTGCAGTTCAGTAAGGAATTCTTCCATGATTCATTCTAGCATTCTTTTTCGTTCGCAGTATAATAAGTAATGCGCATTATTAAATGGCTTGCAGTGTTTCTTTGTCTTATTTGTATTGGCATTGGGATAAATTCTTATTTTACTGCAGAAGCCAATAAGG
Organism: Candidatus Dojkabacteria bacterium CG_4_10_14_0_2_um_filter_Dojkabacteria_WS6_41_15; assembly: GCA_002793355.1. Lineage (GTDB taxonomy): Bacteria > Patescibacteriota > Dojkabacteria. The sequence continues at coordinate 845 of PFQB01000055.1, forward strand.
CTGAGGATAAACAACTAACAGTAACTGCCACGCCAGAAATTACTCCAATTCCAACAACAGTAGCCCCGACTCCAATACTAATTGACTATAGCGGAACTTCTCATATTGGTGGCGAGCATTATATTGAATTGTCACCTAAAATCGGGACTGAACAGGGGTATGTCGCATTCCCAAAAACCGTTGACGAAGCCAATCCTCCAGCAATAGTTGTGTATTATCATGGCTCGGCGCAGAAAATAACGACGAATTTTATAGAGGACGTTATGAAAAACATGCGGAAGTATGGTGAATATTTCGCTAATAGAAATATTGCGTTTGTGGCGTCAAACCAACACGGGGATAATTGGGGAAATAAGGTTGCCGTAGAAGACACGCAAGCTTTAGTGGCTTGGGTGCGAAAGCGGTATGTAACCTCCCCCACCATCTATGTATTGGGTTTTAGTATGGGTGGAATGCCCGCAATGCGTCACGTAATCATGTATCCAAAAGAAGTATCTAGGATTGCACTGCTTGCACCCGCGCAACAGGTAGAAACGTATACAGCTGCTCAGATTAAGATGTTTAGGAACGTTCCCTTAAAGGTGTGGCACGGTACAGCTGACGTAAATGTTCCCTATTGGGTAACCGAAGAGCTACAGACCTATTTTAAGAAGAATAACACACCGGTTGTGGTGGTAACATTGAAAGGAAAGGTGCATTGGGATGTGGATACGGAATATATGAAAGATGTGTATGAATGGTTTTTATTGACGAATTAACGGAGTAATCTTATCGTTGTGTTTCTTCGTAGTAATTTTGTCCCTTTAACTCGTCTGGAAAGCATTCTTGGTCTGCCTTTTTACCCGCAACATCATGGTCATACTGATAACCTTTGCCGTAACCAATCTCTTTCATAAATTTTGTGGGTGCATTGCGAAAATGCAGAGGAACGGGCAAATTACCGAATTTCTTAATGTCCTCTGTTGCTTTTTGGTAGGCAACATAGGCAGAGTTGTTCTTGGGTGCTTTCGCGAGATATTCGGCAAGTTGTACCAAGGCTACTCCACATTCAGGCATTCCAAGGGTTTTACAGGTTTCGAAAACTTGATTTGCAAGTAAAAGTGCGTTCGGTTGCGCATTTCCTATATCTTCGGAGGCAAATCTAACCAAGCGGCGGGCAATATAAAGTGGATCCTCGCCTGCTGCAAGCATTCTAACAATCCAATATACCGCAGCTGAAGGATTGCTAGTTCTTAGACTTTTGTGAACTGCAGAAATGATATTGTAATGCTCTTCCCCTAGCTTATCGTAGCGAAGGAACTTTTGCATTGCAGCTTCGATAATTTCCTTTGTTAGCTTCTTTTTACCAGCCAGTTGTGCAGCCAATTCGAATGACGTTAAGGCAAAGCGCATATCACCGTTTGCTAATTCCGCAATATAAGTTAGAAGCTCATCAGTTGTGGCAACGTTTAGCAATGCGCAGGCTTTTAGTAAGCGCGTTTTTATGTCTGCCACGGTGTGTTCTTTAAAAATAAAAACGCGCGACCTGGATAATAACGGTGAAATCACTGTAAAACTTGGATTCTCTGTTGTTGCCCCGATTAACGTAACAATACCTTGTTCAACAAACGGTAGCAACGCATCTTGCTGTGCTTTATTCCAACGATGTATTTCGTCGATAAAAAGAATTGTCTTCTTATTTATCTCTGCGTTAACTCTCGCAATTTCTATTATTTTCTTTAGTGCGTCTTTTCCCTCGGTAACGGCAGAAAGTCGGTGAAAATCGGCCTGAACTGTTTGCGCAATAATCTCTGCCAATGTTGTCTTTCCGGATCCTGGTGGCCCCCAAAATACCATGCTAGGAATACTTCCTGATTCGATAAAGGATTTCAGTGGACCTTTCTCTCCAACAATATCGTGTTGCCCGACAAACTCATCCAAGGAAATTGGTCGCATACGAAAAGCTAGGGGTTGATCCATGGTTCAATTATACTACTTACAATTAGATACTAGATGTTAGATAGCAGATGGCAGACATTGTTTACAAAACTTAGTGATGATTCATAATTGCTATGTAAAAATAATTTATGGAGTTCAAATCAGTATTAAGAGAAAGGTCATTTAGGGCGGGCGTGTCACTTCTGAGAATCCTTTATGAAGTTCAAAAAGTCCATTGTGAGTATAATCTAACAAACCAATTAATACGTAGCGCCACTTCTATTCATGCAAATTTGCAAGAAAGCAGAGGTTCTGGTTCAAGACGGGATTTTGGTGCAAAGATAATTATTTCAAGGAAAGAGTGTTTCGAAACAATTTCTTGGCTAGAATTTCTAAGGGAACTTTCGTTTATCGAAATTCTAACCGCAAATCGATATATTACTGAATATACAGAAATATTGAAGATGTTAAATAGCACACTACGTTCTCTCAATCGTTAAGCTCCTAATATCTAGCCTCTAACATCTATTATCTAAAATCTAGTATCTAACAACTAATCAGATAGCGTCCTCATTATGATAAACCGCCGAATTGTCGACTCTATGCGCCTGAGTTCCGTGCTTATTAAAGAATTTTATCGCTTCGTCCAGTTCTTTGTGCTCTTTGGCGTATTCTTCGAGTGAGACTTCTGCCTTCCAAGCTTCGTAAGATTGAACAACCGCAGTAGCCCCGGCTTTTGTACCAGATGGGTGAGAGTGTACTCCACCGCCCATGGTTGTAATAAAGTCAATGGTACCAATTACATCAAGGAATTGTGGTAACAATACTGGATTTAATCCTCCAGAGATAATTGGAGCAGTTTTGCTGATCACACGCCAGGACATTTTGCGCTCTAAGAAGGTATCTAGCCCTCGAGCTCGAGATTGGGCAATTCCCCGTGCTCCAGAAGCCCAAAGTTCTTCTTCTTTTTTAACTTCTGCAATCATGTCCATGTCGCTTTCTGGAATTTCACTCCAACATTGATCGAAATAGTGTCCCTTTGCCCTTAGGCGAAGAATTCCTTGTGCAGCGGTGATATCGTCCTTTACATCACCTGCCATTTTACCGACGCCTGCTGTTCCAGTGTGAATGCCTGAGGCACCAGCCAAACGTGCGAATTTTGATAAAACTAAGACGGAATACCCAATTGGATTCTCCGCTCGGGTAAAGGCTCCATGGCCTGCTCGGTGAAAATGCAAAAATACGTTTGGATAGTGTCTGCGTATTGTTTGGACTGCCGTCCAACCTGAGGTAATGCCATCAACCAAGAAGGCGTAACTTCCCGGCTTCATAATTGATGAAATATAATCGGCTCTTTTAATCATTGTATCGAAGTCTGAAGCGGAAACATTGAAGGAATGTACCTTTGTATGACCTGTTGCTTCCTCAGCTCGATCCATGGCCTCGCGAACAGAAACGACCATTTTTTGGAAGGGGGAAAAGTTTTGATCTGCTTGCGGTTCATCATTTTTAACAAAATCTCCGCCACCTACCCAGAAATCATAGCAGACTTCGGCATATTCAGTTGAGGTTAGGCCAATTTTCGGTTTAATAATTGAGCCTAAGACGGGTCGGTCAAAGTTCTGTAAATAACCGCGCATATCGTCTAAGGTAACTGAAGGGCCGTCGTACTGGTCTAACATTTGTGAAGGAAACCACACATCTAGTAGTTTGCATTCTCTTAATTCTGCCATGCCAAAAATGTTTCCAGCAATAAAGGTCATGATATTCTGGACATTTCCCCCTCGGTCAAACATTACCCAGGGATACGCTATATACACCAGATTTTTCTCTTTATCGATCTTATATACGCGAGCATCGACGCTTTGAGAATACCCGGTCATAGTGCCCACCTTTAGATTTGATCCCGTTGAGGATTCTGCCGCAACTTCAGTGGCTACATCTTCAATTTCGATGTCTCCATAAGGAACCATTTTAAAAACAGCAAGCATGAATTCGCCGTTAAAAACTTCTTTGTCGTTTAGATGGAGGTATTGTTCTTGCATTAGATAGATACTGTTAAATTATTATGTGTGTGAATGTAACAGTATAATGAGCTTGCAGCATCGAGTCAAATAGCCTATAATACGCAATGGCGCTACACAAACATCAAGACGAGCATTATACGGAAAAGATGGCGGTTAGATCGGAGTACATTGACCATTCCCTTTATCGTGATTTTAAGTATTTGAATTCTGGTACTCTTTCCCATGATGAAAAAGTTGAAAATAGATATGAGCTCGCAGTTTTAGAGGCGAGAATGATTGGAACAGTGCTTCAGAAACCAGAAGCAAGGGAGGCTCTTCTTCGAGTAATTGAAAATAATAAAGATGAGGATTTATTAAACTGGTTGAATAAAATCAT
>PFQB01000060.1 GCA_002793355.1 Candidatus Dojkabacteria bacterium CG_4_10_14_0_2_um_filter_Dojkabacteria_WS6_41_15
GAGGTTAGACAGTGACCCAGCTGCGATTGGTCTTTTCATTTTTATTGGGTGTGCACGATCAAAATCTATATCTTTGAAATCGTTAATAATGTACACTATACTACTGACGAAATTGAACGCGACTGCTCCGGCAAATACTAAACTGACTACAGTCACGGACTGATGAGAAACCAACAAAAGCGCGAAGAAAGTGAAAAAACCTTTGTACCACTGGTGCCACCGAACCTCTTGGAAAACATTGAAAAGTTTTACGAAAAATTGCATGCGTTGGATGTAAAATATACTGCTGCCATTTTCACGACAGTACAAAAGTATACAGTGCTTAGAATCACGAGTAAAGTTTTCGGAAAGTTCTCGGATGGTCCGGCGTTACCTATCTTCTTTCTGCTGTATTGGTACAAAGGAAACACTGCTCCCTGGTCTTTCGCTTTATATACCTGCCTTTGGGTATGTTTTCACGAGTTTGGTATTAAAAACTTTTTTCACCGACACCGCCCTAGTACTGCAGGAGGACAAAAGGGGTTTTCGTTTCCATCTTCCCACTCCTTCGCGTCTGGATTGATTCTCAGTATTTGCCTGTACTTCCTTCTACCATGGTCCGGACTTCTAATCGCACTTGCCATCACAAACGTGATAAATCGCATTGCTCTTGGTGTCCATTATCTAGCTGATGTTACAGCCGGCTTTACGATTGGAATTCTTGCCGGCTTAGGCTGGCCACTTATCCTAGGAATTGTAAGGGTAGCTCTACCATAAGCACCTGTTTTCCACATTCAACGACAACTTCAGTTACTTTGTACGCCATAGACATATTCACAGGTTCGAACGTAGGCACAAACAGTACTATCGTCTCTTTCGAAGATGCTTCTGCAAACTTTTCAATTGTCGAGGCTAGCCGTCTAGGATCTTTTGGCTTTACAAACAGAATTCCAAAAGTGACATCTCCTCGTTCAAATACTATATCTACTTTATGACCAGAATAATTCTGCCAGTATGTGATTTGAGGAACTGATGCAAGCATACTAAAGCCTGATAAGATTGTACTTAGTAGCCAGGTTCCCATCGTTCGGGCATAGGTATCTGCACGAAGCATTTCTTGCATACTGGTTACATACGAAAGATTATTTAGGATCCCGGAATCTAAGTAATACATCATCACACTCTTAGTGGCTTCTTCGGATACTCCTCCAACTGCGTAAGGGTAAACCTTCTTTATCAAGTAGGTGTTTTCTAGTAAATCCAGATATTTATACAAACTGGGTCGTGAGATTCCTACATCCTTACTTACTTGATTGATATTCAAGGTCGAGCCGTTCTGCTGCGCAAAAGACTGCAAGCTTAAGCCAAAGAGCTCTAAGTCAAGGTTTCGCGCCAAAGTCCCGATTTCTTTCTCCATGTAGACATCGATGTAGTTCTTTATCATACGAATACGCTCTTCGATTGGGCTAGTGATAACGCGAGGCAATCCGCCATAAAATAGAGTTTCCACCACGCTTGCGGTTGCCTCGCGAACAACAGGAGACAGCTGCCTATGATATTCTGGAAGTTTTTTATCAAAATACGTTTTTAGCGCTGCAAAGGTTTCTGTTTTCTCTTTCTTCGACGTCAATTGCGATAGAATCGAATCAGCAGAATCATCTGAAGCCTCACCGCCAGAAAGAGCGTCCATAATATCAACCAGGTCGATAAAGAAATGCTGTTTAACACCTACTTTGGCTTGTAATAGTTCACTATAGGTAAAGGGATATACATTAATATATTCCACACGACCGGCCAACGTTTCACTGGCAACAGATGTCATGGAAATCGCCGAGGAACCCGACAATACAAACTTGATATGTTCTCCGTTGGCGTCAAAGATCTGCTTAATCCAATCAAACAAGGACGGCATCTTCTGCACTTCATCGATGAAAATATAAACTTGTTGCTGCGTTTTTTCAAGTGTCTCACCCAGCGAAAGCTCAATGTCTTTTTGCACATACCGTATATCTTTTTTCAATGAACTTCGTAGTTGAATATCATCTAAGACATACGTAAACACATTACGCGATAGTACCAATCCTCCAGCTTCGGTCTTTCCAGTACCCTTTTGCTCCACTTTATTCTGAACTTGCAACATTAATGTCGTTTTACCCACCTGCCGAGGCCCAATAACCATAGAAATCAAGCGCGAATAAACCGATTGCTCTAATCGACCTTCGACAAACCGGGTCAGGTATCCTTTCATAGGAATAGTGTAGCGGGTGTTTACAATTTTAGCAAGAAGTTTGCCTTTGCAATACTAGTTTTCCCCGTACTTCTCAACTACCCTTTTTTGCATTACAATGAGTACATGAAATCGTCCCGCATTAAAGTAATCTTAACGTTGGTCATCGCGGCAGTTACTATTGCCTTATTGGCAATAGCAGTCCAGCAATTCAATATTTTCTCTCCAGACGCTGCAGGTTCTACTCCAGATCTCATCACCATAAGCAATGTTACCGACAGCACCGCGACAATTTCTTGGAGAACAAGAGGTAGTGACATTTTGACGAACTTACAGTGGGGAAACTCCAGTGTACTTGGTAATGTTGGCACCGACTTTCGTGACGCCAGAGACAAAACGACTAAATCTCGTAACACCCATTTCGTACAATTAACCAAGCTTGAGGCAAATACAACCTATTATTATCGAATCGTTTCTGCAGACATAACCTACCCAACTTCCGACCAAGCACCGCTCACCTTCAAAACACTTGATTCCAAGACTGCCACGCAACCTGCTGCCATAACGCTTTACGGGGATACTGCCCCACAGAATGCCGATACAATCATAACTGCCTACGTTCTAGGGCAACAAGGGTACACTAGTATTATTCCCTTATCTACGGTACTAAACAGCGACGGAACCTGGTTGATAAATATTGCGGATGCAAGAAAAGCAGATGGCTCGTACTCGACTCCCACTAAAAGCACTCCAGTCGCGATATTGGGAATTGCCAGTGATGGTACCGGAGTTGTAGACAGTTTCACTGCTGCAGAAAGCCCAGTCACCTTAACGTTAGCAACGCAACTAACTCAGGCAACGATAGATCAACTGCTGCTTGACGGAACAATTACCCACTCCCAAACGCCCTCCGCTACGCCGACAGCAACCCCAACACCAACAAGTAGCTCTCGACAAGATATGCCCTTAAGAAGAATTGGCACAACAGCAACCCCAACTCCTTCAACTGGTACCATTAGCGCGCTTTCTAAGGAACAATTGCTCACTTCCTTCCAGACACCCTCAATCTCGAATATTACCGACGAGTCTTTAAGTATCATGTTTCTTACCGCCACCCCAGTTATAAGTTCACTTAATTGGGGAACAGCCACTAACGCGTTAACGTCGAATAGGCTGGATGACCTAGATAATACAAAGGCCACAAGCCGCTATATTCATCACTACACACTTATCGGGCTTAATTCACATTCGCAGTATTACTTTAGAGCAACGACGGAAAGTGCGATTAGGACCTTCACTTCTCCCATTAAAATTGCAGCGCCAACGGGTCAAACCATCATTACAGGTACCTTAGAAAACGCTGTTGGGGAATGCTTAGTTCGCACGCAGCTTAAGAGAAGTTCACTTTACTCTTCAACCATCACCACTATTCCAAATGCAACGCATACCTGGGCTATAAATGTCATGCCGGTTCGCACAATTTCCTTAGATACCTATATGATGCCAATCGCGACAGATACTGTACTTTCTTCAGCTTTCTGTATCAAAGAAGATGGTAGTGTTTTATATCAAGCCAGCAGCACAACCTTGCAAAACGCGGTCACAAGTGGAATTACGTTGTCTCTCTCTACCCTTCAGTAAACGTTACTACTCTGGAGGCTACTCGCTTTCGAGGATACATATACCAACCTATTGCGACAGCTGCGACAGCTACGCCTAGTAAAACGCGAGGGTCAACTCCCAGATTGCCTGGTGGAGTTGGGGTTGCTGAAGCGCTTGAAAGAATTGTATAGGCGCCATCACGAGGAGTACTCATGATAAAAAGGCTAGGGCTGCTGGTATCGCTGATGCCAGACATGCCATCGGCTGCTTGGTTATTAAAAAGGAAGGCTAGATTGGCTTTGCCTGTTTTCTTTGCTTTAAAAGTTATGCGAGCAAACAACGTACCGTCGGTATTAACCACCGGGAATGGACAGGTTGCTTGCCCAGTAGAAATACCCGTAATCATGATTTGTCCTTGAGTATTGTCTGCAATATAGTTTGCCGCATCAGTTGGATAATCACAAAACATTGAGCCGGCCTCTAACGCTTGGGGCAT
>PFQB01000023.1 GCA_002793355.1 Candidatus Dojkabacteria bacterium CG_4_10_14_0_2_um_filter_Dojkabacteria_WS6_41_15
TGGCGAAGGTTCGACCACACAGCTTGAAAAAGCGCTCTATGAAGGGTTTGGCCCGAATAAAGTTCCTTTTATTGTTTCCGCAATTACAGATAGCAAGAATCGTACAGTTAATGAAATTAGAAATATTTTCTATAAATCAGGGGGAGAGCTTGGCAGTATCGGCGCAGTAAAGTGGCTGTTTACTGAATCAGGCCGAATTACTGTTCAGGCAGTTAAAATAAAGCTTCCCGAGAAATTTGGTGAAGTAGAAACCGAAGTTTCAGTAAACGCGACGAGGCAATGTTAGAACTTATGGATGTTCTGGAAGTCGAAGATATAATCGTGGACGAAGATACACCAGACCATTTCTTTGTGAAAGCACCCGAAAATCGATTGGCGCAAGTTGGTCAACGTATTCGAGAGTTAGGCTACATTATTGTGTCCTCTGGGCCCTATTTTGCTGCCAATAGCCCTATTGAAATACCCGAGGATAAGCAGCAAAGTTTCGCGGATTTTATAGAAGCTTTAGAAGAACAGCAAGACACTCAACATATCTGGCACGGCGCGATATGACCATACTTGGGTTAGATCCAGGCATCGATCGTCTTGGCTGGGCAGTCCTTAAGGATACTGACGAAGGCCTGGCATTGGTTCATTACGGATTGATTACCACGGACAAGACCAAAGATTCAACTTTCCGCCTAGGCGAAATAGCGATCGACTTGCAGCAACTGATTCTTACGCATACACCGGATATTGTCTTTATTGAAAAGCTTTTCTTCTCGATAAATGCCAAAACTGCGATGTTAATTGCTGAGGTTCGCGGTGCAATTAAAGTAACGACGGCACTACAAAACGTTGAAATTCGTGAACTTCATCCGATGCAGCTTAAGAAAAAAATTCTAGGGTCTGGAAAAGGTACAAAAAAGGAAATACAAGGTGCGATGAAATCGTTGTTTAATATTGAATCAAAATTCAAAACTGACGATGTAGCCGATGCAATTGCAATTGCATATATTGGAATGCTTGAAGCCTTAGGACAGATATAGTATAGTGTAGTAATAATCTTTTAGGAATAAATCTATGGGAACAAAATCCTTTGTTAAAGGTCTAGCGGCAGGTGCAGTAATTGGAGCAGCAGTGGGTGTTGCAACCGGTTTGTTAAATGCACCAAAATCGGGCAAAGAACTTCGCAAGGATTTTGCAGATTATGCAAACAAGATGCGTATGGATGTAGAAAAGATGCTGAAGAATGCAAAAAAGGTTACAAAAGAAACTTACGATACCGCAGTAGAAGAAGTGACCAAATTGTACGACAAAGTGAAGTCTATTGATAAAGAAGACCTTGCTGCTTTAAAAGAAAAACTTTTAGCAGAATGGGAAGTAGTGGTAAAGAAGCTCCAGAAATAGAAATTAAAGTTTAAAGAATAAAGATTAAAGGACAAAGAAGTACCCTTGGTCGTGTTTGTGGATACAATTGATTCTACCAATCATGGGTCTTTACGCTTTATACTTTAACCTTTAAATCCCGGTTATTTCTCAAAGACAATCGAATCCTCATCAATTCCGATTTTTGCAACAATTTCCTTCATTCCCGCAACAAAGGCTTTGGGGCCACAAATGTAAGCAACTCCTTTACATTCAGGACAGAATTCTCGGATAATGCTCTCGGTGACTCTTCCTGATACGTAACCAATAGCTGATTTGCGTGTAAGCGTCAGTAAAATACCATTATCCGGTTGGCTAAAGTAGTGTGTCAATTCATGCTCGCAAATAATATCGGACTTGGTTTTGTTCGAATACAATAAATGGCAATTATGGAGTTCCCCCTTTGCCCATAGATCGCGAACAATTGCCAAAAACGGGGTAACACCAGCACCTGCCGCAAGAAAGAGCCCCGGTTTCGTATACTTGATTGTCCCTTCTGGCTCGGAAATATGTAGGGTGTCTCCTGGTTTCATATCCCACAATGTGTGAGTTACGCCGTTGTGGTCGTGATAGGACTTAATGGTAAATTCCAAGATTTTATCATTGGGGCTGTTGGTAAAAGTGAAAGGGCGAATATCGTCTCGAAGCCCAGGTTTATCAAGGTATACGTCTGCTGCTTGTCCAGGAGTGAAAACGTAATTATCTGGCTTTGAAGTGACATATCGTTTGACATCGTGGGTAACAAATCCAACCGAGAGAAGGGTAACTTGGTGTGCCATAAGCCTCACTATTGAATGATTTAGTATAGTAAGCTATCATTTCGGTGAGTATTATGCAAGACAAAGAATATAGAAAACTTGTTATTTCGTTGCTAGTGGTCTTTTCGGGTGCGGCAATGATATTAACGTCCGACTTCGTAATCAGAACGTACTTTCCGAATCGCCCGCTTCTTGATGATGTGATGTTTCGAATTTTGCCCTACTGGCCTTGGTTAGCTAAAGTGGCAGACGGAATCATTGTCGCAGGGATGTTTGTGGTAGCAATCTTTACTCAAGGAAAGCTGTCCCGAATGTCGCAGGTGCTCTTTGCCTTTGGCTTTATGATGTTTTTTCGGGGAATTCTAAACGCAGTTACCCCTATCGGCGACCCGAGTGGGGACACAACAGTTTACGGCTTTCTTGAACGGTACCCTTTAGTAGGAATGTTTCCGTCTGGGCATACTGCCTCTTTGGTTTTGGAATATTGGCTACTTAAACTTTGGGATGTTGGCGCGACTTGGAAGTTGTTCTTCTTGCTACTAATAATTGCCGAAATTTTTGTTTTATTAGTGACACATGGGCACTATTCCATTGACATCGTCGGGGGAATAGTTTTGGGCTATTTTGCAGTTGTTGCTGCGAAACGCTACGGATAAGGCTCCTTCACAATTTTTTTTTGTGGAGTATAGTAGAATTAAAATAAATTCATTGTAAGGTTGTTATGGACGGATATTTTTCAAACATCGTCGAAAAGGCACAAACCAACAACAATTTCAGGCAGGTTTTGTATACGGGGACTTATATGCAATTGGTTGTAATGTCATTACTCCCTGGTGAAGAAATTGGCATGGAAGTTCATCCAACGGTCGACCAATTCTTCCGAATAGAAGAAGGAATAGCGACTGTTATGATTGATGGCAAAGAGCAAATTGTTGTAGATGATATGGTGTTTGTTGTTCCTGCAGGTGCTCAACACAATGTAATAAATACAGGAACTACATCGTTGAAGCTTTACACGATTTACTCTCCACCAAATCATCCTCAAGGAACGGTACATGCGACAAAAGCGGATGCAGAAGCTGCTGAGCACGAATAGTTGGATTACCTGTTAATTCACCAATTCAGCAGTTCGTTAATTCACTGCCTTCGTGATATAATAGTAGGTCAGGTAAGAGTATTGTTACGCCCCGCGAGGAAAATTCCGGTAAGCGTCGGTATTTCCAACTGTCTTATTGCTAGCGAAAGCGAAGCAAAACAGTACCTCACAGACCGAAGGTCTGCGTGCGGTGTAACCGCATGCGCTTTGGCGCGGAGGTAGTTAATTAAACTATCATGGGTTTCCATGGAGTATAAAATATTTATCGGCAATGTTGCGTTCGAGACAAAGATCGAAACATTAGTCGAACTTTTCTCACAATATGGTGAGATTACCGACTCCTACAAGCCAATGGGGAAGGGATTTGCGTTCATCACATTCAAAGATGCAGCAGCAGTCCAAGCAGCCATTGAAGGCATGAACGGAAAGGAAGTTGAAGGGCGTGAACTCGTCGTCAACGAAGCACGACCACGTGAAGAGCGACCAAGCCGCGGTTTTGGCGGTGGTGGTGGCGGATTCGGTGGTGGTGATCGCCGACCAAGCCGAGGTGGTTTTGGTGGTGGTGATCGCGGAAGCCGAGGTGGCTTTGGTGGTGGATTTGGCGGACGACGTTAATACCTTGCAGATTTATTCTGCCTGGTAGTCTGAAGTTAGACTCCAAAAAAGAAGGGGCGGTGGCGAAAGTCACTGCCCTTTCTTTATATAGTTATCGAAAACAGGGTTCCGAACGGTTGATAATTATTATCTATTCCGCAGTGAGAACACCACGTCCGTTAGGGCGTGGGTGAGAGTAGTTCCGCGAAGTGGACGCGAAGCGTAGGAATATAGAGCCCTAAATTGCATAGCAATTTTTGTAACGAAGTTACAAGGCCCTAAGTCCAGGGATATCTATTCAGGTTTCTTGGTAAGTATTCTAACAGAGGCTTCTCCACGAACTTTTTTCAAATAGTTTCCAACTTCGTAACCTTTCATAGCTGGAAGCTTCTTGGTTTTACCATTTGGCGTCCGAATAATGGCAACTAGGCGCTTTTCACGAGATGGACCATCATCGTCAGAAACGTAGTAGGTTTCTTCTTTAACTTCAATAATTTCTCCTTCATATTTTTCTGAAAGCATTTTTAGAGAACTGAACTTAAACCCCCGACCGTAAGGTCGCGGGATGTAGTTTTCCCTGCATCTTTCGATTGGAGTAAAATATGAAATGGAATTTACGCATGCATCACACGCCGTCTACAGTTGCATATATCACCTTGTTCTTGTCACAAAATACCGCAAATCAATCTTCAATGATGGTGTGTTCACCTACGTTAAGTTAAAGTTGGCGGAAATCAGTGAATTTCATCCTCAAATTGTTTTTGATACAGTGAACCATGATAAAAATCATATTCACATTGTTGTTCAAATTCCGCCAACGATGTCTGTAGGAAAAGCAGTGGGAATAATAAAGCAAAACACAGCTCGTGAGATAAAAAAGAAGTTTGAGTTCATAAAGAAAGTGTATTGGGGAACAGAATCAATATGGTCGGAAGGGTATTTTGTGTCAACGGTAGGAATCAATGAGGATGTAATAAATAAGTACGTGGAGATGCAAGGTCAGAAAGATGCAGGGCGAGCGAAGCTCGTGCTACCGTAAACCCCGACCGTAAGGTCGTGG
>PFQB01000086.1 GCA_002793355.1 Candidatus Dojkabacteria bacterium CG_4_10_14_0_2_um_filter_Dojkabacteria_WS6_41_15
TCTTTTCTGTTCGTATTTTTTGACGGAATTAGTTGGTTGTTGCCATTGCCTCTACTGCAATGGCTGCTTCTGCTGCTGCTGTCAGCAGTTGTGCAAACTTGTTTGAGGCGTTAGTACTATCCCCTGCTGCATAAAGCCCATCTATTGAAGTTTTTTGAGTTTTATCAACAATGATAAAACCCTGTTCATCTGTGGCAACTCCGATGGACTCGGTAAATATTTTGTTTGGTTCGTGCCCAACCTCGATAAAAGCCCCTTGTATATCGAGTGTTTTGAAATCTGGATTTGTTGTAGAAACACTTTCTAAGTGATCGGTGCCGTTAAATCGTTCTATTCCGGTGTTTAAATGAAGGGTGATTTTCGGGTTACTGTTCAGTTTATCAATCCAATACTTTTCGGCCCTTAGTTGATCTCCGCGAACCAATATATGCACTTTTGAACAGATACCTGAGAGGAAGAGTGCCGAAGTAACGGCAGAATCTCCGCCACCTATAACGGCAACCTCTTGCCCTTTAAAGAAATAGCCGTCGCAAGTAGCGCAATACGTCACACCTTTGCCGTAAAGTTCTTTTTCTCCTGGAACGTTTAATTTTCGTCTGGTCTTGCCAATGGTAAGGAGTACCTTTTTGGTTTGTATGGTTTGCCTGCTTTTTAGTGTCAAGGTAAAACCTGAGATTGTCTTTTCTAGGTGCTCTACTCTTTCATAAAGCTCGGTTACGCCCAGCTTGAGTGTTTGTTGTTGCACCCGCTGCATTAGTTCAATACCCGTAATTTCTTCGAATCCGGGATAATTACCAATCAGATGAGCTTCGACGGTTTGTCCCCCGAAAACTTCGCCAATAATGAGTGTCTTTAAGCCGTAGCGAGCTGCGTAAATAGCTCCGGAATATCCGGCAAACCCCATACCAACAATCACTAAGTCGTAAATTTCGTTCATACAATGGTATTGTATCATTTGCATGAGAGAATTGTGGTGAAAGTGTTCACCGAAAACACCGTTTTTGACTAGAAATCGTGTATAATGACGAGGTATGGCAAAACGTGGACGCCCCTCAAAATCCAAAGGCTTGACGATAAAAAGCAGAGAAACCCAAGTCTTTTTGGGTCTTGTTTTTGTTGCTATTGGTGGTTCACTCTTTTTTAACAATTCGTTACCGGGCACTATTCCTTTACTGATCCAGTCAAATTTTGGGCAGACAACCTACGTTTTAGGCGCAATTTCTATCGTGCTTGGGCTTCGTATGGTAGGCGTAAAAACCTTTGTGACTAGTGACCGCTTTTTAACGGGACTATTGCTTCTGCTTATCGCGGCACTGCCGTTATTTTCCGCCATTGCCGATCAAGGCGATCAGACACTTTCGTACTCCGAAGCAGTGCAAGCCCGCGGTGGTGGCTCAATAGGTGCAGCAATGCACCAGTGGCTACAAAGCTTTCTAGGTCGCCCCGCCGAAGTTGGCGTGTTGTGGGCAACCGTTATCCTGTCCCTTTCCGTTATTAGCGGATTATCGTTAGAACAAGCAGGAGAAGTGTTAACAGCGATATTTTCCTTTATTGGCAAGTTCTTCGGTTCACTCTTTCAAGCAATGACGGGCAAGGTTCCGGAATCAGAGAGAAGACCTGAAATAATGAACGCACAAACGCAGGAATTGAGGAGAAATGCTAAACAAGAAGACGGTTTGCACGAGCTGGATATTGAAAATACGCTCAATCCGCAAATAAAAGAATTGGATATTGCTGATGTGGATCTTCCAGAGTTAGACGCGGATAAAGCACCCGGAAAGCATGGAGGAGATCCAAAAATAACCATGAGTTTTGGGCAAGATTTACGAGGCAACAAATGGGAAGATGGTGAGAACGTTCAAATATCAGATCTTGAGCAAGAATTTCGAAACAGGTATGTAGAAAAATTCAAAAAATGGACCATGGTTCCGCTTGAGTTGCTAGATCCACCTGAAACAGAAACTACCGAAAAAGGCGAAGATTTAATAGAGAAAAGTAAATTAATCGAAAAGACGCTTTCCAGTTTCAAAATTCAAGCGCGTGTCGCCAAAGTGTATGTCGGACCCTCCGTCGTTCAATATGCACTTAATCTTGCAGTAGGAACCAAAGTCTCAAGAGTAAAGGCGCTCTCACACGATATCGGTCTTGCTCTTGCTGCCTCGTCTGACTCTTTGCGTATTGAAACGATTGGCGGCACATCTCTTGTTGGTATCGAAGTTCCTAGAAAAATTGGCCGTACAGTTCGTATTAGCGAGGTTATCGGCTCTTCCGAAATGTCTAGAAAAACCAAAAAACTACCATTGGCGCTTGGTGCAGACATTCGTAACGAAATTTCGGTTATTGACTTGTACAGTATGCCTCACGTGTTGGTTGGTGGTGCTACTGGTACTGGAAAGTCTGTTGCGATTAACACTATTCTTACTGGTTTGCTCATGAAGTTTACTCCAGACGAACTGCGACTTATTTTAGTCGATCCAAAACGTGTAGAAATGACCCCGTATAACGATATCCCCTACCTCCTAACTCCTGCGATTGATGATATGGACAAGGTAATCCATGCGTTAGATTGGTCAATTCACGAAATGGCACAACGTCTTCAATTGTTTAAGGAAGCAAAAGTGAGAAATTTGGAGGACTTTAACGAAGAGTCCACATACAAAATTCCAAACATCATTATTGTTATCGACGAAATGGCGGACCTTATGTTGACCAAAAAAGGAGACGTAGAGCAGAAGATAGTTCGTTTGGCACAGTTGGCTCGAGCGACTGGAATTCACTTGATTTTGGCCACGCAGCGACCGAGTGTTAATGTTATTACGGGATTGATTAAAGCCAATATTCCTGCCCGCATCTCTTTGGCAGTAACTTCCGGTATCGATTCGCGTGTTATCATCGATCAGCAAGGTGCGGAGACATTGATTGGTAAGGGTGATATGTTGGTTAAAACCCCGGATAATGCGAAGATTCGCCGTTTACAAGGCGCCTTTATAACCACAAAGGAAGTTAACAAGGTGACGGACTATATCAGAACACAGGCAATGCAACTTGATCCAGAAGGTGATTGGTGTATGCCTGGAATAGATGAATTCCAAGGTACAGCCGGGACGACTTCAGGTAATGGTGAGGTTGGTGAGGAAATTCACGACCCGCTCTTCCGACAAGCGGTCGAATTAGTGATTCAGCAGCAAAAAGGATCCGCCTCTACCATTCAGCGGTATCTAAAAGTTGGGTTTAATCGTGCAGCAAGGTACATAGATTTGATGGAAAAAATTGGCATTGTGGCAGGTTCAAATGGTGCAAAACCTCGCGAAGTGTTAGTGACGAGCATTTCGGAAGTGGAAGAACTGGACAATTAGTGAATTGGCTAGTATGGGACGGATAGTTTATTGTAACAAGAATATGGGGAAATACGTTACCCTAAAGGGGATTCTCTTGTGGTCGGAAGATTACAAAGGACTGGCGCAATGGTATCAGGAAAAATTTGGCTTTGAAGTCGATCCAAAGTTCTCGTACGAGGACCCAAAGGATACGGGAATTACGTTGATAGTTGGCGACTCTTGGATCTGGTGCGGAAAGCACTCAGAAGTTCACGGAGCAAACAAGGATCCATACCGCATTATGTTTGAAATTTCTGTCGAATCTGTGGGTACTTTGTATCAAGAACTGTCCGAAAAGGGTGTCGATTTTATTGCTCAGCCTTTTAAGTCACCAACTATGGATATATACTACGCAACATTCAAAGATCTCGACGGAAACATCGGGCAATTGGTGGGTCGATTATAGAGATTTGCCTACTACGGCATAACTTCGGGGGCTTTTGTTTTTTTGTTTGCAACTTCAGCGACAAGGCTTTCCATTGTATTCTCGAAGTCACTCCATTTCTTCACGCCCGACAGTTTTTTGCTGGCGAAGGTTGCATTCATCCCCTCTTTTGCAAGTGATTTTCTAATACGGTTGGCCAATAATTGAAACCGCTCGGTAAACTACGGGCTCTGCCCGTAGTACTCATTAATATCAGCGAAAATAACTGCGGTGATAAAATTTTTTACCTGTGGAAATACTATCTTTTGAAATGCCGGGCGGGTAAATACTCCGAAAACACTATCAATACAAAGTGCTTCAATAATTTTCTCGAGCTCTTCGCGCGCGCGTGCGTGACGTATGTATCTATTTAAGGTGTTTATGTGCCAATAGTATCACTAAAAGGAGAAATAGCGAAATCCACAAATATGAGAAAATAACTTCATTGAAAATGTTTTTGCTACGAAGTAGCTAGGCCGTGAGGCCCGGGATATCTATGTCTTCACTTCGGGGTTCGACTTTCTGCCTAAGCGAGCGGAGAACTTGTCTGACATTCACGTAGTTTTTGATGACTGTTCTCGTTAAATATGCATAAGAAGCGACGCAAACCAACACGGTCAGCCCTGAAATTCCAACAATACTAACGGTTTTGGTTGTATCAAATAGTAGATCTGCAGCTTTGAAGGTAAGATATGACAATACAAAGGTCAACACACCGCTCCAGACCAATTTTCTAAGCGTGACAAAGCAATGAGTTGTTTTTTTTGCATAATCCAATGAACCTATTTTCTTCGATAATAGCCAGAAGCTTAACGCTACTTCGACAAGTAAACTGAGGGAAATCCCAAAAGCAAGTCCTACGACAGCACCGAAAGACGTTCCTCGAACAAAGAACCAATTAAGAATCGAAGGAATTGATGAAACAAATAAGGACACTGAAGCAAATGATGCAAGGAGTTCGTGGTAATGTGAGAAAAAGTTTGTAAAACCAATGCTGAATAGAATATTAAGAGTAACACCGAGGATGCTAATGAAAAGCGGTGTCTTAGTGTTGTTAATGGCATAAAAAGTCCGGATATTCCACGCAGCTAGTGATTGCAGCAATATTATTGGTGTAAAAAAGGCAAGAGTAAAACTGGTAATCACCGTGGCCGTCCATGTAAATCGCCCTGCTCCAAGGACAAGACGGACAATGGGTACGCGTAGCACGATAAATAAAACAATAATGGGTATCGCCAACAGAAATAGCAGAATAAGCGTTCTCCAATATAAAGCGTTAAGCGATTTATGGTTATCATCTTCGTGTGCTCTTTCATTTAGTCGAGGAAAAAGCACTTGCAATAGTGTTCCTGAAAGTAAATCGACAGGCACAAGAGAAAGAGTGCTTGCAAATTTAAATACAGATAAAGCACCAGTTCCAAGGGTAAATCCTAAAAATGTATTAAAGGTTATGGCCAATTGCTCTACTCCAAGACCGAATACTCGAGGGAGGGATAGTTTTGCGATATCCTTTACATACCGATTGATTCCGAAAGACCACGAAAAATCATTCTCGTGTAGCAGTAATACGCCAACTGATTGGGTAATAAAATGCAAAGCCGTTCCAAGAAGAACCGCATAACAAAGTGCATACACGCCGAACTGTGGTGCAAACTTAACAAAGAAGGTAATTCCCACAACAATTCCAATATTGTAGAACAAGGGGGCTAGTGCAGTAGAAATAAATCTTTTGTGCGCTTGCAGATAAGCGCCAAAAACGCTACTTACAGAGAGAAGCAGCGGTGAAACCAACATTAAACGAGATAGATTTACAAATAGGTTTTCGTAGTAAAGATTCGTGTTTGTGGGCAAATCGAGGGTTAGTTCGAACGCCTTTAATACTTCTTTACTGGTGAAAATCCAGTGGGTAATCGCCGGCATTGTGAAGTAAAGTATTCCTAATAGAAACAGCATACACCCAAATAGTATTGATATGACGGTATTAAGAGTCATGTGGAGTGTCTTCGCGTCGCCTTTCTTCAAAATTTTGATAAACACGGGAACTAGTGCTGCGTTAACGGTGCCCACGACCAGTAACGCAAAAACCAAATCGGGCAAGGCAAAGGCTGCATAGAAGATATCTGTTTCTTTACTGGTTCCGAAAAGACGGGCAATAAGATGCACTTTAAAGAAACCCAGCAGCTTGCCGATAATGGAAATTGTGCCGATAAAGACAGAAATAGCGATAAGCTTGCTTTCAAAATGTCGAATTTTCTCTCTGATTTGTATGAATGTCATGTCGGCAGGTTTAATATCAACGATGGACTAGCCTGGGGTGCTGTTACTCTAAACCAATACAAGTAGCCACCATAGCTAACAACGGAAACGAGAGCTAAAAGTAACCAGAATATCGTTTGTTCGTGCTCTTTAATAAAGGCCATCATGCAGATTCATTATAGCACCAACCCGCGACAAAACTGAGCGAAATCTACTCGGGTTTAAATAGGCCTAATCCTTCGTTGCGCGCTAACTCTTGAGCACTATATAATTGCTGCTGAAAGGCCACGTTTGGGGGGACTGTTAAGATTGTCGCATACCCTTGGCGAATAAGTGCATAATTTACCATTATTCCGTTTTCTAGATAAACATACCTTAATAATCGTCCGTACTTATCAGTTTCGGCTGTGTCTTTTTGGATGTAGACTCCCTTGTTTAATACAAGCCAACTATTGAAAGCCGCCGCCTGAGGTCCATAAGGTTCGTCGGTACCTGCCTCCTGGTGTTTAATCTCTGGGGTATCAATGCCAATATAGCGAATATCAGCTTCGGTATCGTCTGCACGTCTAATTTTGATTGTATCTCCATCTGTTATCGAAATTACGGTGGCTTTTTCGAACGTAGTGGAATCAAGTTTCGTGTCAGCGTAAAGTAATTGCCCCGTAGCTTCCAATTGAGTGTATTTTAATTCGAAGGTTTGCAGGTCCTTTGTACGTGATTGTAGATAGCCGCCGATAACTATAGCCACAACGGCTAGGGTTAACAACGTCTCGACCAGTGAGCGTTTGATTGCCAGCGGGTTCTTTTTTAGTCGTATTTCAGGAGACATTCAGACAGTATAGCAAAGAAGTAATCAATTTCTTCTGTTGTATTCAGAAATGATAGCGAAACGCGCACAGATCCGGGGCTGTTCAATGCCTTATGGAGCGGTTCAGCACAATGATAGCCAGCGCGCACCGCAATACCTTGCTGATCCATAAATTCAGCCACGTCGTGTGGGTGAATTGAAGATAATGTAAAGGAAAAAATTGGAGACCGATTATTGAGGTCGGTTCGTCCGAGTAAATGCAGTTGCTTGACCATTTTTGCCTTGTTTAGGAAATACTCAGATAGCTTCTTTTCTGCTTGCTGTATGGTGTCTATGCCAATGGAAGATAAGTAATCCAGAGAATGGCCAAAGCCGATAATCCCAGCGGTGTTTGGTGTCCCTGCCTCAAATTTTCCTTCGTCTGTTTTGGCGATGTAATTACTTGTTGTAACAGTTTCAACCATACCGCCGCCCAGAATCAATGGCTGTAATGAAGAAAAAGCGGTATTACTAACAACCAAGGCACCAATGCCTTCTGGTCCATACATTTTGTGGGCAGAAACAACGAGATAGTCTACAGGGGTGTCTTGCAGGTGGATGGGGGCATGTGCTGCGGATTGGGTAGCATCCAGAAGTATAGTTATGTCATTTTCCTTTGCGGTAGCGATTAGTTGTTTTAGCTCGGTAATGTTGCCGGTTACGTTAGAATAATGGGTAATAGCAAGAAAGGCACCTTTATATTTTCGCATCTCAGCTAAGAGAGCCGGAATGTCGATTGCTCCGTCCTTTTTAACAGAAATTACCATAAGGTCAAAGCCTTCGTTGCTTTGTAGGTTAATCCACGGGAGAAGGTTTGCGTGGTGCTCTGCCTCTGTTGTAATAATAGTCGGTTTAACTCCTTGTCCACGATAGGTTACGGCCAACGAATGAGCCACAAGATTGATTGCCTCCGTCGCATTCTTGGCAAATATGACTCGATGTGAGGTTGTAGCATGTAAAAACTCTAAAAATTTGGTTCTGACACATTCGATAGCTACGTTGGCATTAAAAGCTAACGTATGTGTACTTCGTCCTGGATTTCCGGTCTTCTCTTGTAGGTACTTGGCAATAGCAGTAATAACGGTTGTCGGTTTTGGTGTTGTCGCTGCAAAGTCAAAGTAAACCAACGGTTTATGGTTCATCTTTGTTGCTAATAATGGAAAATCTTTTCGGTATTGATTCATAATTCCACGAATTTACGATATAATCTTGTAGTTAATTATATCACGAACTAGTGAACGAACAGGCCTGGCAATTTAAACGAGAAGTACAAGATTTTTGGAAAAAAGTGATTAAACGGCTGCAGGTTCCTTTTTTTACGCTCACCGCCAATAATCTAAAATCAACAACATATCCGGACCTTCCGGGACCTTTAGACTGGCAAAAGATTGCGGGTGAACGCAAAATACATGTTGAGATTGGTTCTGGGCATGGTGAGGTTTTGCTTGCAAACAATAGAATGAAGTCCATAGTCGTGGGATACGAGATTAAGTCTAGGTTCTTTCGCTTATCACAGAGAAAAACTCGCAGGCGGGACGATATATTTGTGTATAAAGGGAGCGGTTATGAATCGCTAGCACTGCACTTCAAAAACGACACTATTTCTACTCTCTATATACTATTTCCTGACCCCTGGCACAAGAAAAAGCACGCAAGAAGACGACCATTGACCGAAAAGTTCTTTGCAAGAGTCGCACAAAAGCTTAAAAAGGGAGGAACAATCATTATTGCCACCGATTGGCAGGAATATTCAGATTTTATCGGCAGCGAGGTACAAAAAGTGACAAAGCAGTACGAAATTACGATATGTCCGTATGTACCAGATGATTACTCGTTGCCAATTACGCATTATCACCGAAAATGGGCAAGAAAGGGGCGGTCTTTTACTGCGTTTGTCCTCAAAAAATTAGGCTAATCACAATTTGTAGGCGATACTACCCCAATGAGAGGACTTTTTGCCGACATTGCCGAAACAAAAGAGTGTACAGAGAGTGTGGTTGCTCGAGTTGTCTATGAAATCTGGCGCACTTGTGGGTTGTTTACCTGTTTTTGCTGTGAACGCCCTGTGTGTACCCTTTGTGACACGTGTGCTGCTCTTCCCCTGTATTCTGCGCCTCATTGTGCACTTTGTGAGAAATTCTCTATCAAAGGGACGACCCATGCTGAATGTACTCCAAAGGTTCCATATTTCACTCACTCTATCGCATTCTTCGAGTACACAAAAGTTATAAAAAAGTTGTTTGCGGTCTATAAATACAAGCAGGCGTTTCAATATCAACAAGTAATCGAAGATTTTGCTGGCGACTACATTAAAATCGACCCGTTTTTACTTGTGAAGACGGTGTTTTCTTCGATAGATGCCCTAAATGTTGTTCTGTTCCCCATACCAATGACCACAAAAAAACAGGAAGATCGTGGGTTTTCTCCTGCTTACGAGCTGTCAGTGATAGTTGGGCGTGCTTTGCAGGCTAAGTATGGTTGCTGTGTGAAGATTTGCGCTGGGGTAGTAAAGAAGGTTGGCGACGTAACGTCGCAAGCGCGGAAAGATCGTCGCCAAAGGCTACTCTCTTTGCAGAAGGAGTATCAAGTAATAGAATCTGCCGTTGATGAGTTTACGCGACAGCCAATTGACTTATTTGTGGTGGTCGACGATGTCGTAACTACGGGGGCAACTACTACCGCTGTAATTGAGGCTATAGCAAAAAACAATATGTTAGCAGAAAAGCTACAGAAAATTCCGATTGTTCGGTTCAGTTTTGCCCGAGCCTAACTAATAACTGCGAAGAACTCAATCTTCTCTGCTCCAATTACTGCAGGTTTTATCGCTGTATCTGGTTTATTCTTTGTTTGTTCCAACGACTTTAATAAGGTTGCCGCACAAAGCTGCTTGCTGTATTTAACCACCAGTTTTGCTAGTACTTCGTTTTCAGTATAGAAACTTCCCGTCGCCACTTGGCCTAGTGCAAGATTCGCTTCTCTGCGTGCACCCTGAATCGCTCGAGTTAATTCTCGAACGGTACCTTTTTCGGCAAGCTCGGGTGTAATTTCTGTATCGAGAGCAACTGTAGCTTCTTGTTCCATCTTCGATACAATTTTTTTACCTGTTAGTATCTTTTTCTCTACTACAACTTTCTCGACATTAAGTTCTTCCTCTACTAGTGTTACGAACTCTGCACTAAGCGCCTGCTTGCCTTGATAAAATAAGGTCCCAAGCGGTTGTTTAACGGCAAGCCCTTGTTCGACACGAATACTTTGCCCTAATGAACAGATAGAGCGCGTTTCTGCCATTGTATCCAATAGCGATTGCTCTTCCTTGGAAAGTTCTGCTGCTGTTGGGAATAACTCGAGATGCACCGATTCTAGCTGCTCTTTTTTGGGAAGTGCCTGTTTTAGGTCTTGATACAAGAATTCAGTAACAAAAGCAGCAATCGGTGCGAATGTCTTTGCAAAGGTCAACAATACCTCAAACAGCGTTTGCATTGCATCTTTGTCACCATTTACAAAGCGGTCTCGTGATCGGCGGATATACCAAGTCGAAATATCATCGATTAAGGGTTTCATTTCGGCTACTGCGCGAGGAACCGTATAGCCACCAAGATTGGTGTCCACAATGTAAACTACTTGTTTCATGCGAGTTACTACCCATTTATCTAATAGGTTTTTTGGTTCAAAATCTGCTTTGTACTCGAAACCATGTTGATTTGCATACAACGTAAAGTATTTGTACGTGTTCATTAAAGGCAGTAAAATTTCTTTTACGGGTAATGCCATCGCCTCTTCCGAAACGCACAAATCCTCGCCCATCGGTAACACGCTACCGGCAATATACAAACGAAACGCGTCGCCACCGTACTTTTCGATAACACCGCGTGGATCAGGATAATTTCCTAAGCTCTTGCTCATTTTCTGCCCGTCAGAACCCATGATAACGCCGGTGCAAATAACGTTTTTGAATGCATTAGTGTGAAATAATATCGTGGAAACAACGTGCATCACATTGAACCAAGCTCGTGTTTGACCAACATACTCGATAATGTAATCACCAGGGAAATTCGCTTCGAACTTTTCCTTATTTTCGAAAGGATAATGGAACTGCGCAAACGGCATAGAAGCGGATTCTAGCCAACTATCAGCAACATCAGCCACACGTGTCATTGTTCCCTTTTTGCACTTTTCGCAGGGATAGGTGTGCTCGTCGATATACGGGCGGTGCAAATTGGTGATTTTTTTACCAGATTTTGCTTCAATTTCTGAAATAGACCCTAAAACTTCGCGGTTATCACATTTGTTACATTCCCAAATAGGCAAAGGTGTGGCCCAATAACGGGTTCGTGTAACTCCCCAGTCTGGGAAGGTCTTGATAGCATCTTCAAAACGACCATGTTTAATATGCTCTGGAATCCAATTGATATTTTCGTTGTTTGCATACAATTGATCCTTAATTTGCTGAATATTAATGTACCAGGCACTTTGTGCTTTATAAACCAGTGGTGTTTTGCAGCGGTGACAAACTGGGTAACTATGGACTATTTTTTCCGCACGAAGCATAAGGCCTCTTTTAGTCAAATTTTCGGTAACGTACGGATCTGCAGCTTTAAAGTACATGCCTGCAAAATCAATAACTTCCGGAATCAACTTTCCTTCGTCGTCTAACGTTTCGCGCATAGATAGCCCAATTTCCTTGCCTAGCTGGGTATCTTCTTCTCCGAAGCCGGGTGCCATATGAACGACACCAGTACCGTCGGTTAAACTAACAAAGTCTGCGTGATAAATATGATTATCTTTTTCGTTTGGCGTAAAGTAGTTGAATAATGGTTGATAGGAACTACCAACCAACTCTTTGCCCTTGTACGTATCGACAATTTCGTATGCGGTATCTACTAATACCTTTTCAGCCAAGTTCTTAGCGACAACTAAGTATTCTTTGCCGACTTTGCAGGTAACGTATTCGGCGTTCTTATCTACTACAAGCCCTGTATTCGCAGGAATTGTCCAAGGTGTAGTGGTCCAGGCGACAACATACACATTAGGCTTTTCTATCGACGGCTTTTTATCCTTGTCGATTGAAGGCGCAATTTTTAGCCCGTCTCTCAAGCAGTTTTTGGTTGGTATGTGGATTTCCTCCCAGGGAATATCATTTTTCTTTATCCAGTGTATTTCTGAAGAGAGGTCACCTTCTTTGTCGACAACTTTAGGCTCACCGACGATTTCTACTTTAAAGTGGTGTGTTTTGAAGAGTCTACCCTCGAATATGTCTACAGAAAAGCCTGTATAAGTCATTGTCTTTACGGTACAACCAATTTCTTCCATAACCTCTCGTTTAACGGTTTCCTCCAAATCACCTTTGTCCTGTTCTTCATATTTCCCACCAACTATTCCCCACACTTTATCGCGAGTCTCCTTTATTCGACGAATCATCAGTACTTCACCTCTTTCGTTTTGGATAATTGCTCCGACACCAACTCCGGTTTTGTAATAATTAAGCGGGAATTTCACATATACTGATGGATCCTCGAGGTCTTGATATGAATTATCCATTGCTATTTCGAAGTTAGAGAGAGGAGTTCCACATCGTGTGCAATACAGTGAAACACGCTTTCCTTTGTAAACCAACCCTTTTTCATAGAACTGTTTGAACACCCAAAGCACGGTTTCCATGTAGTTTAGGTCCATGGTTCGGTAGGCTTTCTTCATATCAACCCAGCGAGCTATTCTGTCAATGTACCAATCCCACTCTTCCGAGGTGTTCGAAACGTATTTTGCACAGGCCTCGATAAAGGTTTTTATTCCTACTCGCGATTCAATTTCTCTACGGTTTTTTGTTTTAAATTGACGTTCAACGATTTCTTCGACTGCTATGCCATGGCAATCCCATCCCCAATCCCGTTCAACCTTCTTTCCTTTCATGGTTTGATAGCGCGGTATTATGTCCTTGAGTACGCTTGCCAATAAATGTCCATAATGTGGCAAGCCCGTTACAAAAGGTGGCCCGTCATAAAAGACAAACCGATTCTTGTCGGAACGTTGGCTGACGGATTTCTCGAAAATCTTATTCTCTTTCCAATACGTTAGAATCGGTTGCTCGACTTCATTGTAGAATGAGCGAACATTTGGAACTGAGAATGTAGATTTTGCCATCAAGAATTATAGCACTATTGATGTCTTCAACTATCTTCGCTTGGCATTAGCAGTTCATTGTTTAATTGCGTATAATTAGTCATGTTGATTTCCGAACTTGCCACTCTTTTCTCCGCCGTTGAAGTTACTCCTAAACGGTTGGAAATGCAGGCGTTGCTAACGAAGTTTTACTTAACTGCAACACCACAAGAGGCTGCAATACTCTCTTATTTACTAGTCGGGCGAATCGTTCCTGATTTCATTGCAGTTGAGTTTCAGTTGTCAGATAAAACGCTGCGAGCAGTTGTTGAAAAATTGCTGCAGCACGATGTGACACAAGATGTCGCGGAGCTGGGTGATATTGGATCGGTGTGGGAAAAAAGTGCGCCTACAAGCAACAAAGATATGCAGCTCGCGGAGTATTACGAAAAACTTTGGGAAATCGCCTCAACAAAAGGAACAGGTTCACAACTTGCAAAACAAGGACAGATAATATCGTTACTTCAAGCGACATCCCCACTCGTAGGTAGATATACATTAAGAATCCTTAATAGCAAGCTTCGCTTAGGGGCAAGTGACCGAACAATCTTGGAAGCTCTGGGCAAATTACCCGACGGAAATATTGACGAGTTGAAAAAGTTATTCGCAAATACGAGTGACATTGGGCATACCGCATATTTGTTCAAAACTTATGGAAATACCGCTTATGCAAAGGCAACATTTACTGCGGGAGTTCCCGTTTCGGCAAAATTGGTTGAAAGAGAAGGTTCAATAGAGGCAATCTTCAAACGAATACCAAAACCTTTAGAAGAACCCAAATACGACGGGCTTCGTATTCAAGTCCATGTGTTCAAATCAACGGCGATAAAAGAGTTATACGAAGGACGAGTGTGGCAAGAAAATTATGTCGATTGGCTTGCGCAGCAAAAAGCTCCAGAGGGCTTGTCGTTATTTTCAACACTATCAGAAGAGGCGGATGAGTATCAAGTAATGCTCTTTTCGCGAAACCTAGAAAACATGACCGATATGTTTCCAGAAGTTGTTGTTGCTGCAAAGAAATTGCCAATGCAATATGAAAAGAAATTTGGAGACAAGGCAAATGAAATCGTACTAGATGGAGAAGTTATCGGCTACAACGATTTAGTGCAAGAGTACCTACCCTTTCAACAGACAATGACCAGAAAGCGAAAATATGATGTTGGTAATGCTGCCACCGAAGTGCCGGTAAAAGTTTTTTCCTTTGACATACTATTAGTGAATCAGGAAAATCTTATGTCGTTACCACTTTCAGCACGTAAAGAACGGCTTTCTTTTTTGGATGAGAATCTTGACCTGCAACAGACTATTGTTAAAACTCCTATTCACTACCCAACTTCTTTGTCCGAGGCGGAAAAACTGTTCTTGGAGTATGTTGGTGAAGGTCTCGAGGGCGTGATTTTTAAAGACGACACGTCGCTTTACACGCCCGGCACTAGAAACTTTGATTGGCTAAAATACAAAAAATCTATGAAAAAAGATTTGGCAGACACTATTGATGTAGTGCTTATTGGTTACTATCGCGGTGAAGGTAAGCTTGCCCAATTCGGTATTGGTGCCCTACTTGCAGCGGTATACGACCAAAAGAACGATGCTTTTGTGACAGTGACGAAAATTGGTACTGGAATTACCTACGAACTGTGGCAGTCAATCAAAGTTGCTTGCGATGCAGTAAAAACTGACCGAAAACTTGATAATATTCATATTCCAAAATCACTTCTTCCTGATGTATATCTGCTCCCCGAACTCGTTGTTGAGGTGGAAGCTGACGAAATCACGAAAAGCCCTCTGCATACCTCCGGTTATGCGCTCCGATTTCCGCGTTTCAAGCGTTTTCGCGAAAAAAGAGGGACACAGGCAACCACCTTGGAGGAACTTAAAACGCTCTAAATACAGGATAACCTTGACTGCCCTACTCCATTAATTGAACAGAAAGTTAGTTTGGTTTTTCTAGTGCCGTCGGCTTAATCAGCTCATATAATTTTTTGCCACAAAACATGGGCTAGTGCCCAAGTCTACCATATCAACTTTACCATCGGAATTATGATCGTGCGTAAGAATCTTGTAAGAATTGATATAGGTCGCTACAAAATTGGGGAATGCAACTTCAAAAATGGTAATTCGCTATGCACTCATGGTATTAAGTATCATGTGCGAAAAATCAAGTAACAATTCTTCTGCCAATCCGCAACATCCCCCCAACTAAAACATTGTGTTCACCCCGCAAATATCCTAATATATACTATACTTGCAATAAAATAGTATATAAGAGCATAGTGATAAAATTCAAGAAGCAGTTTCTCAATAAAAAGCTTCATAGTAGCCGTTTCCAGTTTAATGCGATTGCTCTAACAGTAACCCTACTCGGATTCATTCTTGGGTCAATATATATAATCCAACGTATTCAATATGAATATGCGCTTGCGTTTAATGAAACGACTCAAATATGGACGTTCGACACCACTAACGCCCCCAATTACACCTACGACAATACCCTGGTGACTGTGGATAATAGTGGGGCCAGGCCCGTAACTGGTGTTAACAAAATTACTAACCCAGCCTTTGCAAGTAATAACAGTTCCTGGAATTTGGCTGCTGTTGCTGGCTCGACAACGCCAGACGGCTGGGTAGTAGTACCCGGTAGTTCTACCCATGCAACTTCCGATTTTTTGGTAATGAAATACGAGGCCAAGTGTGCGGACACGAGCGATTTAGCCACCGGACTCACCGTACCGGATTCCGGCCATCACACGTATTTAGATGCAAATATGGCCTGTACCAGTGCCAACAGTAAAGCAGTGGTGTCGGTAGCATCTGGTTACTCGATTGCCTATGTTTCGCAAACTGAAGCCATTACACGCTGTTCGACTGTCATAGTCGGCGGGGCGACCGCGCACCTGATTAGCAATAACGAATGGATGACGGTTGCTCGTAATGCAGAAGCTCAAGCAAGTAACTGGTCACTAGGCAGTGTCGGTAGTGGTTACCTTTTTGCTGGGCATAACGACAACGCTCCGTCCTTGGCGCTTATAGCTTCGACGACCGATACGGGCAACAATGCCTGCGCCTACACCGATACTGCTGGAACAACCGAAGCTCCAGCCTCATGCCCCACCAATACCGCTAATAACACATCGAGCACTGTGGGAAATCAAAAGCGGGTGCTGACTATGTCCAACGGCTCATATATCTGGGATATTGCGGGAAACGTCGGTGAATGGACAAATGATACGATCCAGGGCAAAGACCAGCCAACCGGAGCTACCCCTGGTGCTAACTGGCGAGAATTTACTGCACTTACCACCTACGGTACTCTCACCTATGATAAGGTTCGGCCTGCGAATGTCCTCTACGATGCCACCTATGGCATGGGTCGCATCTTTTCTGATGGTACTGCCTCCAATACTACAGTTTACGCCTTTATCCGCGGTAATAGTTGGATGCATACAGATTATGCGGGGGCCTTCGCGGCGGATCTGGGTAGTCCCCCAGGGGGTGAGGGCTGGAATCTCGGTTTTCGATGTGCTAGTGATCCCGTAGCCCTCTCTCACTCTTTTTCCTCTTCCTCTGGCCGCGAAGCGGCCGGGGGCGATTCTGTTACAGTGGGTTCGGTTACAGACGCTAAAATTTATCAATCTATCAATGTTGGTAACACTTCTACCTACGATATTTCCGCCTATGCCTATGATTCAACCTCGGGCAATGTCGGAGGAATAGTTACATCCTCAATTGCTCAGCTTTATTATAACGGTGCTGCTATTTCAACGACCTACACAGATGCAGGCAGTGGCTGGTGGAAGCTGTCTGGGACACTAACAGGAGCTGACGCCAGCCGTGAATATGGTGTTTTGGTTAAATCAGGGAAGACAATTGGTTTGGATGACTTCACATTGAGTAAATCAGGCCCTTATAGTGTTTATACTACTGCCGCTTATTCTAACGCCCAGGTCTTTAGCTGGAATTCTTTTGCTCCTACAGTCACGGCTTCAGGCAATGCCACAGTTGGGTATCAACTGTGTTTAGATAATGGCTCTGATTGTTCTTACAGCTCGGGTAGCCGTTGGCAGTATTACACTGGAGGTGTTTGGACAAATGCAACTGACGCTACCCAAACTTCTAGTGAAGCACAACTTACGCAAACAGCCATGCAGGCATTATCCACAACCTCCAAAAAAATTACGGTTAAAGCAATAATGGGCTTTGGAGGAGCAGATACTCCAACTGTTTCCTCAATTACTATTGGACTTACGCTTGATATTTCTCCTCCAACTGTTCCCGGCACACCAACTACGACAACGCCAACAAATGACAGTACCCCAACTTGGACATGGACAGCTTCTACAGACAGTGGCTCCGGTTTAGCCACAAACGCGTACAGTTTGCAATGGTGTCAAGATGCTGATTTCGCTGAGTGTGGTAGTAATATTGCAACAGCAACGACAAACAGTTATTCACATAGTTTCAGTCTCGATGATGGAACTTGGTATATAAAAGTTAAGGCAATAGATGTGGCTAGTAATGAGTCAGCATATTCTTCAAACGGTCAAGTTATAATTGACACCACAGTCCCAAGCATCCCAACCGACACTCTAATCGATACCCCCACTGGCACGCTCACCGACACGCCCACCGGCACGCCAACCGACACCCCAACCGAAACACCCACTGACACCGTTGGAGTAGTCACTTTACCACCAGTAACTGATTACGAAGATGATAAAATAATTTGCCCAACGTTTTCGGCTTTCTCTGTTTCCCCAACGGTAGTAAAAGTAGGAACTGAAATAACGGT
>PFQB01000014.1 GCA_002793355.1 Candidatus Dojkabacteria bacterium CG_4_10_14_0_2_um_filter_Dojkabacteria_WS6_41_15
CTTAGCACGGTTCCCGTGCTAACAACTCCAACCGCAGCAAGCTGCGGGGAAATCTTCTCGATTATACCCTGAATTAGTGATTTAGGGCAATTAGGGATATAACGAATTAGTACTACTTCGTGCTTTTTCTTCGAAGGAAATAGCCCAACAGGACGGCGCCGGTCACAATTCCTGCCACATAGTACCACCAGAAACTTTTACCCTCTTTGACGATAATGGTTATAGTTTCCAACTCAACTTCCTTCGCTGATGCTGAGGGGGCCTGAACAATGATTTCCCTTGAAACCTCCTTGCCCTTGTACGCGAATGTTAGCTGATGCTCCGCAATCTGCACATGATTGAATGTTGCAATGCCGAGTACATCTGTTCTTGCTTTCTGCTCTGCGGAATGAAGGGTTAGTTCAATTCCGGCAAGAGGTTCGCCTTGGTTATCTATCAACCTTACTCGGAATTCCGAAAGGTAGTTACCCTCTTCAATCTGCGCCGTGTATTTAGTTGGGGCAGTTGTTGGAGTTGGCGTAGGTGTCGGAGTTACAATTGGTGTTTCAGTTACCGTTGGTTCTGGTGTTACGCTTGGTGTTGGCTCCCCTTCTGTTGGTGTTACAGGAAAATTCTCTTCGCCAATGACCAGGTTAAGTGTTCTGATGGACGATTTGTTTCCTACTGTATCTGTTGCATAATAACTTAGAGAAACGATCCCTCTTGGAAGTACGGGATCAGAAAGGATAATAGTAAAGTTACCGTCTGAGTCTGAAGTTGTTGTATATATCTTCGAACCAAGAAGTGCCTTAAAGTTTACAGTACTACCAGCATCCGCAGTTCCTTTAATCTGTGGGACCTGAGAAGTAAAGTAATAGAAGAGTTTGCTCTTGTTTGGAATATTGGGAATCAAGCCGAGTTTGGTAATAACAGGTGCAGAAGGGCCCGTGGTATCAAGCTCGATTTCCGCGGAATATGCTGCAGATTCATTACCGAGTGCATCCTTGAACTTTACATATATCGTCTTGACGCCATCACCAGTAGAAGTTAATTCGTAGGTTCGCGAAGTGGCATATGTTTCATAGCTGGCACCCGTAAAGGCTGCATCCTCAGATATCATCATTTCG
Organism: Candidatus Dojkabacteria bacterium CG_4_10_14_0_2_um_filter_Dojkabacteria_WS6_41_15; assembly: GCA_002793355.1. GTDB lineage: Bacteria > Patescibacteriota > Dojkabacteria. The sequence goes on from PFQB01000014.1 coordinate 1,107, forward strand.
GCAACGGTAGAAAGTTCATCGGTTGAAGTAAGGGTAAGCGACAGCGTTCTGTCATTTGTTAAAGATGAACCGGCGTTGATTACCAGGTTTCCAGTTGGGCCGGTGGTATCTAGCACTATTGTGTCGCTAACGACTTCAGATACGTTACCAGCTGCATCCTTAAACTTTGCATAGATTGTTTCGGAACCGTCAACTCCCGTCAGTGTAAAGGCTTTGCTGGTGGCGTAGGCTTCCCAGCTGGCACCAGTAAAGGTTGCGCTCTCAGAAAGCTTCATGTGTGTTACAGAAGAAGTTGCATCTGTAATGTTAGAGTTAAGCATCACAGATGTGCTGTTTGTATACATAGCACCGGTGTTAATACTGATAGTTCCATCCGGTGCCAACGAATCCAGGGTGGTTGTCGTGGACAGAACACTCCCTTCGTAGTTTGCATAATCACGAAACTTAGCATAAATGGTTTTAACTCCATCTCCAGGCGATAGAGTAAAGGGTAGACTCGCACCGAAGGTTTGCCAGGAAGCTCCTGATAAGTCAGGTGATTCTGATACCTTTATCTCTTTAGCGTCATCCGCACTTAATGTCAGTTCAATAGAATCAGAGTTCGTGTATGCCGGTGACTGCAGAGATGTATTTTGAGGTGCTAAGTCATATATTAGCAATCGCTGATTCCCATCACCCAAAAACAATTTGCGATCTTTAATAAATATACCGCCAGGATAATAAAGCGAGCTTGCAGTTACTCCATTTGGATTAGGAGTGTTCGAAACAAAGTCAGGTTGACCAAAAACCACAGTCGCCTCCTCAAAGTTACTCGTTGGTATATGATCGAACATCAAAGCTCTGTGATTATATGCATCCACAATGAATAAATTTTCATTGTTATCTACAACGATTCCCCTCGGTCCGTTTAGTGATTTATTGGAAACACCCCCATTGTTTGCTGTCCCTGAAGTAAAATCGGACTGCCCAATCGCAATGTTTGCCGATGCATTGTCTGCAGTAGGAATACTATTATAGATTAGAACACGATTGTTATATGTATCAGCAACAAACAATTTTCCATCGTGAATATTGATTCCACCCCACGGGTAGGATAACGTATTTGCGCTTCTACCCCCGTTGTTTGATGTTCCACTGGTCTTGTTGGGTTGGCCGATGACCACATCTGCATAACTAAAATTTGTTGTTGGCACTGTGTTCCAGACAAGAATCCGCGAGTTATAGAGGTCTACTACCAGTAGCTTTCCTTCATAATACAACACGTTGCCTGGCCTAGCCAGCGTTCTACCAGAAAGCCCTCCGTTATTACCGGTACCCGATATAAAATCCGGTTGTCCTATTACAACATCCGCTGGTTGGAAATTTTCGGTAGGTAAATTGTTATAAATTAGAACTCGATTGTTGTTTGTGTCTGCAACAAACAGTTTTGTTCCATCTGTCGAAATCCCCTGTGCATTACAAATAGATCTATTGCTTCTGCCTCCATTGTTACAGGTGGCGCTAGTGAAGTCAGGTTGACCTATTACCGTTCTCGCTGCAGGGTTATTTGTTTGAGGAATTCCGTCAAAAATCAAGATTCTTTGATTATTCTCGTCACTTACTACAAGATTACCATTTATTACCACCGAGGAAGTGTGACCGTTGTCTGCAGAAAGTGAATTTGCACTAACTCCACCGCCTGCCCCTGTTGAGGAGAAGTCGTTTTGGCCAATAACCACATCTGCGGCAGTAAAATTATCTGAAGGCACCGAATTGAAGAGCAGTATCCTACTGTTAAAAACGTCCGTTACTGCCAACTTTCCATCGCTAACAGAGATACCATAAGGACGGTATAACGATTGAGCGGATATTCCTCCGTTGTTGCCTGTAGCCGATACAAAATCTGGCTGGCCAATTACTACATTTGCTGCTGTAAAGTCACTCGTTGGAACCGCATTGTAGATTAGCACTCGGCTATTAGTTGAATCAGACAATAACAGCTGATTACCATTAAATGTAATTCCTTTAGGTGCAGACAAACTTGAAGCAGAAATTCCACCGTTATTTGCCGTTCCACTTGTCATGTTTGGTTGACCAATTACTACATTCGCGGGGGTTTGATTAACGGTAGGTACGGAATTCATAATTAGAACGCGGTGGTTGCCCATATCAGCAATAAACAAATGGTCATCCTTTACCGCCACCACATAAGGAGAAGAAAGTGAGCTAGCACTCCTCCCTCCATTATTAGCAGTATTACTGGTAAAGTTAGGTTGTCCCAGTACAACATCTGCAGCGGCGAAATTGCTTGTTGGAATCGTATTGTAAATCAATACCCTATGGTTAGACATATCGGCCACAAATACCTTGGTCCCGTCAGAATACACACTAAAAGGTTTATTTAACGACTGGGCGCTAATTCCACCATTATTTGCAGTATTACTGGTAAAACTTGGTTGTCCTATTACCACATCAGCTGGCGCGTTGTTCGACGTAGGCAAAGAATTAAAGATCAACACCCTGTTGTTATCTACATCAGCCACAAACAGATGCTGACCATCATAATAGTTATTTGTTGGAGTATATATAGAATTGGCTGAAATACCTCCAAAGTTTGCGCTAGAGGTGCAGTAATCACTTTTCCCTATAAGCACATCCGATTTTGCAAAGTTCGTTGTCGGAATCTGGTTGTATATTTGAATTCTATTATTCCCGGCATCTGATACTATTACTTTTCCGTTCGCCAAAAACACTCCATATGGGCTTGTTACTGCATGGGTAATATCACCTTGATTTACTGAGCCATTACATACCATCGATTTTTGTCCAACAACAACAGAGGCGGGCGTATTTGTACTGCTAACCGCATAAATAGGAGCAGCGGGGTATATTAGTGAGATAATGCAACCGCAAATGAATATAGCAACTAAAGAAATCAGAATGGTTATTTTCAGTAGGCGTTTCATATTTATACAAAAATCCATCAACTAATTATACTAACATATTCTAGGTAATAAAGGAAGCGATATGTATCAAGTCAAATGCGACAAAGCGAATTCATGCGGTGTCATCATATTAAGTCCCAAGTGGGGACGGTCATTCATA
>PFQB01000074.1 GCA_002793355.1 Candidatus Dojkabacteria bacterium CG_4_10_14_0_2_um_filter_Dojkabacteria_WS6_41_15
TGTTGGTGTGGCAGTCGGAGTTCCCGTTTCGGTGGGAGTAGGCGTCAGTTCTTCCTCAGTTACCGTTGGCGTGGGCAATTCTGTTTCGGTGGGTGTTGGTGTAACTGTTACGGAGATAGAAGGAGTTGGCGTTATTGAGGGTTGAGGTAGGTCTTTCGGTCGGGTCAATTTTCCGGCAAAAAAACTGCCAACCGCAATGACCAGTACTATTGCAATGCTAGCACCGACCTTTATTCCACGTGATAGGGGTTCACTCTCTGGTATATTGGGCATTGCGGTAAGTACGTCTGAAGTTTGTATTGTTTCCATAGCAAGATAGTACAGTGAATAACAATTTCTGTAAATCTCTTGGTCTCTAAATCTCCAATTCTCCAATTCTCCAATTCTCTAGTTCACTAAATCGTTATTCTTTGCTATACTGACATCATGCCACTGCCCTACATTGGTATTGATGCACGTTTATTGTCAGCTCTGGTCGAGCGTGGTCTTCTAAAGCCCGAAATGTCCGAGCAAATCAAGCTTGAATGTGCTCAACGAAATAAAACTGAAATTCAAGTAATTCTCGAAAGAAAACTAATTGCTGAAGCGGCCTTGTTCAAAACAAAGGCCGCCGTCTACAATGTTCCCTTTATTGATGATATATCTGCAATACAACCTTCTGCAGAATTGTTAACCGAAATTAATATTGATGCGCTTAAAGAACAGCAATCGTTTCCTTTCGAAATTTCCGAAACTCGTGTCAAAGTCATGATGTCAGATCCGTTTAACATTAACGCTATACAATTCTGGAAAATCAAGTATATTCCTCGTCAGATTGAGGTTTATACTGCCACTCCCTCCGCGGTCGCTGAGTATATTGGTACCCGATTTGGAAGTATGATTGGTGGTGATGTGCAAGCTGCAGTTTCTAGTTATCAACAAGATTCTGGTACGAAAGAAACAGTGATTTCCACCGACGATGTTGGTGATGTTTCCCAAAACTTACAAGGGGCGCCTGTCGCTAAAATTGTGAATTCAATTCTGGTATATGCCGCTCAGGCTGGTGCATCAGATATCCACATCGAACCTCAAGAAAAAAGTGTACGAGTTCGTTATCGTGTTGATGGTGTGTTAACCGAAAAACTCTCGTTACCTAAAGAACTACTTTCGCCCGTTGTTGCACGTATCAAGATTATGTCGAATATGAAAATCGACGAGACTAGAATGCCGCAAGATGATCGGTTATTTATTACGGTAGGTGAAAGAAAGTTCGATTTACGTGTGTCTACTCTACCCTCGGTACAAGGCGAAAAAGTGGTTATGCGTTTGTTAGAAAGAACGACGGGAATTCCTCCGTTGGAAGAATCGGGTCTTCGAGGTTCTGGCTATAAACGCTATATGGAAAGTATTAGCTTGACTAATGGCATTGTGTTGGTTACGGGGCCAACCGGTAGTGGTAAAACTAGAACGTTGGCCAGTACAGTTTCTCGGTTGAACGATCCTAAAGTTAATATTGTATCGATTGAAGATCCGGTCGAAATTCGTATTGCCGGAGTGACACAAGTACAGGTAAATTATGATATCGGTCTTGACTTCGCTACAGTGCTTCGCTCTGTGCTTCGTCAAGACCCGAACATTGTCTATCTCGGAGAAATCCGTGATGAAGAAAGTGCTCGTTTGGCCATTCGTGCTGCACTTACTGGTCACTTAGTTCTTTCTACCCTGCACACAAATGGTGCGGTTGACTCACTGGTGCGATTGATTGATATGGGAATTGAACCGTTTCTGGTGGCCTCTACGGTTAAATGTGTTGTTGCACAGCGCTTGGTGCGGACTATTTGCCCATACTGCCGTGTTGCAGAGCCAGCTGCCCCAGAATTGATTGGAGAAATTACTCACATACTTGGAGGAATTCAGAATTTTGATATATATCGCTATGTAGATTCCTTGTCAAAAAGAGTTGCTCCTGCACCAGAAACTCCTGAATATAAATTTTCCCCACCGGTAAAACCTTCAGAAATGACGCCAGAAGGACGTAAGACGATTTATTTGTACCATGGTGAAGGCTGCACAAAGTGTGGCGGAACCGGTTATAAAGGCAGAATGGCAATTTTTGAAGTTGCAACGGTAGCCGACAAAATGGCCTCGGGCATTGCTAGAAATGCTGAATTTGATTCTCTAGAAAAACTTGCAGAAGAAGAAGGAATGATTACCATGGTTCAAGACGGATATTTAAAGGCAATTGAGGGCATTACAACGATTGAAGAAGTCGCTCGTGTTGCAAAAAGTGATAGTGAGCTAACTTAATGATATGATAGAGTATGGATTTAAATACAGGAACACCAATTCAGAATCCGAGTACTCAGGTTCCACCTGTGCCACAACCAAGTCCTTCTTTGCCAACCTTCACAAAACAGGATATTCCCGCACAGATACCCCCTGTTGTTTCAGTTGACAATACGCCTGCAACTGTTATCCCAGAGAAGAAAGAAGAAATCCCCCCTGTTTCTACAGCACCCGCATCACTCCCACCTCTTGATGATGTCGAGCATTCCTCTGAATTTATCGATACATTGTCTGCCATAAAGAAATATACTGATGCTCCAGTACCAACAGATATTCCTGCTACAACTGCTTCTATCCCTTCGGAGGTTGTTCCGTCTGTGCAAACGGTACAAAACGAAATTCCTACAACTCCGATGTCTGTACCCCCAACTGTTCCAGTTCCTGTAACAATGTCAGTTTCTTCAGAACCTACGGTCCCTCGTCGCGAGTATACAAACGCAGAAAAACGCGAGCAACCTATAGGCGTTATCGAAGTAACTGGGTCGTACGAAATTACTGCGCTACTCGACCTTGTTGTGCAAAAAAATGCTTCAGATCTGCATGTTGCAGTTGGTTATCCACCTATGATTCGTATTGACGGAGATTTGTTAACGGTTGGACACCAAATTCTAGATCCCAAAATGGCAAAAGAACTTATTTATGTGGTTTTGCCCGATGAGAAAAAGGAACAGTTAGAAGTAAACCGAGAGGTTGACCTTGCGTACCAACATAAAACCGAGGCACGATTTCGTATTAATGCGTATTGGCAACGCGGGTATTTATCGGCTGCTTTTCGATTGATTCCAAATAGGATTCGTACTATCGACGAGCTAAAGTTGCCAAGTTTATTCCATAGGTTCACCGAAATGGAACAGGGGTTAGTATTGGTTACTGGACCGACAGGGCACGGAAAATCGACTACTCTGGCTTCAGTAATCCAGGAAATTAACATGAAGTATCCAAAGCATATTCTTACTATCGAAGATCCAATCGAGTATGTGTTTCCTCAGGAAAAAGCGCTGGTCTCACAGCGTGAATTGGGTGATGACACTCATTCTTGGAAAGGTGCACTGCGTTCTGCTCTTCGCGAAGATCCCGATGTGGTACTTGTTGGCGAAATGCGTGACCTCGAGACGATTTCAGCAGCAATTACCGTTGCAGAAACCGGTCACTTAGTATTTGCAACGTTGCACACCAACAGTGCAGCTCAAACCGTGCAGCGTATTGTGAACATGTATCCTGATATGCAACAAGAAGAAATCCGTACTGAACTTGCCGATGTCTTAGAAGCTGTGGTTGCACAGAGGTTAATTCCTATAATTGGTGGTGGACGACGAGCTGCCTTAGAAATCATGTTGATGACGCCCGCAGTTAGAAATCTAATTCGTGAAAACAAAATCTACCAAATAGACAATATTATTCGTACCAGTCTGGATATCGGTATGATTACGCTTGAACGCTCGTTGTTAACTCTATTCCGCGAAGGCTTACTCTCTCAGGAAGATGCCCTTAGATATGCACTTGACGCAACAGAAATGGCTAGATTACTTGAGGAGCTTGTCTAATGGCAGAACCAACAAAATTGTTCTCTTATGTTGTAGTGAATGCGGAGGGTGTTCGGTCAAAGGGCTCAATGCAGGGTGCCACAAAAGAAGAAGTCGTTACCCAACTATTTCAGAAGGGATTGTCGCCTGTGTCGGTAGATGAGGTTTCGAAAATCTTTTCCTTGGATCGGCTAAAAGAGATTAATATTGGTGGTGTCCCTCTTAAGGAAAAAATGGTTTTCCTTAAACAGTTTTCCATCATGTTAAATGCCGGCTTGTCAATTACTCGTGCACTAGAAGTGTTAAGTATGCAACAACAGAATCCTCGCTTTCGAACAGTTCTCAAAGAGGTGCTTAAATCGGTGTCTGGAGGCGTGAAGTTATCAGATTCGTTTGCAAAATATCCTGATGTCTTTGATGCAATTGCTATTAACCTGATTAGTGCTGGAGAACAAAGCGGTCACCTTGGATTGATTTTGAAAAAGCTTTCCAATGAATACGAACAAAAGAATATCTTAAGAAGCCGAATTACCTCAGCGTTGGCTTATCCTGCGGTGCTCTCAATAGTGATGGTTGGGGTTGTTATTTTCCTTATGGCAGTTGTGGTCCCACAGCTTAAGGATGCGTTTACTTCGTTTGGGACTGAACTACCTTTGATTACGCGGATAGTGATTGGAATGAGTGCTGCAATAACCAATTATTGGTATTTGTTGCTCTTAGTTGTTGGAGCAGTAGCTATAGGTTTCCGTTATTACATTTCTACTTCCGAAGGTCGACGAGTATGGGACAAAGTGTTAATAAGTATTCCTATATTCGGGCCATTGGTTGTTAAAACACAGGTTGCGACTTTCAGCCGTGTACTTTATTTGTTAATTAGTAGTGGTGTCCCAATTCTGCAAACGTTAGAATTGACGGAGGCTACCTTAAGTAATAGTTGGTTCAAAGACGAGGTATCAGCGATGAGAGATCAAGTGAAGCGTGGCGTATCGCTGGCGGTTCCCTTATTGCAGAGCCAGTATTTTCCCTCAATTGTTGGCTATATGGTAAATGTTGGGCAAGAAACTGGGCAACTGGACAAGGTGTTATTCAAGGTTGCAAAGTATTTCGATTTGGAGATCAAAACAGCAACAGCTACCCTATCTTCCTTGCTCGAGCCAATCATGTTGGTGGTAATGGGTGGCATGGTCGCTGTTATCGTTTCTGCAATCTATTTCCCGATGTTCCAATTGACACAGTCGATAAAATAAGCTATCGTAATTATATAAGTTTGTTAAATAAATATATGATGAAACTAAAGGCGTTTACACTGGTAGAACTTATGGTTGTTATGGCTATTATTGCTTTCCTTTCCGTTGGAGCATATGGTGGGCTTACATTTGCGCTTAGACAAGGGCGTGATACCCAGAGGATGCGTATTGCGGATCAAATACAGACTGCGTTAACAGCATATTATGCTGATTATGCAGTATATCCAGGTTGTGGTGGATGGTCTGCCACCGGACTTAAGTTTATTGGTGGTGGATCTACTTTTTCTCCAGTTCCAGCGGAAACAAGTTATAAATATTGCGCTGGTGGATTATTGAAGACAGGCGGCTTACCATCCTTGACGGGGAAAAGTGGTCTGGCGGATTATTTCGAGGGAGAATATACTGCAGGACAAATGTTTTCAGATTCCGATATACGATACTATTACGATAAAACTGGCAATAACTCGGGAAACAGGTTTACTGTTTGTGTATCATTAGAAAACCCAAGAGCTGGTATGGGAAGTACAAAGGCAACGGAGACTCCTCATAAAGGGTGTTATTGCAATGGCTCTGATCAATCAGACATCGCATGTGCAGGTATGTAGATGAGATCTTATGCATGAATATTTAACACTGTTTGTATTTATTGTTGGTGCTATTTTATCTGAATACATCCAACTAATTTCAGACCGTGGTTCCTTCCTCGATTCAATCTGGGGGCGCTCAAAGTGTGATTCGTGTAAAAAAGAAATTCCGTGGTATGCCTTAATACCATTGATTGGCCGATTCTTATCAGAAGGCAAATGCCCGAATTGTGGTAAGAGGGTTGCTTGGAAGTATTTTTGGTTTGAGCTGTTATTCATTGTAGGATGGGCTGCGGTGTTGTTGATTTGGATTGCACAGATAATGAGTTCTGCAATTGCTGTTGCAATAGTACTATCGCTCTATTGTGTAACTGCCCTACTCATGTATGAAGATGCAAAACGTTTTTCGGTCCCTATTTCGTGGCTGATTACGTGGGCTGTCGCTTTTGGTATTACTTGGTTCGCTCTTGGTGCAGGACCGCTGTTCATAGTTGACACCTTACTAATGGTCGTAGTTCTTGGATTATCGTTACTGGTGGTATCCTTACAAAAACCTGGTGGTCTAAAATCTCTTACTACCCTTTTTGGTGCTGCAGATTTAGTGGTTTTGTTAGAATTCGCTTTGTTTCTAGGATTTCAAAAAACTACGGGAGTTCTATTATTTTCTATGATTTCTGCGCTAGTTTTTCTTGTTTGGCAAAAGCGTTTGAAAATTGGACAACAAGTTCCATTACTAACGGCGATGTTGCCTTGGGGGCTTATAGCGCTATTTCTTTAACTTTCTATGGTAATTAACGGATCGAGACATTGATAAATCTGCTGACATCTCTGACTGCAGAGTTTTCTCCTAGTTTTGCTGTTGAATCCATCACAAACGACAAGTTAACATTTGAAATCGGAGCTTGATTATATGCCGGTGTTTCACAGGAAATGGTAACATCTCGCACTTTTACGTCTGCATAAGTAAGGATAGTGTCACATAAAGGATTACTCAAAGATGATTGGGTCATGCAAAAACGATAAGTTGTTGGATCGTCTAGTGGTTCAATAAAAAAAGTATAAGAATCGCTCGAACCTTTACTTTGCCAGGAGATTCTTTTTGGAGAGTCGGTTGGGCACGTTATTGATCTTGGGTCAGCATTTTTAATTCGTAATTTGAAATACTCTCCAACAAACTCACCCTCGTTTCGTACGGCGGTTCTTGCATCAATCAAATATGATCCAAGGAGCATGGAGTTAAACGCCTGTATTACCATCAAGAAAATAACTGATATCAAGGTCATAGATACAATGGTTTCTACTAGGGTAAACGCAGGCGCGTGAATAATTGTATGCGAATTACTGTGGTGCACTTGTTCTATAGATGGTAAAACTTAGTTGAAATGGGAGAAAGTCTTTCGGGCTGCATTTATTTTCGATACAAGCGACAATGATCTCTATTGAAGCATCGTTAAGCGTATTTGTTGCTGTTTTAGTCGCGTCATCTGTGCGTTTGATTATTCTTCCAAACATTATTTTATTTGTGGCGATGTTTTGTTCGTTAGCTGCTGTCATTATGCAATTACCGCCAATTACGTGTGTCGCAGGATCGTATGAACAACCAGTAAGTTTTTTCAACACGGGTTTATTCGCTACATAATCAATGTAAGCGAATTCTGGTTGTGAAGTGGATTGTGCTGGAGGAAGTATTGAACTAGTATCAGAGAAATTTGTTTCCCAATCTAGGTCTTTTGCCGAATATACCACTTGCGCTGCTTCGGTGGCGTAATTCCTCATTTTATCTTGAAGTTCAAGTATTTTAGCCCTTTTTAACGCGTCAAAAGTCATTTGCAGTAGTGACGAAAAGACAAACGATACAATCGCTAAGGCTACAAGCACCTCAACCAATGTCATGGCCTTGATTGTCTTAATTCCTGACTGCATTTATTTCTCCGTTTCCTTTTAGATTTAAATAATAGTTGTATTTTTCTGCATTGGCCGAGTCATACGAAATAGAAATCTTAATATTGTGATCTTTAATATTACTAGTAGTCGGGAGATCAACACCGCCGGCTTTGCTGCAGTATACATGAAGATTTCCATTGATAGACTCGTAAATCACAGTCAAGACACTAGTGGCATCGTCACATGTCTCAATCGTTGCTGTTGCGTGGTCTTCGATTTGTAAGGTCATATATTCCGGCAATTTCTGTATGGTTGAATCTGCTAGTGGTGCAATTTCAATAGAGCCAGGTAATGGTAGTGACGCATCGGGATAAGTTTTGTAGAAATTTGATGTTCCTCCTGAAACATCTATTGCCTGAACCGCTTCAATTTGCCACTGGTTATTCACTTTCTTCACTTGAAATCCAATCCCATATACCCATTGACCAGATTGACTAGAACTTCTGGAAATTAGCATTGATTTTCTGCGAAGGATACGCGCATCTTGGACAACGGTCTTAATATATTGCTGCGCGGTGAACGTGTTTCTGGTGCGTTGGCTCATTCCAGAAGTTAACATGAGGAGAATGCCCATGATGACGATTACTACTAAAAGTTCAACTAAAGTAAATCCTGCAATTTGGTCGTTTCGGGGTTGGGCTTGCATACTACATCGTATCATTTTTTACCACGATCCGCCACCGCCACCACCACTACCACCACCGCTAAATCCGCCACCGCCACCACCAAACGATGACCCGCTTGACGAAGGAGGAGTTCCGATTTTTGCCATGCTGGTAGAAATTTGATTGGACATTGCTGCATAGGTATGAGGAAGGGCTTGGTAAATCGGTACATTACTGGTCATCCAGGTGGGAGCATATTCCAGTTGTTCTAGTATTGGTCCAAACTCTTTTGTCCATTGTTTATCCAATTTTAGAATAACCGCATAGGGGAGAATCTGTTCAAAATGAGCTATCATTTTTTTGGGATTGTTAAAGAATTCAAGGCGTTTAACTTCGGCAGTTTTAATATACTTTTTTAACCCGTGTAAGTCTAAATACAATTGATCGCCTTCCTTATTTCGTTTCAACATGCCTATAGCGAATACGGTAAAAAAGACACCACAAATAAGTAATGATATTGGCAGAATAGCCCAATTATTTATAGAGCTTTCAGATAGAAACGCGAACAGTAAGAATGCTCCGATAAACGAAATCACACTAAAAGCAATAAAAGCACTTTGGATATTCTCTGATTTATCGGTTATATATGTGCAGTTCTTAAATTCTGCAACAGCCTGTTTATTGGCGTTCGCAATATCGGTATAGACGCTTTTTAGGGAACTAATCGCTGTGTCTGGTTGAAAATCCTGTGTAAGCGTAGAGATTAAGGTTTGAAGTGATTTTGGCTGCGTAGCAAGGAACTCAGGTAACTTTTTCTGCTGTTCTGGGGAAAGCCGTAGAGATACTTTGCCATTTTCGTAAGAAATAGTCAGGTACCCCTTTTCTGCAAGTCTTATTAATTCTGCTGTTGTTGCTACTGGGGTTCCTTTCATGACAAGTAATCCATTTAGAATGGTAAGATTTTCTTGCTCCATTTGGTTAGTAGGCACAAATACGGGGGGAACTGCATACAATGGCGTGTCTCTTCCGTATTTCTTCCAAGTGGAATATCCATAAAGAAAGACAAATACGGGTAGCAACAAAGGTAACAATGGAAGGATTTGCTCGATAAAACGTTCAAGTGCTGAAGGCGGTGCGAACGTATTGTCTGCATATTTTATTGCTACGGTTAAACCCTCTGCAAGAACGGTCGGAGCGGTAGCTGTTGCTAAAGAAAAATAGTTCCCACTTGTATTAATTGTGCAGTTTGACGCTGTCGCACCACTCGCTCCTGTAAAGCATTTTGAATCAGCAATTCCGGTTGCGGGACTTACTACTGCGGAGGCCTTTAAAATCGGTATTTCCCACTGATCGCCTGTGATGTTTAGATACAATTCTTGGTATCCTTTTTGGAACCTGACTGCCCTTTTCATGGTATAGGCAATGGTGTACTCGTATGCTCCTGAAATCAGTGTGTCGGCTTCTCCAATCTTAAGAACGGTATAATTGCCACTTGAGGTACTAGAAGTGTAGGCAGGACCACCAGAAAGTGAACCTACCGAATCTGCTGTGCTAGGTAGTTTCTTATAGCTAACGGAAGATACTGAAATTGGTTGCTTTAGTTTCTTTCCTGTGTCTTTAATAATCACTTCGTTTGGAATCCATCGATATATTCCATGGCGTTGTTGAGGAAAATAGACAGTAATTTTTTCAACTATTGAAGCGGTTCCTTTTTTGTCGAGGGTTACAGAAGATGCAAAATTGGTTACTAACCCATCAGGGTATAACGCGGCCAGTCCATAGGCACTTGCTTCAGCTAAAACACTTTGTTGCGTGGCAATAGGCAGTGGAACAGCCAAAACCGGTTTTGAGAAATATATTGATGAAACAGCAAGTAACGTAACTGTTCCAACAAAAAGAAATAGTTTTCTATACGTTTTAGCCATTATTGCTTGCGTTACTAGAACTCTACCTTAACATTTTCCTTTTCCTCATCAGCTGCAGCAAAGAATTCTGCTGGAGTGAACTTCATAATCCCTGCTATTAATACATTTGGGAAGACTTGAATCTTGGTGTTGTATTCCTGAACTGTCGCATTGTAGTAACGTCGAGACTTCTGAATTTCGGTTTCTAAATCGGAAAGCTGCGTTTGAAGTTGTAGAAACGACGAGTCCGCCTTAAGATTTGGGTAATTTTCCGCAACAGCAAATAACGATTTAAGGGTTGAGGTCATTTCGTTGTTTATTGCAGACATTTCGGCCATGCTACCAGAAGCACCTTGCATTTTTGCTCTTAATTCTGTTACTTTTGTTAGTACTCCTTCTTCGTGTTTTGCATACCCTTTGACTGTATTTACCAAGTTTGGAATCATATCAAATCGTTTTTTTAGCAAAGTCTCTACATCTGCAGTTGCTTCCTTAACCAGCATCCGCTGTTGAACCAAGACATTATAAAGACTGATTGCCCATCCAACGATTGCAACAGCAATAAGGGCTATACCAAATAAAACTGGGATTGTCATATAAACAAATAAAAACTTAAGCTTACTGATTATCGGGCTAAATCGTTAACGTGTCAAACGGAGGGTAAAAGCTCGTCAAAGTTGACATCTTTTGGATTGGCTCCTGCTTCTTGTTGTGATTTTAGTATAAATTTTGCCAGTGCTGTTTCTAGTGAATCCTGCAGTGTCCTTCTCAGAGGTCTGGCACCCATTCCTGGCACATAACCGTGAGCAACGAGGTAGTTAATGGTTTTATCGGTGTACGTCGAACGGATACCTTGTTCCGAAAGTTTTTGCACGAGATCGTTAACCATAAGTACGGCAATTTGTTGCAAATGCTCCAACGAAAGGGCTCCAAAGACAATAACTTTGTCGAATCGGTTAATTAGTTCTACTTTTAAATACTGGGGTAGCATATCGAGTATTTGCAATTTTGTTTCTTCAAATTTTTCAGGTGGTGCTTTCAGAAGTAAATTGCTACCGATATTACTTGTTGCAATGATGATTGAGTTATTGAAGTAGAGCGTTTCATCTTTGGGGGTAACCACGATTCCCTCATCAAACAAGCGCATAAAAATGTCATGTATGGTTGTTGTCGTTTTTTCAAATTCATCTAAAAGTAATAAGGTATAGGGGCGCAAGGCAACTTTTGATAGTTGGGACATTATGGTTGGAATATCAGAATCCTGTTTATATTGTGACATATCTATACGAATCATCGAAAAATCACTGCCGAAATATTCTTTTGCCGTAATTTTAGCTAATTCGGTTTTGCCTACTCCCGATGGGCCCAAAAACAAATAGACACCAAATGGGTGGGAGGTATTTCGCACACTTGTTTTTGCCCGTTGCAAGGAATCGACAACAGCTAATACCGCATCGTGTTGGTTAACATATTTTTGGTGAATCCGTTTTTCTAGTGTTAGGAGTTTTTCGGCCTCTTCCGGAGAAGATTGTGCTACGGGTATGTCTGCAAGAGTTTGTATAACTTGTGCCACTAACTCGCGAGTCAGTTGCTTATCTTTGGTTGTTGAGGCTTGCACTGCTGCCTGTTCTAACAACTCAACCGCTTTCTTGGGGAACCGCTTATTGGGTTGATAGGTGGCAGTTAGAACGAGAATATCCTTAAGTGCGGGGAGTGAAATAGTAATTCGGTGCATCTGCTCGAGTTTATCTATTTTCGTGGTCAATATGGTAAAGGTGTCTTCTTTGGATAGTGGGTCTACGCGAACCTCTTTAAAAGCATCGATAACTGTTGGGTATTTGTCTTTTAAGGTTGAGTACTGCGCAAAGGTCATGGTACCGACGATAGGCACGGGACTTTGTAGTAATAAAGGCAACAGGTAAGACATGGCAGTGCCTTCTCCACTACCGGTGGAAAGAAGCACCTCTAAATCGTCAAAATATAAAATCGTTCCTACCTGTTTACGCAATTCGGCCGAAAGTTTTTCGACTAACTCTGGAATTCCACCTCTTCCAGCAGAAGCTAAAGACAAAAACTTATTAATATCGACCGCTTTTATCGAAAGATTCTTTAGTGCTGGCGGTATATCTCCTTCAATAATTCTTTGTGCTAAACCATAGATTACGCTACTCTTTCCTACGCCAGGATCGCCCACCAAAATGGCATTTGCATCAGTTTGTTTTTGTAGTATTCCGATAAGGTTATTGATTTCTTTAGTGTGCCCGATCCCGTATATTCCACCAATTGCTGTCACTTGGTCCAGAACATTTGTAGAAATTTTGTCAAGGAAGAAAGTAAATCCTTTCACCCAGCCATCGGCAACACCGCCCTTATTATGGTATATCTGGGACAGGTCCAGAATGCTAGTTCTTGCTCGGTATTGATCTGCAATAATGTACCATTCGATTGTCTTTTCGAAGGTAAGAAAATCTACTTTATGTTCTTGCAGTACGTCTTTTAGCACGGGGAAAATCGAAAAAAGAGCCAAAAGCACATGCTCAGGGTAAACCCTTCTACTCTTTGTTTCTATTGCCTGTTCCAGCGAATAAAGTATCAATGACTGTAACGCTGTGTAATCGTAAATTGGTGCAGTTTCCGTTGTCAGTGATGCCGAGTTTAGCAGATTTTCAATATCAGGAATTTCAAGACGTTTGAGAACTCTCTGAATGTGCTCATGTCCTAAGACGGTTTTTAAAAGATTTGACGTATTAAGAACTGTTGAGTTTTTTGAGGCAGAAAGAGAATTAACCAGAAGCTCAAAGGTTACTGGGTGAAAGTAATCTAACGGTTGTTGGATAGTAAAGTTTTGAAATTGAACGCCCTGATTTTCTATAGAGTTTTTCAAAAAGTCATCTAGTGTTGGATAAGTGACTAGCAACTTGCGTGCGTCAAAATTTGTTGCTAAATCGTGCCAAAGTATCAGAAGCGCGAAAGCAGCAAGGAATATTTCCTCTTTAATTAGTACGAGAAAAATAGCTGGGATTGCTAAGGTAATGAAGGTTGTAGTAGAAAGTATATATAGTGCAGCAAAAGGAAGTGCAAGTATCAATAACGCTGTTGCTAAAGAACGTTTAAGTTTATTGAAAACAAAATTCGCTCTGAAGGTGCGAAGAAGCTCGGTTAAATCTTGAAGAGAAAGAAAAAATAGATCAAATTGTGTAATTAGAAAAGGCTCGTATTGCGGGTCTACAATTATTGCGTAGTTATCGTACAATTGTGTTTTATCTTGAACTTTGTCGTGGAAGGCAGTGAGTACGTTTATCATGGTTTTAGGAATGGATTTAACACAATTAGCCCGATAATGACGGGAAGAACGGATAGCTGTACTAATAACGCAAGCAGGAATCCACTAATGGTTACTACAAAAAAAGATGCAATAATTGGCAGATAACAGGTCTTGAGTACCATACCTACCAGCCACCCTGCAATGTTGTAGTCATTCTTCCAGGGGCGAAAGTACCCCTTAAGGATCACACCAAAAGAGGTTATGTCGTTGATAACCACAAGTATTCTCTGTAGCTTCGCAAAAAGAATAAGAGGCACATCGCCATACCACCATGCAAAAAAAGAGCGCATGAAGCTAAAAAATCCGCCAACAACACTAAAAGTTCCTGGATTACGCAGTGTTAATTCTTGGATCATGGGCAGTATCCTCTTGAATAATATACTCTGTCTGAGCCCAAAATGCCACCCTATTTAGTCCGTAATCCCGTTGTTCTACGAGAGTTAGACCTGTTGGAAGTGGCAGTGACATTTTCTTTGGGTATTTTACAATGATAATGGATTGCGGTTTGAGCAATCGTTTTGCCCTATCAGTGATTTCGAGCATAAAATCGGTATACTCATCGGGGCGCATCGCTCGGAGCTTGGTGAATGGTGGATCTACGAATACAATGTCAAAGGTTCTGTTTTTACGAATAGATTTAACGAGAAAATCTATTGCATCTTCTTGATACACGACACATCGATCACGAATACCGATGGCGATTAAATTCATTTTGATAATCTCGGTTGCCTTTGAAGAGATATCTACGAATATAACTTTGTTAGCTCCACGTGAAATCGCTTCAATGCCAAATGCACCCGTACCTGCAAACAAATCCAGAACATTCGCGTTTGTTACAAAATCTGCAAGGAAGTCAAAAATACTTAGGCGCAAAATTCGTTGGGTTGGGCGAACGTCACCGTGTGGCACCAGCAGCTTTGCATGTTTTAACCTTCCGGCAGCTATGTAAGCCATACGAGTATAAGGAAACCTAGAATTAATCTGTAGATACCCGATACTTTCATTACAGTTAGCGTATGTTTTGAGGTAAAGAGCTTCGCGAAAACAATGCTGAGAACTACCGACAGTCCCATACCTAGAAGCAATGTTGTTACCGGAAGCGTCGAAAGTATATTCCCTTCTTTTGCAAGTTTCAAAAACCCTACCGCGGAAGCGGCTGCAATTAAAGGAAACCCAGAAAGAAACGAAAAAGTGGCACTTTGACTTGGATTCAATCCTTGCCAGATTCCTGCCAGGGTGGTAATACCGCTGCGAGAAGTACCCGGAATCAGTGCTAGAACTTGTGCAAAACCGATTTTTAGCCCTTGAACCCAAGTTAAATGCTTCCAAGTTGTTTTTATTTCGCCCGTATGTTTGTGATAATTCATTGCGGTCCACCACATAATACCGCCCCAGAAAATCTGATTAATTCCAACGACAATTGGGGAGTAGAAAATTGCATCGAGGGCGTCTCCCCACAACAGTCCAACTATTCCAGCAGGGATTATCGCGACTAGTAAAATTGTCCACGTTTTTTTGTCTTTCAGAATAGCAATAAAAGTTGAAAAGAATACTAGAAATATTGCTAGTGCCGTAGGTAGATGCAGAAACGCTTCTAACCCGTGTTCCGATATGCCGTATAACCATTCAGTTATTATCAAATGGCCGCTACTAGAGATTGGCAAGAACTCGGCAACAGCTTGAATAATGTTGAGCAAATAATAAGCAAATATCATGTGCCTATGGTAGCACACCATGTGGTACAATTGAAATGATGGTACGTTCATCAATTATCTTTACTGCAGCGGGCTCTGGAGGTCACATTTTTGCTGCCATAGCAACGGTAAAAGCCTTCCAATCCCAATATCCTACCCTTGCTAAAGAAATCGTCTTTGTGGGTAGTACGTTAACGATGGAGGGCGAAAAGCGCCAATTACCGATGGAAGAACGCTTATGTGGTCGTATGGGAATACCTTTTAGAAAGATTCGAATGGGGAAAATTCAACGGCAATTCTCTTTGAATTCAATTAAGCTTTTTGGGAAGATTATTCTTGGTTTTATTGATGCATGGAAATTGGTAAGTGAATTGAGACCAAAGGTCGTGGTAGCTTTTGGAGGTTATGTTTCTTTTCCAATGATTATTATTGGAAAGCTTTTTGGTTCAAAAATAATACTGCACGAACAAACCAGCAGTATTGGCTTGGTAAATAAATTACTGCAACGGCTGGCAAACGTTGTGGCGGTAACATTTGAAACGTCACTTCCCTACTTCAAAAAGCCGGCAATCGTTGTTGGTAGCCCTACGATGTTTCATATATATGGTATTAAAACGTGCGATCACCTTCTTTCGTATTTAGATAAATCATCGGGAAATTTACTTGAAAGCTCGACCTATATCGATAAGCTTTGTTGGTTATATGATCAAAAGGGAAAATTCCCTATATTGTTAATGAGTGGAGGTAGCCAGGGCTCTCACTTTCTAAATGATAAAATTCGTGCAATATTGGCGGCGTTACTTAAAGACATGATCGTTGTGTTACAGGTCGGAGAGAATGAGTATTATAACGATTTTAGCATTATCCAAGAATATGTATTGACCCTTCCCTGTGACCTAGAAAAACGCTGTATTCTTCGTCGATTTGTTTACGAAGAGTATGGTTTTCTTATGAATACGGCAGACCTTTTCCTAGGGAGGAGTGGTGCAAACACCGTTTATCAGGTAGGAATGAATGGCACTCCTGCTATTTTTGTACCAATCCCGTGGGTAACCAAAAACGAGCAGTATACAAACGCTATGATATTGCAGGAAAAAGGGTTGGCAACGATTATCGAAGAGCAAAACTGCACGCCAGAACTTCTTTTAGCAACAATTAAAGAGCAAATAGCAAAAATAGTTAGTAACCGAAGCAAAAAAGGAGCAAAGCGCGAGCCCATATTTCCGTTGGACGCAGACAAGCGACTTGCGCAGGAGATTGGTAAGCTTGCTATCTGATACAGGAATGTTACTCTAGGATGATATCCACAGCCCCTGCCCCAACGGATGTGTTGATAATTATTTGTGGATTTGGAGACACGTCGTATTCGCCTTCAGTGCCAAGTCCGCCTAATTGCTTGATTTGCTTTAATGCAGGGGAGTTTACCGTAACATTTCCTGCACCAATCGTATAATTAACTCGGACATTCGTTTCTCCAATCAATCGAAGCGTTGTTTTGCCTGCACCGACTTCCAGGTTAATATTGCGAGTAATCGAATTCCCACTGAGCGTTATGTCTAAATAGCCAGCACCTACGGTTGTGGATAGCTTACTTAGCATTGTTTGTTCAAGTAATAGCTTTCCCTTGCTTGCCCCAAGTGTTAGGTCTATAGAGGCAGGTAGCTCGGTAACACCTAGTTCAATGGAATATCTTTGAGGATTTCTTAGATTTGAGAAACGTAGAAATTCCTTCATAGGTGAATTCTTTATGGTAATTGAGGCCGTTGTGTCGTTGCGATCGTTATTAGTGGTGACCGTACAATTTTCAGGACCAGAAACCAACGCATATTGATTAAGGGTTGTCTGATCAGATACGGTAAGGTCAGCTGCTCCAAAATTAAGGATGTATTCTTTAGTAGTTGCCACTGGATATTGGGAACGAACTACGGACTTAGCTACAATTCTTTCTGGTTGCGTTGTTTGATGGATTAGTATCTGGTCTTTGGCAAATACTGCAGCAAGTATGATGCAGGCAAACAAAATGAAATCTAAAATAATTCCGAAATACCGAGTCTTAAGTTGTGCATCTCCGACAAGTTTTATACCAGCAACAATTATTAATATTGGCCAATATGTTATTAGTAAGTCGAGTAGGAATGCCCAGGTTAAAATACCGGAATTTGCAAGGAGTGAAAGTACTCCAATAAATAATACAAACAGTCCAAACGAAAAAGTATCTGCTCTCTTATTATCCATTCTTGTTTTTGTTTAGGATTATTAGCCCTAAAACAATCAAGGCAACAGGCCATCCTATTAAGGCAATGTACCGTGCGTAGTGCCCAATTTCAAACCAGCCAACATTATTAGCCATAAGAATAGTACCAAGGGCGATGATGCCAATTCCAATCCACGTTTGTGTGTTCTTTTGTTTTACAGCGGTTTCTACATTTGCTGCAGCTGTTTCAATCGTTTTTTCTAATGCAGCGGGAGCTCCCCGTCCGTGAGGGCGGGGGTGAGAGCCGAAGTCCTCGTCATGCTAGACTAAGGAATGCGAATGTTGAAAATGGCACACACGGTATACCGAACACAGTATCACGTTGTCTGGGTAACGAGATACAGCCGAAAAATCCTGTGCAAGGGAGTGGATGAATATTTGCGCCAAATATTGCAAAGTATCGGAAAATATTTTCCTGACCTATACATAACTGAGATAGGA
>PFQB01000034.1 GCA_002793355.1 Candidatus Dojkabacteria bacterium CG_4_10_14_0_2_um_filter_Dojkabacteria_WS6_41_15
GGCCCCAATTTAGCGTTGGTGTTACCCCATCAGCTATTTCTACAACAAAACCCTCATTACCACCACTGTATGAACCTTGAAACGTCACCGTTTCCCAAGAGGTTGCATTACTAGAGTATCCACCTGCGTATATTTCATCTCCACTCACCGCAAGTGCATAGACAATATCATTCCAATTCCCACCAAGCCATTGACCCCAATTCAATGTAGGCGTTACTCCATCAGCAATTTCAACTACAAAACCCTCATCTCCTCCACTATATGAACCCTGAAACGTTACCGTTTCCCAAGAGGTTGCACTATTAGAGTATCCACCTGCGTATATTTCATCTCCACTCACCGCTAGAGCATTAACATAATCATTCCCCGTGCCTCCCAGCCATTGCCCCCAGTTTAGTATTGGTATTACCCCGTCGGTTATTTTTGCTACAAAACCATCTCCAGCTCCCGTATATGCACCTTGAAAAGCAATTATTCCACTCGGAACTTCACCCGAAAGAATTCCACCAACATATATTGCATCATTATCAATTGCGATGGCAGCAATATAGTGAGGCATACCATCATGCCCCCCTCCTGTCCATTGACCCCACGACAAAGAAGGATCAATAAGGAGTGGATACGCATTTGTTGCTTCGGCAATACTAAGGACGAGAGTATTGTTCTCTACTTTCCATTCTCCTTGTTTCTTATCGCCTTTTGCTGTCCAATAAACTGGTGGTGATAAGCGAGCAATTTCCTCACGTCCTTGCACAGAGAGTTTATTCTGAAAAAGACCGTTAACCACATCCATTACATGTTGCTGTTTGCTCGTGTCTTTAGGATCTACCCCACTAATCGCAATCTCTTGATAGAGACTAACGGAATTGTCTGTGTTCTCCTGAATTGATATCGTTCGCGAATTATCAGTACTTTCAACAGTCCAAACATACTGAAGCGGAGTTCCTTCTGGCGCTTTGTCAACATGTATCCACTCTTTCAACAAAACACTATTATCACCGATCACTTGCGAGTATATGAAAGTTTCTCCGTCCCGTTTGTACGTATATACATCACCTGAAGCAGTTGCATATACTTTCTGAGAGAATGGTACCTAATTGTTCTGAAGAGTAGCCAAAAATCCAGATTGAAATGCCCCTCGCTGAATTAGTACTTTTTTACTAATCGTATCCGAAGTCGTATCAAATATAGTACGGACTTTCAGAATATCGTCAGTAGTAAAATTTGTTGGACCGAGGCGAGCAGAATCCCCAATTTCAGGTAAACTAGATTTTGCCTGAATCGCATTATCCATAACGTTTTCGCTAGTAAAGGCTGCTGCACCTTTGCCCCTTTCGATTTTGGCACCCTGTACGGACTCCACACCAATTTCCTTTTCTCGTAGAGCTACTGCCTCCAACGTTTCTAAGAGCCATTGTGGAGATGCTTTAAGTACTTCCTCAGAGCCAGAAAATACTAATGACGCACCCGTTATTACCGTAATTGCACACACGAACAAGCTGAAGACGAGAAAGAGTTTTAGTGGTTTGTGGTATGAAGTCATCACACAATAGTAACATTAAAAAACCAACGTTGTCTACGCTTCGAAATGTCTCCGTTAGGTCGGGTATCTGTCAAAAACGCTGTCTCATATCATCACTGAACTAGGATGAGAAACATCTTGCGGATATGAACTTCCTACTCATCAATACCGGAATATTTATCTCAATTGATGGATACCCCTCCGCTTTCCCTTTCAGCTCGTCAAGTTTTGCCTGCACCGACTCAACAGACTCCACCTCCTTCTCCCCCACCACAATAAATTCCGAGATAAAATCTTTGAAGCAATTCTTAATTTTCTTGCTTACACCTTCAGAGCGGTCATCAATTTCAATGCGTAGCACAGGAAATTCTCGTGCAATTTCTTCGCAAAATTCAACGTATTTTTCACTAACCGGTAGCAAGCGTACCTGCACGGGTCTTACCCATAACGGCAAATGCACCTTTGGATTGTCGAGCATCGCGTAAATATATCGTTCAATTCCTCCAGGTACTGCTGCATGAATTATCACCGGATTGTGTTCTGCACCGTCGTTACCTAAGTATTTTATTCCAAGTCGCTTGGCGTTGCCGACGTCAATCTGTATACAACCGATTTCGCGAACTTGCTGCATTTCATCGACCAGCGAATAGTCCACATCAATAATCCAGTATCGATCAACTCCCTCTCGGCGAATTTCTACTAAGGCAGGCTGCCGTTTCCGTTTTGCGATAGCAACAATTTCTGCTTGATATTTTTCCCAATTCTCTTCCGAAGACACTTTTATGATATTCCAATACTGCCGGTTTACCACCTTTGCTGACGACAAGATTTGCTCTTCGATTTTCGGATACCACGCAAAAGCCTGCGCAACATCTTTAAAATATGGATGCAAATCGGGCATAAAGAACCGCCGTTGGCGAAGTAGCAGCATACACTCACCACTCTGTTCGTTTCGATAACAATCCGACAAAGAAAAGTGTGCAAAAGGCAATTGGTCTTCTTTTATTCGATATTCAGCAGCAAGGTTAAATTGCGGGTAACTGGCGTCATAGCTCATCACTAGTTCTTTTTTCTCTGCTTTGTACTGAAAGAGTCGATCGCCAAAAAGCTTCGCATAGGCTTGCACCACAGGATGAGCCATATCAAAGAAATTCGAACCGCGAACTTCGTAAATGGGAAAACCGATTTTTTGCACCAGCTGGCGAGCATACCGCTGAACCAACTCCATCATCAGTTGGCCGTTGTGATCGTACTGCATAAACCCAATATCGGAATTTGGCTCCCACTTAAAGCCGAACTTCTTTGCAATATCGATATACTTCGATTGCACACCAGGCACAACACTTATGCCCAGAGCCTCTCGTTCAATAATAATCTTGAATTCCGAAGGGCAACTTTCACTTTTGACATATATTTCTGGCGAATGAATGGCACCTTTTTCATCAATAACTACGTATTTGTTTTTCATAATTCTTCATATAAACTTAGTAGAGCGACTGCAAAAACAATCGCAAGTGTCTTCTGGTTGGTCTACATGAAGTGTCTTTTCGAAGAGAAATCCACCCCCGCTGTTGGGAGTGAAGTAATACTCAACCAACAGGCTAGGCCGTCGGCGTTGTCGTTCCTAAAATGGAACGTGAGTAGTTACTTTGCTTATTCATAACGTAATTATACCAAATTCCGGCGAATATTCCATCTGGTTACTGTACGGCCACTCTTGCTAAATACTGTTATACTGCCCTATGCTTCACTTCATTCTCTATGCAGTAATCATTGTTCTCTTTGTTGCAGGCTTATTAGTTACATTAACCGGCTTACCCGGCGTGTGGCTGGTGTATGTCGGTGTGTTACTTTTTGTAGCCAGTTCGGACTTCACCGTTATCGGCTTACAACAGCTGATTTTACTGCTACTTGTGTCCATAGCTGTTTCGTTGATTGATAATTTGATTGTTCCGCTTGGTGCGAAAAAATACGGGTCAAGTAATTGGGGAATGGTCGGAGCAATAGGCGGGGGCATACTCGGGACCTTGGTCTTCGGACCGATAGGAATGCTACTTGGGCCACTACTTGGGGCAACTCTTTTTGAAATTCTTTTCGCTCGAAAGGACACAAATAAAGCTTTTCGGGCGGGCATTGGCGTAACAATAGGGTTTTTGGCCAGCGTTGTACTTAAATTCGGGGCAATCACGTGGATTGTTCTCTGGGCATTGGGGAAAATGTTCTGAAAGTTATCACAAGTTAGAGGGATTATCCCAACGGTAAGGCATTAGTAGTAGAGATGCTAAAATATACAAAATGTTAACCTCAAACTCAGGTAAAGAAAGAGAATATTTCAAGGAACTAGTTCATAATTATTAGATATAATAAAGTATGGAAAGGACAAGAAAAGAAATAACCATCAATGAGTCAATGGGCGAATTTCTTTTGTAT
>PFQB01000022.1 GCA_002793355.1 Candidatus Dojkabacteria bacterium CG_4_10_14_0_2_um_filter_Dojkabacteria_WS6_41_15
CACCGGTTGCATCTCCTCCATTCATTCCCTGGCCTGTTCCTTCGCTAGCTGCATACCCCTTGCCCGTCACATTTATACTTCCTCCAATAGCAACAGTGTAATTGCCGCTAATTGTTTGATTAATCCTATAGCTTGCAACTGTGGTATTGTAGGTATGGGTGATCATCCCATTAACTGTTACACTTGTGTAACTCCGTGCAGTGTCTGCAAAGAGGATTGCACCTGCAGGCACTGTTAGATCTCCTCCTCCACTAAGAAGCAGAAAGGTGCCCCCCTATCTACCAACGAGCCACTTGTATTCCAATTTAATGTCGTGTATGTCGTATTTGCCGTAGCATCAAGTTGCAGTGTCCCATTACTACTAAGATTTATTGTCGTAATGGTAGAGGTACCTGTCAGATGTATTCGCCCGTAGTTTTTTACCTCTAAGCTGTTCAACGTAATCCCTGCTGACAAATCTCCCGTTTTTCTATCGGCGGGATTCCGATCTCCATTATTCACAATCACATCACCATTACCTGCTGCTGGTTTTTTGTATATTGTTCCTGCTGCCCCAATATTTCCTGTTCCTCCGTATGCTTGGTAGGTAACCGTCGAAGAGTCCGTCGTATAATATACTGCAATTCTTCCTCCTCCTCCTGCTCCTCCAAAACGATATCCCGCCATTCCGTTCGCTGTTACTGTACTTGCTCCAGCTAACGTTCCTGTCGTTATGTACACCGAACCTCCAGAACCTCCGCCTCCATCTCCTGCACTACCAGAGGCTACTCCGTCGGCACTGATGGTGCCACTCAGCGTTGTCGTACCAGTTACCGTCAACTGCACTGCTCCACCTCCTGCTCCAGCTGTACTCGCTATGCCTCCTCCACTTCCTAAATCTGTTGGCGCCGTAAGAGAACCATAGGTGATTCCTCCTCCTGTAACTCCATACGAGGTATTTCCGCCTTCTCCTCCGTAACCTGCACCGGTTGCATCTCCTCCATTCATTCCCTGGCCTGTTCCTTCGCTAGCTGCATACCCCTTGCCCGTCACATTTATACTCCCATTCAAGGTAAAATTACCCGTTTGGACATTAATATATGTTTTGCCAACAACAACGGTCGTTCCCACAGTATGCGTAATTGATGCGTTTGCATAAACAATAGCATTAGAATCGTCAATTATTAGAGCTCCATTAGTAATTGCATCATAGTTGAAATTGAGAATAGGTGAATATGTCCCGGCAGCATCACCCAGCACAAGATTGTCAATTGTGGTCGTGGCATTTATGTTAACTGTAACACTCGCATCAATAACCACCTGGTCTGTATTGGTAGGCACACGATTTACTCCGGTGCAATCCCAATTTGTTGCTGTTTCCCACGCCCCACCTGTTGCACCGATCCAATTGCATGTTTCTGTCCATGCGCGAGAAGCATTTTCTGGAACTGTAGACCGCTTGTACGTACCAAATGCGAAAAGTACTATTCCAGAAATTACCCAGCTAAGTATCAGAAGTTCTCTTTTGTCCATCGCGCTTGAAAAATACATAAAAGATTACAGCTACACCACCTAAGACAAGCAGGACAACAAACCCAACAATCATTGCTAGAATAACATTACTGGATTTTTGAGCCTTTGCTTCGCTGGTGACTGAAATAGAAGGCAGGGCAGCGACAACACGAAATGTTAATCGTTCCGTAAATACAGTCTTACTACCTTTGGCAATGGTAACAGTTCCTAAATATTCACCAAGAGGCAATGGTGTGGCATCAGGCATTTGTACTTGGAACTCCTTGGATTGAAAAGGCTCGACTTTTTCTGCAAAGGTGTACGTTAGCTGGCGCAGTTGTTTTTCTGCGATATCAAAAACAGTCAATACTAATGTGTCTGGAGATGTTGCAATATTCCCAGTATTGTTTATCTTGACAATGAGTGAATACGGTGCACCAAATGCAGAATCCGTAATTCGTACATACTGTACCGTGAGCGATTCAGTTTTTGCATCAGTAACTTCAAGATTTACATCAACACGTACCCCAGGAACAATATTTATTTGCCCTTTTTCTTCCTTTACCAACGTCAAGCGTAGGTTGCCTACATATTTCCCTATTTTTGCATCAGTCGGAACCTTGATTTTTACAATCATTTCAACTCGCTGTACACCCTTTGCCAAAATGACCGTATTTCCCTGTGGAAATGAAATCCATGAAGTAACCCCGTCGCCGAAACTCTCAATCTTGGCTGTCACTTCATCCACCGCCGATGCCCGAGAAACAGTTAGCGTTGTGTCCAGTTCGGCACCGGGTACCAATAGATTATTCGAAATTTGCGAAGGCGAAACACCAATACTCGACGACGTTGCATTTACCGAGCTAATACCACCGACAAAACCAACCATCAACATAATCAAGAGCAGTATTGTTTTTTTCATAATGATTACCAGTTAACTGTTTCGCCCTTTACGGCGGTAATGTTATTTGCACCCGTATACGTCCCAGGAGCAATTCCCGCTGGAATAGCAATTCCCCAATAAAGCAACTTGCTTGCTGGAGTTGCATCACTGGTTGTTTTCAGAACATTCAACTCAACTTCTGTGGCTATAGTCGATAATGCGGTACCCCCTAGCGAGTAGGTAAATGCGGCGGTACTGTATTTTTGATTTGCGACGGGAATAGTGTCACCTGCACAAGTGGGGTAATCTGGACACATATCTACACCCGAAAGGTCAGTGTCTAACCCAACATTCCCAACTGCTGTAACTGAAATCGATGAGTTCGTAGCTCCAGTATTTTCACCAAGACCAATATTGCCATACGAAACCAAAGCGTCGACACTCTGGGCTGTTAACGACGAAACTTCAACTGCTGTTACCGCCTCGGCAGTTGACGTCAGCGCACCACTATCCGTTGCTAGAATAGTACCTAACCAGTTTTCGGCTACATAAACTGTGGAAATATCTGTTGGATCGGCGTGATATTGCATAGAAACTGTGCAGGTATAATCAGTAGAGGCATCCGTTGAACCCGTACAGGTACCACCTACCACCGTACAGCTAACTAATGAATAGCAGTAGTTATAGTTTAGTTCACCTACGGTATCGCAAGCCGAATAACCAACACCACTTCGATACAAACTCGCCTGCATCGTGCTTATATTCTGGCAGGAGTTTGCATCTGTAACACTTCCGGTAACAATTACGTTCGTGGTAGTTCCCGCAGTAAGAGAGATATCTGCCGCACCGTTAAGTACCACGGTAGAAACCGACGAAACAACATTATTTACTGAGTAGGTCTTCGCTGGAAAGGGGTTATTGGTCGCGCCCATATTGTGGCTGTCGTAAACATAAGAATAGTAGGAAGTGTCTCCACTTTGGTGCACAGCTGGAAGAACATAATCACAGGTTGGATTAGAGGCTACAGCCGTAGAAATACACAATTGGTCAGCAGGGTTTGTACAACCGCTAGATGTCGCACCGGCAGCAGAACAGACGACAAGAAGCACAGTATCCGAAGTGGTATCTATATCCGCATCGCTAGCTGTTGCGGTAAATGTAATAGTTCCTCCTGGGTCTGCACTAGTCGAACTCATAACCGTAAAGGAAGGTGCATGATTGACATTAAACGGTGACCCCGAGGCACCAGTCCCCTGAGACGAGGAAGAGCATGTGCTACCTGAGACTGAATCGCAGACAAAGGCATACCACGCTTCGCTTTCGGCATCGCCTGATAGCGCAGTATACGAACAAGATGCTTCTACGGTTGATGCCGTCGCGGAAGAAACACACCAAGAACCGCCATCACAGGTAGGCGCGCTTGTTCCATTTGGTGTTATTGCATTCGTTTTACAGATAGCCAAGTGGTATGAATCATTGTTCGAGTCTGATGCAGTCGCCTTAAATGTCACTTGATTTCCAACATTGGTTGGAGTTGTAGCATCTGAAGTTGGATCTTCGATAGGGCCGGCCGTTATACTCGGTGCGGTATTAGCGACCGTAACCTGGGTAGTTACGGAATCAGCAACGACTGAATACGAAATCGCTCCAACGACAAACAGTAGCACCAAAGCTGGAAGTCGTTCTAATAGCCAACTAATACGTTTCATTGGTACAATAATATGGGAAAAAGCAAAACAATTCAATAGGAAAAAGCCAAGTTCTAGAAACCTCGCCTCACCCCTTTGCACAGGTTAACCTATGCAAGTGGTGTATAATACTAGATGGAATTAACAATTAAGCAAGCAGCAGAGTATTTAAGCATAAGTATCGACACTTTACGAAGATGGGAAAAGGCTGGAAGAATAACGCCCAAACGAGTGGGTTCAAGAAACGACCGGAAGTACAGTGTCAAAGAACTTGACAACATCCTTGCTGAAACCAAACATATAATTCAAATCCCAACTACAAAAATCCGTTCGCTTTGCTCTGCTTACCAGACTGCGGTAACTAAGTTTCTTAAAGAACTGGTCGAAACCCCAAGCATTAACGGGGGAAATGACGAAAAGAATGTTGCAGATCTGATTCTTTATAAAGCGCAACAACTTGAACTACCCTCCTTCTTGATCTGGAAAGATAAGAAAAGGCCAAATGTTTTTGTTGGCAACAGCTTCACTGAACAAGAATCGTTCCTCTTTGTGGCGCATCTGGATACAGTTCCAACGGGTGCTCTGGAAAAGTGGACTTCGCCACCTTTTAAGCCCACAATAATGGGGGGTAAAATGTACGGGCGAGGAACAGCAGATTGTAAAGCTGGCATTGCCCTGTCACTTTACTCACTTAAAATTCTCAAAGAATTAGGTTACCTTGAATTGGCAAAGTTTGTCGGCGGGTCGGATGAAGAAGCAGGAGCACAATCTGATATTGGGCTCCCCTACGTTATCAAAAAAGGATTGCGTGCAGCAGCTGCAATATACACATATCCAGGATATTCAACTATATCACTTGGGCACCGCGGGCTTATTCGACAGATAGTTACCTGTCACGGGGAACAAATTCACACAGGACTAAGTGAATGGTCAAATAAAACAAAAGGGAAAAATGCCATCGAAGGCCTGATAGCTTTTGCGAACGAAATTGGGAAAATACCCCTCAACGAGGTGCACGAAAAGTTTGGCACACTCAAGTCTACACAAACGATTACCATGTTTAATGGCGGCATTGGAGAAAGTATTGTGCCCGATAAAGCGACGTTACTGCTTGACACCCGACTGCTCCCATCACTTAACCATGAGCAGTACATCGAAAGAATTGCAAAGATTGCTACTTCGCTGGAGAAACAATATGGATATCGTTACGAAATAACCGTTAAAAACAACGGGAAAGCATCTCTAATTAGCGAGAAGGAACCAATTGTGAAGATACTAAGCGCCTTAGCACAAGAAGTTTTTGCGGTTAAGCCTCAACTTCGCGGTCGCGGACCGTTTAACGAAAGTGGATTATTGAACAATCAAGGTATTCCAACCGTAGGCGGTTTTGGCGTTAGGGGTGAAAATGTCCACGGAATCGATGAGTATGTCGAGCTGGAGGATATACCAAAGGTGCTTGAAACGTATGTCAGAGCTGCAATCGAATTGCACAATTGGCAGTGCAAGAAGAAACGTAAATCTGTATTATAATATTCTATGATTGCAACGTTATTTGGAGGTGGCCTTTCTGGGCAAGTAGACACCCTTTTAACTTTAATTCTTGATGAGATACGGTATTCCGGTTGTAAACAGGTGTTATTGATTCCTTTTGCGCGATTAGACTACACCAAGGAGCCGGAATGGCACACAAATTGGTATCATGAATACTTCGATTTAAAAGCGCCAGAAATCGAATTCCTGGACGCACGAAGAAATGACGACTTAGCAAAAGCATCAAATTCACTAATCTACCTGTCCGGAGGCATCGAGAAAGAACTCTTGTTAAATTCAATAACTGGCAATACAAAACTAAAGAAATTAGTTTATTCAGCACCGTATATCGTTGCTGAATCCGGAGGAGCAATGGCTTTAGGGCAATATTCACGTAAAACCATAGCAGGCGCGGGTTTCGTGCCAGGACTTGGGATTCTAGCAGATACCATTATTGAGCCTCACTTTATCGAGAAGAATCGCCACGACCAATTAGTGCGTGAAATGAATGAACTCGACCTGACTTTTGGTATCGGTGTTGACTCGAATTCCGGAATACGTATCGACACATCCAAACCATACGGGAAAGCGACGCTGTTAGGAAACAAGAAGGTTGAGATACTTACCGTGTCAAAGTAGTTAAATATTTGCACTCGCTTTTCTTCGAGAAGTTTACGCACGCGTAAATTCCTTTCCGAAAATCTTTTTGTATGATGACATTAGGCTATCCTTATTTTCTGAGTGTTCGTGGAAGATCTTCTCGAAGTGAAGGTCAAAAGACTCCAGCCCCATATCCGCTCTTCTTATGTCAAGATTTTTGGGATCAACTATGTCATAAATTTCATATCCGTTTCCTCTGTTAACCAAGTATTGGCCATATACTTGTGGAATCTTTCGTTGCACATTCATTGCATCCACCCAGTTTGTTAAACGCTTTCCATCAATATTCGCTTTATCTTCTTTATACAACTGCATAGCCATCGCAAGAAATTTTACAGAATTATCAAAGTCCCGCGAATGTTGCGCTATCAAAATTGCTGCTAGCGCTGCCTTTTCACCCACCTTTGGTATAATTGGCCAAGACAGCTCCTCGACAATGTGATTTAACTCAACCATGTTTTGCTTATCAATTTCTCCCTGCAATTTCCAGATTTCTCTCCCCATTTCCCATTTTTCTCGATACTTTTGGTCTAACTTATAAAGCTTTAATAATTTGCTTCTCGCTTCCTTGTTAGTCATACTCCTCAATTTTACATCAATAGTCGTAAAAAAACACCGATCAAGTCGGATATTCCATAAATTTCTTAACAATTGAAAGGAAAGGTGAGATTAGGACCTAGAAATCGTTAAATCTCTAGGTCGCTATATCTCTAATTCACTGATAATTGAATAGGTTTGTGACCAAACAAAAAGATTTCGTCCAATTAGTACGCCTTGGCTCAACACATTGCTATGCTTACACCGAGCGCCTATCAACCTGGTCATCTCCCAGGGGACTTTCGAGACCTCTCTGCAAATTGCTTTGCAGAAAAGAAACAACAAAGAATAATCTTGAAGTCGGTTTCGCACTTAGATGCTTTCAGTGCTTCTCCGTTGGAAACGTAGCTACCCTGCGATGCTCCGGGTGGAACAGCAGGTACACCAGAGGTTTCCTCACCCCGATCCTTGCGTACTGGGGGCAAACCTTCTCATTCTTTGGACGAACACACAGGATAGAGACCGACCTGTCTCACGACGGTCTGAACCCAGCTCACGTGCCGCTTTAAGGGGTGAACTCCCCCACCCTTGGGGCCTTCTTCAGTCCCAGGACGCGACGAGCCGACATCGAGGTGCCGAACCTGGTCGTCGCTGTGGACGCTCGGACCAGACTAGCCTGTTATCCCCGGAGTAAGTATTATCCCATAAGCTCTGGCGATACCATAATCAACCAGAGGATCACTTGAACCCGCTTTCGCGACTGCTCGATCCGCCGATCTTGCAGTAAAGCTTGCTTCTGCTCATGCACTCTACAGAGGATTTCCATACCTCCTGAGCAAACCTTTGTGCACCTGCGTTACTTTTTAGCAGGTAACCGCCCCAGTCAAACTTCCCGCCATGCACTGTCCTGATAAGAGCTCTACAATAAATTGTCGATCCTTAGAATCCAGTTAGAAGCACGGCACCAAGTAAGTGGTATTACACTGTCGACTCCCCCTCAGCCAAAACCAAGAGTTCAACGTCTCCCACCTATTCTCTGTGCCCAGAACCATGCGTCAATGCAAAGTTAAAGTAAACCTTCCGGGGTCTTTTTGTCCATGTGTGTTTAGGCCGCATCTTCACAGCCACTTCAATTTCGCCGGTTTCCAGATTAAGACAGAGTTCAAGTCGTTACACCTTTCATGCAGGTCACTAATTATGTGACAAGGGGTTACGCTACCTTAGGACCGTCAGAGTTACAGCCGCCATTCACCAGGGCTTATGTCAGAGGCTCACCCTTGCGGGATCACCCCCTTCTTTAACCTACTGGCATTGGGCAGGTGTCAGCACCTATACTTCCTCTTGCGAGTTTGCAGGCACTTGTGTTTTAGGTAAACAGTCGCCCGAACCTATTCTTTGCAGCCTAGATCAGTAGACGTATTACTACGTCCGTGCTAGGCCCCTCTTATCCCGAAGTTACGAGGTCAATTTGCCGAATTCCTTAATCTGGAGTGGACCGTACCTCTTGGTACATTTATACCAGTCTGCCTGTGTCAGTTTGCGGTACGGGTGCATGTATTTTACAACGCTGAGAAGTTTTTCCTGGCCTCTGAATCCTCCGACTTACTCTGTCCTAAAACAAAGCTTGGCGTCACAACTCGTGTAAGCGGTCTGACGGATTTTCCTATCAAACCTGACTTGTTGCTTGCACCCCCACCTATGGGGGCTTAGAGTACTCCAACTGCGTCACTCCTTCGCTAAATACATACAGAACAGGAATATTAACCTGTTGTACATCGGTAATTCTCACATTATATGAGAGTTTCCTTAGTTCCGCCTAACCCAACATCGACTGCCGTAGTGTTGGAAACCTTAGACTTCCGAGGGACAGGGTTTTCACCTGTCTTTCGCTACTCATGCCTAGATCCTCACTACTGTCTGCTCCACCATGCCTTTCGACAAGGCTTCAACGCTTAATTACGACTTACTTTCGTAGTCGCCATAGACAGTACGCTCCTCTACCGCGCGGTGTGAATAAATTCACATCGCACCCTAACCTTCGGTACTGAACTTAGCCCCGATCATTGTTGGCGCAGAATCTCTCGACCAGTGAGCTGTTACGCACTCTTTAAAGGATAGCTGCTTCTAAGCTAACCTCCTGGCTGTTTGAGAAATTTCACGTCCTTCTCTTGCACTTAGTTCAAATTTAGGGACCTTAGATGTAGGTCTGGGATGTTCCCCAACTCGCCCAACGGGGCTTACCTCCGTGGACTCACTGCCAGGGTGAAAGGTGTGGTATTTGGAGTTTTTCTGGATACAAAGATTGCTCCCTGCACCCAAAAAGTACTCTACCCCCACACGTACATACCTGACGCTTGCCGGACAGCAATCTCGAGGAGAACCAGCTATCACCGAGCTCGATTGGCTTATTACCACTTATCCACAAGTCCTCTCATAGCTTTTCAACGCTAACGAGTTCGGCCCTTCCTCTAGTTTTACCTAGAGTTCAGCCTGCTCATGGATAGATCGCCCGGTTTCGGGTCTAATACTGCTAACTTAACACCCTTTCAGATTCGGTTTCCCTTCGGCTCCCCGACTTCAATCGGTTAACCTTGCTAGCAACATTAATTCCTAGGCTCATTCTTCAATAGGCACGCCGTCACCATATTAATGGCTCCGACTGCTTGTAGGCACAGAGTTTCAGAAACTTTTCATCCCCCTACCTGGGGTACTTTTCACCTTTCGCTCACGCTACTCTTCACTATCGGTTACAATACGTATTTAGTCTTGGGAAATGGGCCTCCCGGCTTCACACAGGGCTTCTCGGACCCCGTGATACTTTGGTATGTATCGAATTTCCTAGTCAAGCGTTCGAATACGGGACTTTCACCCTATATTGTGCGCCTTTCCATACGCTTCTTCTTGCTCAACTGATCAGTCTGTCTCCTCTTGGGAAAACAATGACACAACCACAACACTGTGTCTGGCACGAGCCAAGACCTGCGACTGAACGGAACGATTCTCTCGCAACGCGAGATTACCGCACGTTCAATCTTACACCAGACCAGTTTAGACTATTTCCGCTTTCGCTCGCCGCTACTTACGGAATCTCCAATCTTTACTAAGTAAAGACCGCTTCCTTACGGAAGGTTGATTTCTTTTCCTGCGCTTACTGAGATGTTTCACTTCAGCGCGTTCCCTCCCAACCTTGCGGTTAGGTCTCTCCGTAGAGAGGGGTTACCCCATTCGGACATCTCGGATTAATATCGCTTTTCGGCAGCTCATCCGAGCTTTTCGCAGCCCTACACGTCCTTCATCGGCATATTGTACCAAGGCATTCACTCTGCGCCCGTAATTTTCTTTTTGTACGGTCACAAAACCTAATTCAATTATCAATGAACTACCTCCGAATTAACTACTAGCTACTAGCTATTAGTTAAAAGTTGGTATCAGTAAAAAAACTGGGAATCTTCCACATTGGAAAACTCCGTAATTTCTTCACTTCTCTGCATTACGACAGTCGTACGCAGATTCTATTCGAACCTCCGCTGCCTTTCAGCGATCAACCTAGGGTCGAATACAATGCCTACTTCTGCTTGCAGAAGCCGCGCGCTAGCGCGGGATGCTTGTATCAAGGCATTTTATCAAACTTTCGAGGTGTATGCAATATTTTGGCGCCGTTTATATTGGCAACCATTGCTATTTAACTATTAGCTAGTAGCTAGTAGTTGTATGTTGTTTTGTGGTCACTTTCATCCCATTTCTTTCCTCTCGGGCCTTCCTATTTTCCTGACTACTAGTTATTCGCTAATAGTTAGTTTTTAGTTGGACCTGAGGGGATTCGAACCCCTGACAACTCGCATGCAAAGCGAGTGCTCTACCAACTGAGCTACAGGCCCGAGTCCCTAGAAATGGGCATGCTTGGGGTCGAACCAAGGACCACTGCATTATCAGTACAGTGCTCTACCACTGAGCTACATGCCCCTTAACAATCCTGGTGTGGCGAGAAAACCGCTCATCTCCTAAAAGGAGGTAATTTCGCCGCAGATTCCCCTACGGCGACCTTGTTACGACTTAACCCCCATTACTGATCTTACCCTAAACCCTTAAAATAAATTCTAAAAATCTTTAGGTAATCCCAATTTTGGGAGTTTGACGGGCGGTGTGTGCAAGACCCGAGAACGTATTCACCGCAGCATGGCTGATCTGCGATTACTAGCTATTCCGGCTTCATGCAGGCGAGTTTCAGCCTGCAATCTGAACTAGGGTTGGGTTTATGAGATTAGCATCACCTCGCGGTGTAGCAACTCGCTGTCCCAACCATTGTAGCGTGTGTGTAGCCCAAGGTATAAGGGCCATGACGACCAGACTTCAACCCCCCCTTCCTCCGTGTTTTACCACAGCGGTCTCCTAAGACACTTGTAACATAGGATAGGGGTTTCGCTCGTTACCCGACTTAACGGTACACCTCACGGCACGAGCTGACGACGGCCATGCAGCACCTGTACTGCACCTTCGAAAGCTTCCTCTATTTCTAGTGGAATGCAACAGTATGTCAAACCTTGGTAAGATTATACGATTACCGTCGGATTAAACCACGCGCTCCACAGCTTGTGCGGGTCCCCGCCAATTCCTTTGAGTTTCAACCTTGCGGCCGTACTACCCAGGCGGTCTGTTTAACGTGTTAACTTCGACACTGAATTGTCATAAGAGCTCCCGAAGGAACAAAAATGCTTAATCCAACGCCTAACAGACATCATTTAGGGCTAGGACTACACGGGTATCTAATCCGTTTCGCTCCCCTAGCTTTCGAACATGAGCGTCAATATGAGACCAGAGATCAACCTTCGTCACCGGCGTTCCGCGTAATATCAACACATTTCACCGCTCCACCACGCGTTCCGATCTCCCCTCCTCAATTCAAGTCAAGCGATATCCCGTCCCTTTCCCCAGGTGAGCTGGGGTCTTTGAAACAAGATCCTCTTAACCGCCTACGTTCGCTTTACGCCCAATAAATCCGGACAACGCTTGGGGCCCACGTATCACCGATGCTTCTGGCACGCAGTTAGCAGCCCCTTATTCGCCAAGTACCTTCCTTCCTATTCCTTGGCAAAAGAAGTTTACGATCCGAAAACCTTCATCCTTCACGCGGCGTCGCTCCATCAGACTTTCGTCCATTGTGGAAAATTCCCGAGTGCTGCCTCCCGTAGGAGTATGGCCCGTGTCTCAGTGCCATCCTGGGGGGTCGCGCTCTCACGCCCCCTACCCGTCCTCGCCTTGGTAGGCTGTTATCCTGCCAACTAGCTGATGGGCCGCAGACCTCTCCAAAACCGGCTTGCGCCTTTACCGTACCGGATTTCACCTATACGGGCTATCAGATATTACCCACACTTTCGCGTGGCTATCTCTGTGTTCTGGGTAAGTTGTCTACGTGTTACTCAGTCGTCTGCCGCTATCTTAACTCACTCTCTTCAGTTTCTTGCGAAACATCTGTTTGTAAAAAAAGACCGCTCGACTCGCATCCCTAAAGCACGCCGCCAGCGTTCGTCCTGAGCCAGGATCAAACTCTCAACTAAGGAGTCACTGGACTCATGATCGAACCTGCGTATGCTATAAAACATTCGCGTTTTCGATTTATTGCTTTCTTGCTTCGGGAACCGAAGACGGACAAACCGAAGTTTGGCCGTAAACGGAACGTTTCAAGAAAGCAACAGCACACCGTTAAATTTACATTTAAAAGAGTGCGGTTTGCGATCTCTCTACGCCCGAGGCGAAGAAATTATTTTTTAAAGTAGTAGTATTCTACTGAATTGGTGCGGTTTCCCGCCACACCTCGATTGTCAAGGAGCAACCCAAACGGGTCAATGTTCGTAATCATAACACAAACGAATGCAGTGTCAAACCTACGATTTATTAATCTGTTTGGGGATCAACGCTTCTTAATTTTTGTTAAGAACGGTTGTAGTATACAGGAAGGGATGGGAGGAAGTCAATAGCATGTTGTAGCTCATCAGAAATGATACCGAAACGAATCCAGTAGACAATTTAAAAATGATACCGTACGTAGTTCGTATGGTCATGCAAACAAAACACGAAGTATTTTTTCAAAGATACTACCCAAGGTATCACGCGCTTCATTCAAAGCGTGAGAAAACTGCGATGCTTTCGGAAATTCAGCAGGTACTCCTCTGCTCTCGAAAGCATATACTTAAGAAGCTACGTGAAGGGCCAAAGTGCAGGTTCAAAACGCACACACGGAAGAAGATCTATGACCATGAGTTCTGCACTAAACTCTTTGAACTCTGGGAATCGTCTGGCTATATGTGTGCTGAATTGTTCCACTCATTTGTTCACTCTGAACTAGCAGCACTTTTGCACACAAAACAGTTCATTTGTTCTATCTTTTTTAAACGGAAACTGGAATTAGTAAGTATTGGAACACTGAAACGTATCTTTGCCAAAGCAAAGAAGAGCAGGAATATTGCCAAAGGATTCAGTACCACAAGAACAACACCTCGGGGATTAAAATTAAGTGTTGCTATACGAACTAATAACTGGGATATACAAACAGTTGGTTGGCATGAAACTGATTATGTTGCGCATTGTGGCCATGTTGCAGTTGCGCCATATCTTTGTAGCCTAAACTTTGTTGATATCAAGACCAAGTGGTGCAGTCTTGAAGTGGTAAAGCGAGCAAACCAACAAGAAATATTTCAAGCGTTTCAACGAATTGAATCCAGATTACCCTACAAATTACGTGGTATTAATCCAGACAATGGTTCTGAATTCATAAATCATATGGTGGTAAAGTATTACCAGAACAGAGATGGCGTTGAATACACCAGATCTAGAGCATACCGCAAAAATGATAATGCCCTAGTAGAGAGAAAGAACTGTACTGTTATCAGAAAGTATGTAGGTTACAAAAGATACGAGAGTGAAGAAGCATTTGAAATGATTCAATGTTTGTACGCAAGGCTTGAGATATTTCTCAACTTTTTCCAGCCAACGCAAGTAGTTACCGTCTATGAACTACCAAATGGCAAACTAAGACATAAAAGGAGCAAGGGGAAAACACCTTATCGGATGGTATTAGGGGATGAAACAGTAAGTAAGGAGGTTACATTGTCATTACGAGCTAGAAAATGCACCTATCGTGTACTAGAATTGGTACAAGATATACAGCAGTTGCAAGAAAAGTTGAAAGGATCAGAGAACTAAATTATGAAAGAAAAGAACTGCTACGGTATCATTTTAAATTGTCTACTGGATTCGCTTCGGTATCATTTTTAAATGAGCTACTACGTAGCAAGTCACGTTGCCATGCAACAGACGCACAGAAGACCTTTATCGATCCGTGCATCTCATCTACTTCGCCATATTCATACCGTGTTTTCTTTCGAGAAGTCGTTTGGCAAATCGCCGAATCGCCCGCGTAAATCGCGTGGACGGCTCTAGAGCAATAAACCTATGTGAAAATTTATTGCCCTTATAATTGATAAGCAGCAGCACCTCGCCTCCTGTGCTATCTCGAAGCAAGTACTTTCCTTGCAATAAATAAATTTCTGCAATTTCTTTTGGATATTGCATAAACGTCCCAAATTAACTTAGTCGGCCATCTTTCAATGACTTACCTAAGTGTTCACAAGGGTGAGGAAGTGGGCTGGGATAATACCCAAAAAGCATTCAAGTAAGCCTACGAAAGGAAAGGCTTACGACAACAAGGTTGTTGTATTTTGAATGACATGTGTTATTTTACCGCAAAACTGTGAGGTATTCTAGGGGGACATTGTATACAATCAGAAATGGTACCAAAGTAAGTCCAATAGACAATTAAAATGAGCCACTTCGGAGAAGTAGTTTTATTTTGTAGTGTAGCTCGGCCACAGCCTCTTACGGTCTCATGTGCTCACGTTGTTCGCCATTCACCTCGTGCGTGGTTGTAAACGTGTAATCGCGAAGCGAAGAAATATAGTCCCCCGCGAAACGAAGTTCTGCCTGCATCGAAGTAGCATGTGCGTAAGCACGGGGGAATCTAATTGGGGATCGAGTCAGCCTTTATCGCCTTAATATGGGGAGTAATTATAAACTCAGTGCTTCTTCCATGGCTTCCTTAACAATTTTACCGACTTTTACCGCATCTCTTTCACTGGCTTCTACGACAATTTCATCGTGAACGACATTGATAAGAAATGCATCCAGCTTTTGTTCCTGCAGTCTTTGGTGAATTTTTACCAACGCCATTTTTATCATATCAACACCAATGCCTTGAATTGGTGTGTTCTTACCCTTTCTCCCAATTGACGACATAATTCGACGATAGTCGCGATCCCATTTTTCAGGGATTTCATAAAAGCGCTTTCTATTGAGTAGCGTTTTCAAGTACCCATTGCGTTGCGCATTTACCGCAGCTTGTTCAAGCCAGTCACGAATATACGTAAATTGAGCAAAATACTTATCAATCATTCTTGTTGCTTCTTGCTCATCGACCCCTATCGTTTCCCCTAGGTTCTTGGCACCTTGACCATACGCTAACCCAAAGTTTATTGTTTTCGCTATTTTTCTATGCTTATCCTTCTCTACCTGCTCCATGGGAATATTGAACATCATGCTCGCAGTCGCAGTATGTAAGTCAACGCCATCCTCGTAGAATTTGATAAATTTCGGGTCCCCGCTAAGTGAGGCAAGGATACGTAATTCTTGCTGAGAATAGTCACAGGCAATTATTTTCCTTCCTTGTGGAGCGCAAAAGCACTTGCGATATGCTTCATTGACTGGTATTTGCTGTAAATTTGGCTTATTACAACTAAATCGCCCGGTATCTGCTCCGATTTGCTGAAACGATGGGTGAACACGACTGGTTTCATGTCGGATCATTGCTAAAAAACTTTCGCCGAAGCTACTTAGCTGTTTCTCATATTTGCGATACTTTCGCAAAAGTTCCGCTAAAGGATGCGATATTTTAGCTAGTTCGGCATCTCCAGTGGAACTTACCGTGATGCCGAACGAAGAAAAAATTTGTTTTAGCACTTTGGTGCTGTTCAGATTAATAGCAGGTTCTTCAAACACAAAAGTCAACGTTGCTTTTGATTTTCCTCCCAGCAACTCCGATATTTCGTCAACAACCTGCTTTTTCTGAAGTTCACAGGAGACAATAATTTCTCGCCAGGCCCAGACATTTACGTAGATGCCTCGAAGCTCCATCTCCGCAACGACCTTACACACATCGAATTCTAAATCAGCAAGTTGCGTTAACTCATTGTTTTGCAATTCCCATTTCTGACGTCTATAAATCAACGGAAGCACTTGCACATCCCGCGCTGAATACTCTAACATCTCCGACGTTACCTTCTGGTCGAATGTTTCTATGGTCATTGTATAAAAAGCTTCTCGTATTGTCTTATCCATTTCGGTTTGCAAATATTTTTCGGTGAGCTCTTTTAATGAATTCCTGCGTTCTTTGCCACACGTCAGTATGCGCTCAGCTAAAAACGTATCGAAAACATTCAATAGTACTACTCCTAACGACTGCTTCAGTACTTTATAGTCGTATTTTGCGTTCTGAAGCAGCCACAAACGCCACGAATCCATCCAGAACAATTCCTTGGCTAACCGCCGATACCAATGATAGTCGAAAACATACACATGGGTTTCGTCACCAATTTGCACCAATAAAAGTTCATTTTCGAATGGATCAAGCGAGTTTCCTTCAGTATCAAGACCTAGTATTTCGTGTTCTGAAATGAAAGCAAGGGCTGCGCCATAGTCGCCTTTAGTCGTTACCTGTGTATAGTTTATTTCTTGAAGTTTGACTCTTTCTTCGCGTGGCTTTTGGCAATATGGGCAGTTAGAAAATGAATTGCAATAATAGTAGCTACAATTGGTACACCGATAGTATATCTCCAAATGCAAATCGCTATTACAGTTTGGGCATATCGTTGCCTCAGAAACGGATTCAGTAAAATCTGGGACATCCACATATTCGTCGCAGTTATAACATTTGTACCCCACGCTTCTAGTATATTGGCATTCACTACGCAATTTCCAGTGCAGAGCTCTGTAGTTCAGGTGTCTGAACTAACAAGCTCCATCAGCTCAATGTATAATAGAGAGAACTCAAAACAACAAATATGAACATTAAGCAACGTAAAATATTGCATTTACTCGAAACCTGCAATGGGCAGAAGTACTCTGGCCTATATAAAAACTTCAACGAGGAGGATAAATTCCCTTATCATCTTAAACACCTCGTCTCCAAAAGATACATTAATAAGAGAAACAATGCCTATTTTCTCACTAGACTTGGCGCGCAAACCACACAAGACTTTAATTCCTCTACGCTGGAAGAGAGAAAACTGAAAATACCCATAAATGTCTTTGTATGCAAATGCCAAGACAAATTTTTGATTCGAAAGACCTATTCTGAGGACATTTGCTACGCGCTACCCGGGATAAAGGCCGAATGGGGAGCAACCTATGACAAAGATATGTCAACCCAATTTCAAAAGAAGTTTGGGGCAACGATCAAAAAGATAGTTTACCGCTCTACCCTTCATTTGCTTGAACGTACTACAAATAATGAAATAATGTTCGACGATATTTTATTGATCTTTGATGTAGAAATTGATCAGATACTGGAAACAGACAAGCAATTCAGATGGCTAACACTGGAAGAAATACAGAAACTTCCTAACAAGCATAAGCCCGTAGATATTTATCTTCTGGAAAATTCCCAACAAAAGTTTATGGAAATTCTTGTTACAAGCAACTTCAATCTACAAGCCGAGGACTTATGAATCAAAAACAGAAGAAAATCCTAAAAAAACTGGTGACAAAGAATGGCCAGCGCTACTCTGACCTTCTCACTGGATTTACTCAAGAAGACCGTTTTACTTACCATTTGAAATATTTGTTAACCAAAGGTCTTGTCACCAAACGAGAAAGCCGTTACTACCTATCAGCTGCGGGTATGCGTGAATCGGGGAATTTCGATACCAGAACATTGCAAAACGTTCCAATTTCTTCTCCACGACTACTGTTGATATGTAAATGAGTACTACGGGCATAGCCCGTAGTATCTAGCTCGCGCTACAGGCTAACCGCCTGACCTTTGT
>PFQB01000132.1 GCA_002793355.1 Candidatus Dojkabacteria bacterium CG_4_10_14_0_2_um_filter_Dojkabacteria_WS6_41_15
ATATTCATCCATAATAAGATCGATGGTGTTGTTGTAAAGAACTTCAAAAAAGGTTTTTACACTCTCAGATATGGAAACAAAAAACAAGAGTGACATGAAAATCGCCAATGGTACAAGAATTTGAGAAAAGTCGCCGTGATTACCTGCAACCGTCAGTGCAGTATCAATAATTTTCCCTGCGTATAAATTATACAAAAGTGAAATTATAACCGTGAACAACGAAAAGAAGGTCAATCCAATGATGCTGGAGGGTGCCTTTACATAGCACATTTTAAATACTCGAAGGTGGTTTTTTACTTGTTTTAGGGTCACAACGAATTATAGCAACTTTATGGGAAGATGGTAACTGCTCGCAACGAGAAGGTTGACCGATTAATCATCGTTCGCTTGGAGCTAATAGCTAGCAGTTAGAAGTCAGTAGTCAGTAGTCAGTAGTCAGTAGTCAGTAGTTAGTAGTTAGTAGCTAGTAGCTAGCCCCTAGTAGTTAGTTTCAGATATTTCCCCGTGTACGACTTCATGTTTTTTGCAATTTCTTCCGGCGTTCCTTCTGCAACAATGTAGCCTCCCTTTTCTCCACCTTCTGGGCCCAAATCGATAATCCAATCAGCGTTTTTGATAACATCAAGATTATGTTCAACAACAAGCACCGTGTTGCCATTTTCTACGAGACGATTCAAAATTTGTAAAAGCTTTTTGACATCCGCACTATGAAGTCCCGAGGTTGGCTCGTCGAGAATGTAGAACTCTCCTATCTGCTGCAGTTTGCTTGCCAGTTTGAGTCGCTGTGCTTCGCCTCCGGAAAGAGTATCCAGACTTTGTCCTAGCTCCAGATATCCCAAACCAACTTCTTCGAGCAGGGACATTTGCGCCTTAATCTCGGGAACATCAAATAATTCCATGGCTTCCGTTGCGGTCATCGTGAGTACGTCAGCAATATTTTTGCCTATGTAGCGGTAGTCAAGAACATGTTGTTGGTAGCAGAGTCCTTTGCAGGCTTCACATTTTATGTTGATGTCGCCAAGAAAGTTCATATCCATATTGATAGTTCCCAATCCTTTGCAGTGTTTGCAGCCACCAATCGAGTTGTAACTAAATAGACTTGCAGATACCTTGTTCTCTTTTGCAAAAAGAGTTCTGATAAGATCGAAGGCGCCAACGTACGTGGCGATGCAACCTCTTTTATTGGCGCCGATTTCATGTTGCCCAATTACTACTATTTTGTCGGTATGCCTACTAACGATTTCTTCAACGAGCGAACTCTTGCCACTACCAGAAACGCCAGTTAGGGCGGTCATCACACCTAGAGGAATCTTCACGGTCAGGTTCTTTAAATTATGCTTGGTTAAGTTCTTCATGATTAGAAAACCAGGTGGTTTCCGTATTTGACCCTTATACTTTATACTTTTGGCTCCGGTCAGGTATGCCCCCGTTAACGATGCTTTATTACTCATTA
The DNA here is from genome assembly GCA_002793355.1 of Candidatus Dojkabacteria bacterium CG_4_10_14_0_2_um_filter_Dojkabacteria_WS6_41_15. Classification (GTDB taxonomy): domain Bacteria; phylum Patescibacteriota; class Dojkabacteria. The sequence continues at coordinate 1,454 of PFQB01000132.1, forward strand.
ACTCCATTGGACTTCCGACAGCTACAATATTTCCCCCATTTTTTCCACCACCTGGACCCGCCTCAATCAAATAATCAGCACTTCGCATAACTGTTTCGTCGTGTTCAACCACAAGCACTGAGTTGCCTTTGTCCCGCAGCTTTTGTAGATTCTCAACTACTTGCGCAACATCGCGAGGATGCAAGCCCGCCGTTGGTTCATCGAGCACGTAGACAGTTTCAATCAGGTTACAGCCTAGTTGTCTTGCCATTTTTACACGTTGCGCTTCGCCTCCGGATAGCGTGTCGGCAGAACGATTTAAGGATAAATAGCCAAGCCCGACATTGCAGAGATTGTCTAATTGTTGGCTAAGTTGTGGTTTCATCGCCTGTGCGAAAGGATGTGTAAAGCACTGAACAAACTTTGCGCAATCGCTTATGGGCATATGAGCGGCTTCACCAATATTTATGTCGTGTAGTTTCACCGCAAGGGCTTTCTCGTTAAGTCGGAAGCCAAAGCAGTTAGGGCAGTCAACAAAATCAAAGTACTTAAGATCGCCATCAGAAGGCCCACGGTGGATTTTGGTGTTACGATGCATCATCCTGTGAACAATACCCTGGAAAGTGAAGCGATCAACTAATTCCCCAGAATGCGCTTCAAGTGTTCGAGGTTTTGCATACAACAATTCATCAAGTTCTTGCGTCGAATACTTGGCCAATTTCTTATCTAAGTCAAAACAACGGCTTGCCTTAATAATGCTCCATTGCCTACCCCCGACATACCATTCTGACGGTACAAGTGCCCCTTCATTCAGACTCTTGGCTACGTCGATAATTTTGTTAAGTTGAACTTGAATAGTTCTGCCCAGTCCTTTACAGGTTTTGCAGTAGCCATTAGGGTGATTGAATGAATAATAAGATGAATCCATAGAGGGGAGTCCGAGCCGAGAATAGAGCATGCGAAGATAGGTGTACGCTTCTGTTAACGTGCCAACGGTGGATCGCGGATTTCCTTTGACTCGATCTTGACTAATAACAATAGTTGCGGAAACTCCAGAGATTTCATCGACATCGGGTTGGTTGCTTCTGGACAAATATCTGCGAGAGAAGGAGGGAAGTGACTCAAAATATTGTCGTGCCCCTTCTTTTGCAATAATATCGAAGACGAGAGTAGATTTTCCTGAGCCAGAAACACCAACAAAGCAGACTAATTTGTTTCTTGGGATTACAAGGTCGACATTCTTCAAGTTGTTCTGCCGTGCTCCCTTAATGATTATATTGTTCATTTGGGATATAATAGGGTATAACGTAACGTTATAGTCAAGCACTATGGAGAAATTGATTACTGCAGGAGAGTTGGCGGGGCTGGCATGTACTACTAAACGCACGATTCATTATTATGATCAGAAGAATATTCTAAAACCGGTCCGTGTTGATGCGCAGGGGTATCGATATTATCGAGAAAGCCAGGTATTGGATTATCAGATGATTTTACTGCTTCAGACCTATGGAGTTTCACTTGTCGAAATTACAAACTTTGTAAAGACTAGGCGGAATCTATATCAATTGTTTCAAGAAAAGAAATTCCAAGTTCAACACAAGATCTTTGAGCTTCAATCGTATTTGAACAACATAGATCATTATATGGGGAATCTAAAGCAAAATGGGACAATGGTTTCGCCTCGAATAACAACTGTTAGGGCATTCGAGATTTTTTATATTGAAAAATTTGGTTCGTATGCACAAATTGGAAAATATTGTAGCGAATTGTCAAAAATGATGGCGTGCAATGAGGGCAAATTAACTACGATGGCAATTTTCGAAGATCCCACCTATCAACCAAGACAAAGCAGGATAAAAATTGCGGTATTAGCAGAGCGTGGAGTACGAATAAAAAGACCATATCGCAAAATCGTTATGCACATGCGATTTGCACCAGGAAAGGTAATAACGTGGATTCACAATGGGTCAGGAAGTTTATTATCGCTGTTCTGGAAAGAGTTGGAGAAGTATTGTAGAAAAAATAAAATTTCTGTAAGAAAAGACACGCCTGATTTCGAGATATATCGAGAGGTTAATACAGACGTGACGAAGCAGTTCTTTGAGATTTATTTGCCGATTAAATAACAATAGAAGTGGGCAGTATACTTTGTATTGCTCGCTATGCTCGCAATAGGTCTCTCACCTTCAGTGCATCCGCACTGGTTTCTCAGCTATTGTTGGCAGTATATGTTCATATTTCTCGCTACGCTCGAAATAGGACATCGAACCTTTACGGTTTTCAACCGTAGGTTCTCGCCATAGTCTCTCTCACCATTAGAAAAAGATAAACTATCTTTTTCTAATGGTGGGCAGTATACTTTGTATCGCTCGTTTCACTCCCGATAGGACATCGAAGTGTCAAGTACCCGTTTTTTTAAGACACTTTTCTAGATACTGTTTGGGTGCCATACCATAGGCACTATGAATCCGTAAATTATTGTAG
>PFQB01000078.1:0-27307 GCA_002793355.1 Candidatus Dojkabacteria bacterium CG_4_10_14_0_2_um_filter_Dojkabacteria_WS6_41_15
CAGCAGATTATACCAAAAGGAACTAAAAATGGCGAATAAGGGGGAAAATGGAAGAATAAGCAATAAAAGGATTATTGGTGCATATTGAGCGAGTCCAGACCAGCCAGCTCGCCATGCTTTCGGCAAAAACATTTCGACAATATTACTGCCATCTAACGGTGGTATTGGTAATAGATTGAAAAGCATTAAACTACAGTTGATGAACAGCATGACGGTAAAAAATGTAGCGAATAATTGCAGTACTAGTGCTGGTAGCGGAATCATAATCAAAATCCTTAATAAAATTGCGGAAACAATAACCAAGCCGAAATTCGAGGCTGGTCCTGCTGCAGAGACGAGGGCGTTACCAACCACAGGATTCTCAAAGTTATAGCTGTTAACTGGAACGGGTTTACTCCACCCTATTCGTCCAAACACCATCATAAATAACCCTATTAGATCTATATGCGCCAATGGATTTAGTGTCATTCTGCCTTCTGCGCGTGCGGTGTCATCGCCAAGCCGGTATGCAGTATAAGCGTGTGCAAACTCGTGAACTGCCGAAGATAACAGCATTGCTGGGATTATGAACAACATTGAAATAATATCAAACTGCATCAAGAACTATACCATGTCCCGCCAGTCGCTTGCATTCCTGGTTCGGTAAACTTTATCCACAGATTCGCCTTGTTCAACAGTCGTTTCCATGCTTCCCATGATTTTGTCTAAAAGTTCTCGGTCACAAAGTGAAAACAGGTAGTAGTAATCGTCTAAAGTCAGTTCGGATGGCTTTTTGTGCATCAGGGTAATTCTGCCTAAGTCGATACTGCGGGCAAGAAATCTGCCAACTCCGGGTGCTTTTCGTATGTCTGGTACTGAGTGTGTGAATAGATACGACACAAAGTCTTCAAAATCTTCTCGCTGATTGTAACGCAACAAAGGAACCTTTCGCTTTATATGCAGTAATACTGAAGAAACATTGGGTGCTGGGGTGAAATCTCGACTAGTAAACGTATGAAGTATTTCGAAGGTGAAGTCCACGGACATTAGTATAGATTGAAGCCCGGCAGGATGTTTTACTTGATGGCCTCCAAAGCGAAAAGCGGCTTCTTTCTGTACAACGATGTAGCCTTCGATAAAATGGGGGTCCTCGGTTAGTTGTTTGATTATTGAGGTCGTGTACATAAAAGGAATGTTTGCAACGACCATAAAATCGTGTTCTGGTGGGTCAGTCTGCAGAAAGTTTTTGTTAAGAATTGCAACGCGGTTAGTTCCTGTAAACCTCGTGAATAACTCACGAGTTAGGTTCTGGTCCAGCTCATAGGCTAGAATTTGATTTTTGGCGTGTTTTGCAAGCCATGCAGTGATATTTCCTGTGCCTGCGCCGATGTCAATGACGGTAATGTTCCCTGGAATCTTAATATTTGCATCAAATACCGTGTTGATGACTGACTCCTTGAGGAAGTTCTGGGTGACGGAGAGTGAGATGCGAGGTAAGGGCATGGGATAGTATAGCAGGAAATAGGTCAGATATAGTGCTAAACTTATGTTGCGAGTGGAATTATAGCGTGTAGGTAGTTTGTTTTGGTTCACACGTGATAGAATTGTCTAATATGAAAACACCAAATGCTGCTAATCGGAATAGTGAGGGAAAAGACGAACAGAGCGGGCTGTCTGAAATGGAAGAAGGGATTCAGGCAATGAGAGACCAACTGGCGCAGAAGTTAGCTGAGCTGGGGATTACTCCTGATGAACTTCAAGAAGGCGGTGATAGGATAATGCGTACGGTATTGGGATTGCCATTATCACGTAGTGAGCGTAAGAGATCATCGGAAAAAAGGAAAAAGTAGACTCGTCCCTTTGGTTACATACTCGGCTTATAAGTTCTGGGGATTAGTGCACTCGGCAGGAATAGTCACTTTGTTGAAACAAGATTTAATGTGTTCGTATTGCTCGTAACGGTACTCGCAATCGCTCTTTTAATCGTTGGATTGCTTTTTTGATTAAAAGTCGCTTTCTGCATATTCATTTCGCATAATTACCTTACAGGTAACTATACGAAATGCACTCGGCAGGAATCGAACCTGCAACCACCAGTTCCGCAAACTGGTGCTCTATCCGTTGAGCTACGAATGCAAAGTTGGGCCACAACATAAATCTCGCCAATCGCAGACTAAACCATGTTGTGGCTCCCCTCTTTTCTAGAAGTTTGGAACGTCAAACTCTCCAGTTACTGCTGTTGATGCATCGTCTGCACCTGAAGCTGCTACTGGTGTTGCGGTTGGCGCAACTGGTGCGGGTGTACCGCCACTTAATACGCCACTTCCATTGTCTCTGCTGCCGTTGTCCCGATCTGATGGAACTTTAACGTCAACAAATTTTCCTTCTTTGATTGCTTTAATTTTTACCAAAGAGCGGATGGAGTTAATCGTCTTTCCCATTTTTCCAATTACCAATCCGACATCGGTTGGTGCAGTGTGGATGGTCAAGATAATCTTGCCATCGGAAAGTACTGTTTCCTCAATACTTACTTCGTCTGGTTTCTCTACAATTGCCTTAACAATGTATGTTACTAGGTCTTTCATTGTTAGATGAATTAACTTATATGAACAGTATATACCAAGCTACTCTTTTGCTGGAGCCTCTTCTACAGTTTTTTCTTCAACTGCTTCTGGAGTTTTCTCCGCATCTACTGCTGGCTCGGCTGCTGGAACTTCCTCTACCTTAGGTTCTTTCGCCTTTGGTTCGGATTTCTCAGCGGACTTCTCTACCTTTTTGGCTTTGATGTCTGGCCATCGCTTCTGTTTCTCTGCTTTTGTCATGACAAAACGAAGAACGGCATCAGAGGCTTGCGCACCTTTCTTTATCCATTCGTCGTATTTCGGCTTGTCAAGGACAAGGCTATCTTTTTTAAGAGAGGGATTGTAAACCCCAATCGTATCTACGACAGTTCCTTGTCGGGATGAGCGAGCTTCCATGACGACGATGCGGTACATTGGGTGCCCTCGTTTTCCGGTTCGTGCAAGTCTAATCTTGAGCATGCGAATCTCGTTTTAAGTTATCTAGTAGCTCTAAAGCTTTCTGGGCTGCATCTTCTTCCGCTTTTTGCTTGGAAGGACCACTGCCGTCTGAAAGCTTCTTTTTTCCTATGTGCACTGCTGCTACATAAGTACGTTCATGAGCTGGACCGCTTTCCTGAATTATAGTATAAGTTGGCGTAATTTTGTAGTCTTGCTGTGTTAGCTCCTGTAATTGGGTTTTTGCATCAGTATAGTTTTTCTTTTCTACTGTGGTTGAAATTTTTGCAAACAAGGTTTTCTCAATAAATGCTGCTGCCTTTTTCATACCTCCATCAACATACATAGCACCGACCAAAGATTCGTACAAATTTGCCAATAAATACTCTTTGTTGCGCCCACCGGTTTTCTCTTCTCCGTGGCCCATAATCAAGTGTTCACCAAGTCCGAGTTTTACAACTTCTTCTGCAAGTGAGGTGGTTTTTACTACTGCTGCGCGAACCAAAGTCATTAGTCCTTCGGGTAAATCTGGGAAGGTTTTAAAGAGATAATCAGAGACTACTAACTCTAAAACCGCGTCGCCCAGGAATTCTAAGCGTTCATTATTATATTGAAAGCCCTGTTTTCGTAGTTCGTTTGCGTAAGAGCGGTGTGTTAATGCCGTAATCAGAATTTGTTTCTTCTTGAATGTATAGCCAATGATCTTTTCTGCAGGAGCGCAGATGACTGAGCTACTTCTTTTCTTTGTATTCGTCATAGATTGCGCCTAATACGCCATTTACAAATTTAGAACTAGTTTCGGTACCAAATAGTTTTGCAAGTTCAATTCCTTCGTTGATTGCAACTTTTGGTGGTGTTAATTCGGTTAAAATGCCTTCTGCAATAACGACACGAAGAATGCTGTAATCTACGGGGTTTATTTCATCTAACGGTCGCTCTTTTGCGTATTTTAAGATAAGTTCATTGATTTTTTCGTCATGTTTGGCGATGGCTGCTTTAATAGCGTTATATTTCTCAAGGTCGACCGGATAGTTTTTGGTCAGCATAGATTCTACATCAGAATTTGGTAGTTGGGTGTTTGCGTAAAAAGATTGAATGATGAGAATTCTGGCATTACGTCGTTTGTCCCCTGAATTGTATAAATCCATGGTAATTACTTCGCGTTACAGTGAATGCACTTTGCGTGGTTCTTTTTCAAGTGTCCGCATTTTGAGCAGATAGCAACTCCTTCGAGCTCTACTCTACTGTTCACTTTGTTTCGTCGTGCACTTCGCGCATGTGAGTGCCTTTTCTTTGGTGTTGCTGGCATAAAGGGATTGTACTATGAGAAGCGATAGAGTTCAAGGGAAAATTTAACGTACGAAAAGTAACTCCCTAAAATATCCTTCTGCAAACTGGTAGAATTCTCTATGCAATTGATTCTAATAATCGCACCAACATTACTTGCAGGATTAACTTTCATTTTTGTACTAAAGAAAAACCTTCTTAAAGGAGCTAATATTCCAATTGATCAAGGTGTGACCTTTCGAGAAAAACCAATATTTGGCTCGAATAAAACCTGGCGTGGCTTTCTTGTAATGCCCTTTGCTACTTGTTTTTGGGGTATTTTGCTCCTACTTTTGGTACAGGGATCACTCAGCCTACAACATATCAGTATGTACTTTCTTGCGGGTATTTGTTACTCACTATTTGAATTGCCAAACAGCTTTTTCAAGAGACAATGTGGGATTATGCCAGGAGAAAGCGTAGTAAAAACACCGTTCAGGGTTGTTTTTTCGCTCATCGACAGGATTGACTCGCTGATTGGTGTGGCACTTATTTTCTTACTTTTCTCATTCGGGACAAAGATGGAGATTACAATTGCTGTGCTACTTGGAGCATTTCTCCATTATTGTACTGACATATTGATGAGAAAGCTTCATCTGAAGAAATAGCAGAGTAGGAGAAAAGCCCCTGGAGTGGTAAGATTGTCACTCCCATTTGGTGAGTAATATTCAACAACTGTAAGCAATAATGCTGCTACAACTGAAAATATTAACGAATTAAAGGCAAGCAGGATAACAAGGGCCGAAAGAAAATATGCGCAACTACCCCATATGGTTTTAGTTTTACTCTGCAATAGATAGCCAGGCAACCAGCTCGCAGTGTCAGAAACAGAAAGTATCAATATGGTCTGAATGAATAAATCTCTCTGTAGATAAATGCTAATGCCTAATAAGACGAGTACAAGGGAATAGTACAATTCTCCAAATCCCTGTTTGCCTGGAACAATAATACTTTTTTGCAGCTTATAATATCGAGACACCGAAAACAGAACGAAGAATATTATGGTAAGTATCACAAACTCCGTTTGATTAAGGAAACCACTTCCGACAATAACGCCAACACCCGATAAAAGATGTGCAACTTTTCTTGTAATTTGTGGATTAATTGAGGTATTTCGTTTGAGTACTTCAAGGCTGACATAAAACAGCAGAAATAGCGTACCGACAAGAAATGGCATCATGAGGAATATTTTACCAGGAAAGTTACCTTTTCATTTTTCTTCAGAAAATTCTTGATACTTTCAGTGGAACGCGTAAACAGATATCTGTGCAGGAAATATAGTCCAAGAATATGTGGAGTACTCTCAATAAAGCCTTTGCTCTTAAAATAATTAACTAACTCTTTTCTGTATGTATTACCAAAATATATATTCCTCGGATTTTTGCAAATTTCAGAAAAAAGTAGGTCACCAAGTGCATCGCCTCGGTAAGTTGGAGCAACATACCAGGAGTTGATTTCTATAAACCTTCTACCTATGTTTACACCGAAAAGGAATCCCGCTATCTCAGACCTGTCTAACGCGACTAAACACTCCCCATTCATTAGCCTTTTGTGAATCCAAGGACGAGCGCGCACGGTTAAATGTGAATCGGTTCCAATGATAGAGTGAATCTTTGGAGCAAGTGCCGTCACTTCTTCATTGGTGAATTGTTGTCTAATTAAGAATTGTGGCATAGAGATAAAGGAAAAATATACCCGCAATAGCCAAAGAGGTGTTGACATTAGGCTTTCGCGTTTTAATGCTAGTGAAAAGCATGAGTGGCGGAATAATAATCATTGAACCTATGAGGAAGACATTCCCCCAAAACTGTAAAGATTGGTAAATTGCAAAACCGAATAATAAAAACAAAGCTTGATGTACCACAATCAACCCTTCGTAATATATACCTTTATCATCCTTTTTCAGTCCAACCATAGAAAAACGTGCTAATCGGAAAAAGCCAGCGATGATAGGACCTAATGATAATACATAGAAGGTCCACATAGGGAACTGCCATACGCTTCTGGCAAATAACAGGGGCACAAGTAAATAGAGCAAGGTATCGGCAAGTGAATCTAGCACAGCACCCCAAGAAGAGGCCTCTTCCTTAAATTTCCGAGCAATTACGCCATCAAACAAATCGCAGATGAAAGCAAGCAAAAGAAAGGTAACTGATAAAACATATTGGTTCTCTAGAACGAATAACAAGGAAGACCAACCAAAGGCTATAGCAAAAAGAGAAAGTATATCCGCTTTTGTTAGTTTCATAATATAATCACTTCTCCCGTAATACCATTTACTGTCACCTTATCCCCGTTCTTGAGAAGTTCGGTCGCTCGTTTGATTTTTGCAACGCACGGAATTCGCAATTCTCTCGCTATAATCGACGCATGCGATAAGGTATTTCCTTCCTCCGTTATAATACCTTTTATAAGGGGAAAAAGCACTGTCCAACCAGGATCCGTTTGAGGGACAACAAGTACCTTACCGTTCACATTAACAGATACATCTAGCTCTTTCATAACAATAACCTCACAAGCTTCAACAACGTAAGATGAGGTACCCAATCCCTCCAATCTCCTTGAACTCGAATGTTGTGTATAACCAACAAGATTATCATCTTGAAGAATTCCATAGGAGTCGATTCTTCTTGGAAGTGATTCCTTCTCGTAACTTTCAACTAACCTTCTTCTCTCTTCAACAATAATTTTTAGTGAACGAGGCGTGTTATGAAAGTTTGCGCTATTATTGATTTCTTCGATAGTCAGATAAAATATATCTCGTTCATTTTCCAACAAATCAGTTTCTTTCAATACGGAGCCTATTTGTAGAAAAATTGAACGAGCCATATCAAAAACCCGTGCACGCTCTAAACGAAATTGTTCCCTCATTGTAATTGCTTTTGTAGTTTGCACTCGAAAAAAGTTTAATACTATTTTTTTACTCCAGGAAAATATCGAGCGAGGTATTTGATAAAGAATATCACTAGGATCATCGGTGGTAATCTTCCAGTGTTTGTCTATGTATGAAGTCATTAGCTTTAAGAAGGATTTTAACTCAGTCTTCATAGAAACTGTTTCTAGCTTTAATTCATTCGCGAATCTAACACCATAATTCTCTAGATAGCATTGGATTGCACGAGAACTCAAGTGTTTAGGAAATTCGGCTATATAATGCACTGCACCATCATATGTTGCTTTTCGTAATAGTTTAGCCAGAGGTAAATCATCATTTATTGCTTGCGCAGTTGTTTCTAGGGAATGTAGCAACGTAATACTCGCTGGATTTTTTGCAACTGCTAGCTGATTAATCATTTCGGTATTATTTGAGCACCACGCCGTAACAAACCGTGTGTAGAGCCCGAAGAACACCATTACACGGACATCGTTAACGATTGTTAGTCCCCAAACCGAGAAAAACTGTGAACTTAATGTGAGGAATAACTTGTTTAATTCAAAAACAGATGCACCTGGACCAAAAGACTGTTTGAACTCCGACGTAAGTTGTGAAAGTCGTTTCATAAAGGGCTTCTGTATTTTTCCTTTTGGAGACAGGAACAGACAAATGAGTTTTATTGAAGCTCGAAAATTCTGCCAATTGCTCTTTTTAGTTAATTTCGTCGAAGGAATGGGCTTAACGGGCTGCAGCATATTGTCATAAAAACTTCTTATATGGGGTTGCCATGGAAGTAAATCAATGAGCTCATACCAATTCGTAAGATTGTAATATACCTGCCCTCTAATATAGCCCAACATGTTATCGAAGAGCACCGATTGTTCGCGCAAATCAGTTGCTATACCTATAAGCTTTAAGAACGACGGGTAGACTTTGCTATAGGCCTGGCGAATAAACGAATAGGTTAATGGTAGTGTTATGCCTGGATAATTTTCGCCAATATTACTCTTATCCCAAATTGAATGGTTAAATTCTTTGGATACAATCCGAGTCACCGGTCGTACCTGAAAAAGAAAAAACTCATTTTCTGTAAACCCGAATTCAATATCTAAGCGAGATTGCTTATGAACGAGTCCAAGCTTTTGCACAACATCTTTAAGTATTTGTGCCTGCTTTGGGTAGTTAACTGAGAACTGTCCCATGGTAAATTGCGATGCGGAGGCACCTTTGACAACAGCAGCATTGCCTTGTTGAATGCTTAGAAGTGAATCATCAATCTTTAACGGTTCGCTAAAGAGAACCCCAGAATATAGGGGCATAACCATTCTTTGAAGGATTATTTCACAATGATTCTTGCCAGTAGTTTCATGCAATCCTTGATAATTTAATACCCGTTGGCTGAATAGTGAGAGCCATGAATCAAGAAGAGCGTTTTCCAGGGATTCCAGTGCTACCGTTATATCAAGAAAAGTTTCATACATGCCCGCAAATGAAAGACGATTGCCATCTTCACCATACGCAGAAGTCCGTATGGCGATTCTATTATCTGGCGTTATTTTTTCCTTGTGCAGGTGCTCAATAATATTTTTACATTTGTTAGAAATCGACAACTCACTAATGAATTGTATCTTCTCGGTCACACTCTTTAGCCCTGAATACTGCTTTTTTTCACATGCAGATAAGAAGTCCTCTGTACATACGACAATAAAGGGAGGGACAAATTGAGGGAACTTTTCTCTTAAGATACCCAAATTTATAGCTTTCGATGTTTGAAATGTCATACGCTTAGAGGTATAAGTACCGCAATAAGAAAATATATCACCAATGCTGGGTTACTTGGTATTTTGATTTTATAAAGCCCTGGTATCTGCATAATAATAGAAACAAGCACCCAGGCGATTCCAATTGGTTTACTAATGAGAAATATGAGTACGCCAGCACAAATAATGCTGCTGTTTAGGGCTAGTGCCACATTCTTTTCTCCCCATCGAAACGCATAAGTATCGTCTGTTTCCAAACCTTCTGTTGAAAGCCGATGTTCTAGCTTTCGCCCAACTTCAAGAATAAACACTGGGATTTGCAGAATAAGCAGAAACAGCACATCGGATACTGTAGTTGGAAACCATAATCTTCTTAGCAGAAAGGAAATAAAGAGGATTGAAACAAATATAAATACGGTGTTATGCAATAAAACGAAAATCAGATCTTTTCGCTCCATTAAGGATTTAAGCCAAAATTGCCGTGACATAGCGATTACAAAAAGTGTGAGGAGAATAAGCGGAACTACAGTGTAACTTTTTCCGAAAAGTAGGAGAAATACTAATAAAGTTGCCAAGCCAAAATATTTCATATGGATTAAAGAAATTGCACCACGAGCTACTGGTCTTTCTGCATGAAAGAGTTGATCATATTCATAATCTCTCACTTCGTCAATACATCTCAGAAAGAAAAGAAAAAGGACAGTTCCGATGGTCAGTAACATCCACTCCGTGTAATGGTTGTGTTCAATATGCAAATAATTTAGCATTCCTCCGATGTAAGAAAACGAAAAAATACCGAGAATTCCTATAGGAAAACGCTCTTTAATCAGTAGTGATAGTTCTTTTAACATGCCTAGTGTATACTAGCATAGACTAATATCAATGTAACTTCAATGAGCAACCCAATTCTTGCACTATTTTCAAAATTACACTCGGTAACAAACACAAGATACGTCAATAACTTTGTGACCGTCAAGCAAGAATTCGAAGTAAAGAACTATTCTACATTAGACGAAAAGCAGCAAATTATTTTTTCATCCCTCACTAACATTGTGGACACCCTATTGTCTCTAAAAGAAAAATACCCACAACTTCAGGAACTAAACGAAACTATATTTATCAACATCAATGATCTAAACAATTTTGGATTGACCGTAGTATTAGACCAAGGAAAAGGAACGGTAACGTCTGGGTGGTCAGCTACAACGACTCCGACTTTTATTATTCCTTTGTTCACAAAGAATATGCTCAATCTCGGCCAACTAGTTTCCGATAACAATGTGTCCATGCAAGAGGCGTATCGCATACTCCGAGTTCTCTTTGTCCCATTCTTACGGGGCCTATATCAAGGTCAATATGTCAATCTTCCAAAGGACAAATCTTACCTACTATTAGACAACTTCTTGCAGGTAGAAATCAAAGATGAGTTTAGTCAACAAATCGAGGGTTTTCCAGGAAATCCTCGCGCTACTGTTGTCAATGTCGATGGGCAATGGCTGGTTTTTGAGGGTTTTCAAGGTGATCCGGATACCCGTTATTCGATGAATATTGAAGATGCTTTTATGTTTGGCTACCTCATTCGAGTCAAACTCGTGAATTCCTCAATTGCAGAAATGCCCAAATACGTTACTGCGTATACTGACTTAAAAAGAAAAGTAACGGTATATGAAAGGAAATGGCACAACGTTGATGAGGCACCAGAAGAGAAGATATTAAAGCCACAAGGATAACAAAAGACAGTGTTGATTAAACACCTAAATGTCTAGTATATTGCATTTAAAAAATCCCTCATTGCAAACGAAGCTACCGAGCTGCTTCCTCCACCCTCAATAAGCACTGCAAAGGCATATTTTGGTTCATTATACGGGTAAAACCCAATAACCCAAGCGTGGGTTGTTGAGTAGCCATACTTATCTTTGATGCCGAATTCTGCTGTGCCTGTTTTTGCAGCAACTTTTATTGGTACATACTTGAGAGATGAGATAACTCCTCGAGGACCAGCAACACTTAATCTCATTCCTTCTCTGATTATTTGCAACGTACTGTCATTGGCAATACCTATTGCAACCACGACTGGCGCTTTAGATGTAACTTTTCCGCTGGCGGTAGTTGTTGTTTTGACAACGTGAGGCTGGTATTCGGTCCCACCATTCGCTATTGCTGCTGCAATAGTTGCCATTTGTATTGGCGTAGCAAGGGCAATACCCTGCCCAATTGCCGAGTTGCACGTGTCGCCTTCTGGATACCAAACCGGATCTAACCACGTTGCTCCGTTTTTTGCTAACCAAATTTTGTTTTCAGGTGAGGGTACTCTTCCGGGCATTTCTCCAGGTAGGTCTATTCCCGTTTTCCTACCAATTCCATACGCTTCTGCGTAGGGAATTAATCTATCGATGCCTAATCGTATTGCGGTTCTGCAAAAGAAGATGTTACTAGATACCATTAAGGCATCAGTTATTGTTAAAGGGCCATAATAATGCTTCATATAGTCCTGAAAAGGCAATCCTCCAGCTAGTTTTATAACGCCAGTGGCTACGAATACCGTCGATGTGTTGATTGCACCCGTTTCAAGTGCAGCAGTAGCAACAATAGTCTTAAAGGTCGATCCCGGCGGTTCCTGCGAGCCAATTGGACGGTTTAACAAAGGGGTTTGGGGACTTTTTATTAGTTTATCGTAAGTAGAATACGGAATACCCGAAACGAAATCATTTGGGTTAAAGGTGGGATAACTTACCAACGCTAAAACCTCCCCAGTATTGACGTCAAGTAGTACACCAGAACCACCTCTGGCTTTGCGTACATCGACTGTTTTTTTTATAACGGAATACATTCTTTCTTGATATTTTTTATCAATAGTTAGGGTAAGCAAGTCGCCTGTGGCTGGAGGTGTGTCTGAAAGGATTGAAAGCTGGGTACCAAAAGCGTCTTTTTCGTAGGTTTCGTACCTAATTTCTCCTTGCAACTTGGTGTCATATTGGTATTCAATTCCAGTTTTACCTACAATTTGGTTTGCAACCAATGATTTGTTTTCTGACAAATCGTCTTCACTTGCTATACCGGTATATCCAAGTAAATGGGCGAAAGGAAGTGGATTTAAATAGTTTCGCACGTAACTATGGCGAAGTTCAATACCTGCGGGCTTTTTGTCTTTTAGGGATATAACCAAATCTTTTGCAACATTGTGAATAAGCAAGGTCGTTATTTTTGCTGGATTCGCGAATATTGAGTGAATTTTTTCTTTATGATCAGGAAAAAGTGCAAGAATGTTTTCTTCCGAGGAACTATTTGGATCAATGAAGACATCGTATGTCTTCAAGTTCTCGACCAAAGCTTTGCCATTTCGATCAATAATCATGCCACGCTCTCCAAATATTGGAACTTTTCCTACTGAGTTAGTTTCGGCCAGTGCAGCATATTCTTGGCCTTTCAGAATGGTGAGCGAGAAACCAGAAAATATCAAGAATAAAAACGACAGAAGGAACAGAATAAACAATATCGAAATACCAATTAATTGTGACTGTGAAGATTCAGGAACTTTTTTAGTTGCATTCGCTATTTCTATTACGTTTATTCTCTTCATATTTTTCTTCGAAATGAAAGAGCAAAAGTAATAAGTAATATGGTAACGATTGTTCCGGCTATGGTGAAATAAGCTGCTTGTAGAACCATGAAACTACCGACGGTAAGCGTAGCTCGTAGAGAACTCTCGATAAGTATACACGCGGCAGAAAACCCTAGCCATAACAGTAAGTTAGAGCGGTCTTTACTAACGTATTTAGTGTAGACTATGCCGAAAACCAGCAAGCAGATGGCCAAGACCAGCGGGAATAGACCTAATGGAGAATCATAGACAAGACTTGAGACAAATGCAGCTAGTACGGCAAACAAAGAAATCAGTTGCAGATTATCGGGATGCGTAAGCAGCTGAATAACTAGGAACACAATAAAAATATCTACATAAGGAACTATATGACGCAGCAATAAAGCTATTAGCAAGGCAATAAACAGTTTCTGATTTTTCATTTCTTCACAATTGTTACAAAGGTAAGATCTGAAAGTGTGATCGGACTAACAAGCATTGCTTTTCGCTCGGCACTTCCGTTATTCGCAGGAACAACTGCTATTGTTCCTAAGGTCATAAAGTAAGGATAACCTTCTCGTTTGATTGTTACTGCGTCGTGGAGAGTCACCTTTTCGTTTGCAAGCAAATCGCGAAGTTCCATGCCGTTTATACCGACGTTGACGATACCAGAGATGTTTCTTTTTTGTACATAGCCCACAAATTCTTGTGCCGGTAATAAGAACGTAATGCAAGTCGATTCAAATGTGGTAACTTCTGATATAACGCCAATATAATATGAACCGTAAACTACAGGCATTCCTTTTGAAATTCCTGCCATTTCGCCCTTGTTTAAAAGAATTTTTCCTTGTAAATTACCAACATTTAGGTCAAGAACAGTTGCGGACTCTGTGCCAGCATATGAAGCTTCATTTATTGTTGCTGAATACTCTTTAAATTCAGTTGAAAGCTCTCTTTCACGAGTATATTCCGCAACAACGCCTTCAAGCTCAAGCACTTTCTGTCTTAAGGTAAGATTTTCGCTCTTGAGAGAGCTACCCTGAACTACCGATAACGACGCCAGCTGTAGTGTTTTTACTGTAGCAGCGCCAAAAACTTGCACGGGGTAAACTATGTAAGAACGGGCGTTTTTGAACCAGTTCACATAGCCAACTAAGTCAGCAAGTAATAACAATGAAGCAATGAGAATTGCAACTAAAAGTCCGGTTTGATTCATTATGGAGTTCGAGGCCATGTGCTAGGATTATAGCAGGCTTCGCTCCGCTTCTTTAAGGCGTTTAAGCACATCTAGATGATTGAGTGCCTCTAATGTTCCTAATACAACGCTATATGATGGGTCTGCAGGTCGTTTAACTTTGATATGTAGTGCTTCTTCCCAATATTTATCCAATCCTTCTAGTTTGCCTCCGCCACCGGTTAAGAGCATACCTTGAGTAAATATGTCTGAAACTAATTCTGGAGGTGCATCTTCGATTGCTTGTTTGATAGCTTCGGTCATGGCATGCAAAGACGGTGCTACTGCTTCTACAACGTCGTTACTGCCGATTTCTACCGATCGCGGTAGTCCTTTTAATAGGTCGCGTCCTTGGATTGCGACAAACTTTTCTTTTTTGAGAGGAATAGCAGAGCCTACGGTGATTTTTATTTTTTCTGCCGAGCGTTTTCCAATCAATATTCCATAACGTTCTTTGAGGAAATCAACGATTTGCTCGTCCATTTCATCCCCTGCGATTGGAATTGTTTTATCAACGACAATGCCGCCTAGCGAGATTATGGCAATGTCTGTTGTTCCCCCACCAATATCGACTACGAGGTTGCCCATAGGCTCATTAACGGGGATACCTACGCCTATTGCTGCAGCCATTGGTTCTTCTATTACGTAAGCTTCGCGAGCGCCAGCAGCTTCTGCAGCATCAATAACTGCTTGTTTTTCTACTTCTGTGATGGATGAAGGAACACCGATGACCACTCTGGGCCTAGGAACAGTAGAATAGGTTGAATTTTCTTGATGAACCTTGTTTATAAAATACTTGAGCATTGCTAGAGTGGTGTCAAAATCGACAATAATGCCATCTTTTAAGGGGCGTAAAGCTACAACGGAGGCTGGTGTTCTTCCCAGCATTTCTTTCGCTTCTTTTCCTACAGCTAATACCTCTTTTGTTGCTTTATTAATCGCGACGACTGATGGTTCAAACAAAACAACGCCTTTGCCTTTAATGCCAACACGTGTATTTGCAGTGCCTAAATCTATACCAATATCGAAGGTAAAGAGTTGAAATAGGGATTCGAACATAAAAGATTATACTACTAACTGGTAACTGCTAGCTGCTAACTGTTAACTAGTAGTTAGTAGCTAATAGCTAGTAGTTAAGCTAAGGTTACGTCTTTCAGTTCTCTCACCTGCTTCTTCTTCAAAAACGCTACTCCATCGCGGGTATATCGCTTATAACAAGCCATACACATGCTGATTTCCTTAATACCTTCCTTAACGGTCAATTTGACTGGTCGGATATTTGGAAGCCAAACACGCTTCGTGCGAGGAGCTTTGTAGCGCCAGGCAGAGTGTCGGTGAATGTGCGAATCTCCGTGTACTGTTTTTTTATCACAAACGTCACATCTTAGTGCCATATTACTAATCCATCAACTTAATATCAAATGCAACTGAAGGGCCCATTGTAGGAGCAAGAAACGCTTTTCGAATCACATATTCTTTGCTCTTTCCAAGTAAGGACACAACTGCTGTAACCATTTCTTTCACATTCGCTTCAATTTTTTCGTTTGTATAGGAAATCTTTCCAACAGCAACGTGAATTCCACCTGCTGCGTCTGCTTTATAAACGAGTTTTCCACGCTTAAATTCCCCAACAACTTCGGCAAGCTTATCTGGCGCAACAACGGTTCCATTCTTTGGATTTGGCATTAATCCTTTTGGACCTAATGCTTTTCCGTGAACAGCCAATTGTGCCATCATGTCTGGTGTTGCGAGTAAGATATCAAAATCAATTTTGCCTGCCTTAATTCCTTCCATTAAGTCATCAAACTTGAAAATGTCTGCGCCTGCTTCTTGTGCGGTTTTCTCTAAATGCGCTGGAGCTGCAACGGCAATTCTGGAAGACTTGCTTTCCATATATGGTAGGCTAACACTTCCTTTTATTGACTTTGGGTCTTTATCCTTAGGTAAAATCGTCACAATGTGTAGTTCAATTGTTCCGTCAAATTTGCTGTAAGAAAGTTTCTTAACATTTTCCACTGCATTTTTTAAGGAAACTGCTGAATCTAATATTTTTTCTGTTACTTTTTGGTATTTTTTTCCTCTTTTCATGCTATTTCTCAACAATCTTAACACCCATTTGGCGTGCAGTACCTTCGACGGTTTTCATCGCACTTTCGACGTTAGTCGTGTTCAAATCCTGCATCTTGGCTTCTGCAATTTCGCGAACCTGCGCTTTTGTAAGCGTACCAACCTGTTCAAGGTTTGGCTTTGCGGACCCTCGTGGAATTTTAAGCGCAGTTTTAATGAGATCGGACACCGGTGGTGTACGAAGTTCCAAGGAAAAAGTTCTGTCGTCGTATGTCGTTACGATTGCGGGAACCTTAACATTGCCCATTTGGCGAGTTGCGTCGTTAAACTTGTCGCAAAACTCTTTAATATTGACTTGTTTGGCCGATAAGGCCGGGCCTAGTGGTGGTTGTGGCGTCGCTTTTCCGGCGGCGATAATCACCTTAAACTGGCTTTTTACTTTCTTTCCCATACTCCTCCCTCTTAAACTAAAGCTTGACTATTTGTGTTAAGTCGAGGTCAAACGGAGTCTCACGACCGAACATGGTAATGAGAACTTTGACTTTGCCCTTTGATTCATCAACCTCTGAAACCTTGCCAATAAAGTCCTTGAAAGGACCATCAACAATTTTTACGGCATCGTTTATGCGAACAGACATCGCATAAGACTTAGCTTTCTTAGTTTCCTCAGGTTTTTGATCCATCATTCGAGTAACTTCTTCTTCGGTTAGCGGGTAAACTTCGGTACCGATTCGGACAAATCCACGAACTTCTTCGATATTGGTTAACATCGATGCGGTTTGCTGATCATATTTCATTTTAATCAGAATATAACCAGGGAGAAGTCGTTTTTTCTTAATTTCCTTTTTTCCATCCTTTATGACAATCTTTGACTGCTTTGGAATACTAATCTCGGAGATTAATTCCTTCACATTTTGGGCATCAACCATGGTCTTTATTTTTTCGGCAACAAAATCCTCCTTTCCGGAGTGAACATTGAGCACGTACCATTTATGTTCCATTATGTCCCTAATTAAATAATATCAAGTTCCTTAGCTCCTCAAACCCTTTATCGAGAAGCCACAAATATCCGCCAATTATAGCAGAAATAATAAGAACAGCAAGCAAATTCTTTGCCAAATCTTTCAGTGTTGGCCACTGGATAGCCTTAAAGGTCGCAAAGATATCACCGAGTACGGGAATACGGAATTTTATATTGTTGAGTGCAAATTTTTTCATAATTAGTTTCTAGTTATTAGCTACTAGCTCTTAGTAATTAGTTTTCATTATTTCAGGTTAATAGCTAATAGTTAGAAGTTAGTAGTTAGTAGTTATTTGGTTAAACAGGGGTACTTGGACTCGAACCAAGAACAGTGGTTTTGGAGACCGCCATTTTACCATTAAACTATACCCCCATTTTGACGAACTGGTTATATGGTGAATTGGTGTTCTGAATTCACTGCTTCGTCAATTCGTTAATTCACTATTTTATTTTAGTTTCGTTGTGTGCGGTGTGAGCTTTGCAATTTCTGCAAAATTTGCTGAGTGCCAATTTCTCGGACCCTGCGTGCATTCCGCGTACGGTTGTGTAATTAATGTGAGCACAGGTGCTACATTTCATTCGTACATACTGTGTTTTACCTTTTGCCATCGGTTACGAACTAATTTTAACGCTTCTTTACTCTTAAGCTCCGTTATTATAGACTAGGAAGGTATGAAACTCAATATCTCACCCCGAACAGGTGTCGTAGTTCTAATATTGTTGTGGGCTGTCTTGGCGTTGTATTTTTATGCACCACTCACAAAAGTCGTTACTTCCACGCTGTTGCATGCGTCTAAGCCAATGGCCTCGATTGGGCAGCAATATGAATTAGAGCTTATTGACAAGAATAAGTTTGACGCTAGAACTTCGGTGTTTTTAACGGGTGGCTACTCTACTGAGTACGGAATAGGTTCAGATATAGCAACTCAAGATGGACGAGCGGCAGCATTAGGTAAGTATTTACGTGACCAGGGCTCGCCGTTAGCACCCTACTCGTCCTTAATTGTCGGGCAAGCAGATACTTTTAAATTGGACTGGCGTTTGGTAGCTGCGATTTCTGGA
The DNA here is from genome assembly GCA_002793355.1 of Candidatus Dojkabacteria bacterium CG_4_10_14_0_2_um_filter_Dojkabacteria_WS6_41_15. Taxonomy (GTDB): domain Bacteria; phylum Patescibacteriota; class Dojkabacteria. Next base: position 17,922 of record PFQB01000078.1, read on the forward strand.
ATTGAATCAAGATTTTGCAGGGTAACACCGGTTGATACTAACAATTGTTGGGGGTGGCGTGGTGGGCCAGGTGGTAGTTGGCAGGTATTTGATGACTATCCAATGGGCATAAAGGTATTGACGTCGCGTTTGGCTTTGGGGTACGGTATAGAATTGACGCCGTACGATATTGAACCTGCTTATTGCCCACCGTGTGCTGCAAGTGGGCATAGTTGGGCACGGGCGGTTACTCAGTTTATGAATGGCATGACCTCGTATCTTGATAAAAGTCGGATAACACAGTAAAATTGCTAGTTCTTTAGTATAAAAATCCTAAGGATGTGCGGGCGTAGTTCAGCGGTAGAATGTCTGTTTTCCAAACAGAAGATCGCGAGTTCGAATCTCGTCGCCCGCTTGTTTGCGAATTTGGATTCCTTCCAAATTTGCAAACAAGGTTGTTAGACGAGATGAGAACTGATACTGGCCGCGAAGCGGAGCATGTGAATCTCGTCGCCGCCCTATAAAAATAAATGTTTCAATAAATAACATAAATCAAAACTCTATGGCAAGATATATCATTTTGGAAGATGAACCCTCATTTAAGACCAAGATAACGGCTGCAATGGATGAAGCTGGACACCAACGTTTGGGAGAGTTTTATAATGTGGATGAGGCTGGAGCTTTTTTGTCGGAGTTGGCACAGCAAGATGAAATGCATACTGCGAAAGATGTAATTCTTCTATGTGATGCAACAGTCTTCGATAGAAATGTTGTTGTCGGTGGAAAAAGCGTTAAGGATGCTGGTGTAGCTGTTGCTACGCATGCCCGTGGGGTAATCCCAGGAATTTATGTGATTGGCATCGGGAGTAATGACGAAAGCTGGTCGGATTTTCATGCCGGTAAAAGCAAGTTGTATATACTTGAATCCGTTAAACGTCATGTAGCTAGTCTCTCTGCAGGGGGAGTTGAAATGGAGCGATAGTAATCGCAACTGTTCTGAAATCCAGTACATTATACCTGCCGCATAAGTTAGTGTACCATAGCCATATGAAAACCAGCTACGCGGAAATGTTTCCTGACGAGTTTAAAGCCGCGCTAAATAATTCACCAATTGCATACCTTCCTCTCGGCAGTATGGAGTATCACGGATACCAGAATGTTCTTGGATTAGACTCTCTAAAGGCATTCAAAATCTGTACTCTCGCTACAGAAAGGTTGGTGGAATTGTTTTTCCCCCGCTTTACCTTGGTGTAGACGCCTGGCCAGACATAGATATGCAGAAATTCCCGAAGAAACAGTATGATTGTTACCACATTGGCGCCGATGTCTATCAGACGCTACTAGAAAACTATTTTTATAGAATGATTCGCATAGGATTTAAGAAAATTTTTGTATTAGCAGGTCACTATCCTAATGCAGAAATTGCAATTCTTGCATCGATGAAGTACAAGGATTCAGGTATCAAGTTCGTTATCGTCAAAGAACCGAATCTGGTTAACGGTGAAATAGGTGACCATGCTGGAAAGTGGGAAACATCTCTGATGATGTACCTGTATCCCGATCTAGTCGATTTGAAACGGATGGATAATAAGGAAGACAGATTAATGGCAGTAGAAGGCAAAGATCCGATATCTGCAAGTAAAGAATATGGTAAGCAAATGCTGAAAGTTATCCTTGCGAAGATCGAGGCGTTATTGGCAAAAGAATAATTTCTTGATAACGATTTTGGTGTAAAATATCCTATGCAACTCGTAATCTTCCATGGTTCCTTTACCGATGTGCACACACATTGGTTTCCAGGCTTTTCACAAGAGATGACGCAATTTGGTTACAGTGTTCTTTTACCTCAATTTCCAGTAAATTCATTTGATGAGGTAAAGCCCCCAAGTGATGCCAGCTTTACGCCCAAGCAATCCCTTTCTGCGTGGATGTATACCTTTGAACAAGATGTGTTGCCAAAGCTAGAGAAAGACACCTTATGGATCGGTCACAGTTTAGGCAATTTATTTATGTTGCATGTCTTGGACAAACACCCAGAAATAACATTGGTTGGCGCAATATTTGTTGTTCCTTTTTATAAAGAGGTAAACAAAGGATCGCCTCATCCCTACCAGTTTGATGTAGTGAACAACACTTTTTACCGAGACTCGTTCGATTTTCCGAAACTTATACCACAGCTTAACTTTTCCTATACTCTGTACTCGCTAAATGACCCCTATGTTCCCAATACTGATTCACTTAATTTTGCATATCAACTGGATAGTACTGTAATTCCGATCAAAAATGGCAAGCACCTGGGAAGTCATTTGGAAAAGTTTCCGTTGGTAGAAGAACTGGCGAAGTCAATGATAGATTATAGCCAAGAAGCTAATTTAGTGGTAAATGTAGAATGAAATTTGTCATATTTCACGGAGCCTTTGGCAGTTCTGATGGTAATTGGTTCCCAGAATTAAAAGTTCGTTTGGAAGAATTAGGGCAAGAGGTGCTTGTTCCGCAGTTTCCTGTAGATAAGTGGAATGATATTACTACAATGAACGAAACGAAGTACATATCGAAGCAGAGCTTAAGCGCATGGCATGAAGTGTTTAAAGCACAAGTTCTACCCTTTATTGGGAAGAATGAGAAGGTGATTTTTGTTGGTCATTCACTTGGAGCAGTGTATATTCTGCATGCGGTGGAGGAATTTAAATTGCAGTTAGATTCGGCGATTTTTGTTAGTGCCTTTCTTGATAAGTTAGGAAAAGACTGGCAAATTGATAAAGTCAATGAGTCGTTTTACAAAACTGATTTTGATTTCGAAGATTTAAAGAAGCGGATACCTACCTCGTATGTACTCTACTCAGATAATGATCCGTATGTTGATAAGCAGCATGCGCAACTGTTTTCTCGAGCACTTGAGAGTTCAATCATCTTTGTAAAAAGAGCCGGGCATATGAACATGGAGGTTAACGTAAACGAACTGCCTCTAGTATTCGAACTTTGTAGCACAAGGCTTGACTTATCACTATACCAGCGATATTTAAAGCACAGAACTCGTTATGATGCGGTAAAGAAGACAAGTTCAGGAGAAATTAAGTCAATAAAGTTTCCTTTTGAAGAGGTTGTCGATGAAGGAATTTTTCATTTTCGCAATATTAAGAAAAGAGGGTTTGCAACATTTCTAACGAGTTATGATATCTGGGACAAAGAAGAGAAGTACTTTGAAGACGCGCGATTAGCAGCGAAACGTATAGATGATTTCAAAAGAGTTTTTGTTGTTGAATCGTCCAACGATTTTAAACGGGAGAAGTTGAGAAACCTTATTGCTAAAGACATCGAAGCTGGAATTAAAGTTTACCTTTGCCCGATAGAATCGATTCGATTTGACGTCCCTTATCTAGATTTTGGAATCTGGGATGATGAGTATGTTTGCATTGTAACTTACGGTAAAGATCATAATTTCGAGGGCGAAGTTGAACTAAACAGCCAGTCAGAAATATTAGAGAAGTCAAAAGGTTGGGAGCAGCTAATATTGTCAAAATCAACTGCTATTACTTCTGCATCTGAAGATATTGATAAATTTATCGCAAGCAACTATGGAAAATCTGAAGGAATTGATTAAGAATTACCTTTCCACCCAGCGCCTTATGTCTGTTGCAACCTATGGCGAAACACCTTGGATTGCAAATCTCTACTTTGTTCACGATACTGACCTAAACCTCTATTTTCTCAGTAAAAAGACACGCGAGCATTGTGTTGCGATAGACACGAATCCCCTGGTTGCTGTCGCTATTGCCGATTCACATCAACCCTTAAAACCACCGCAATTGGGAATTCAGCTAAATGGAACTGCGCAAGCCGTAACGTTACTTGACCAGGTCAAATGGATGTTTTCAATGTGGAACAAGCTTATTGCCCCTGATATAGCCGAGCAATTGAAGAATCCAAAACAGTTTCTAGAAACGGGAGCTGCACAAATATATCGTATTACACCAAAGCGAATTAAGTTCTTCAACACGGGGTTGTGGCCAAAAGAACAGTGCCAAATACTCAACTTGTAACTACTTTGTAATTGGATTGCTTGAACCATTATAAAGCACGTAATCTGCGACTTCTGGTACAGACTTGTTTAATAGCACTAACCGCGTTTTTTGCTGGAAAACTTGTTGTTCAGTTGGACCTGTCCCAGAATACACGCCTGCCGTAATCATTGCCATGTGAAGTACTGGGAGTTTAAAGGCACCGCCTGAATTGTTGCTTGAAACGGTTATATCGACGAACGGGACATCATTATATCCGCTTGCTTTGGTTAGTATTGGTCGAATTCTATACAAATCAATAGCGTAAGAATTTCTGTAATTTGTTGGTGGTACCTGATTTACAAATACTTTGAAGCAGATGTTTTCCGGATCCGGCGACTGAGGTGGAGCAATCGTCACCGTAGAACCTGCAAGATTTACCACACTAAGGGTAGGGCAAGCGGTAGGAGCAACACTTAGTACATTCGGCAAACAAGTGCTTGCAGTCGGAGTGTCTATGTCAAAAACACATTCAGACACAGATCTTAACTCACCTGATTTTCTCGAAAATCCTTTAATAAGAATACTGGATTTTTGAGTATCGTATGAGTTGTTGTGGTCAGTATAAAGTTGAATAATAATTCCAGAGTCGTTTGTGCCATTCGGGGTTACAGTCGTATCCTTGCTGGTCATAAAGATTTCCAGGTTTTCGGCGTCGAAATACTTGAATTGTAGAACATACGGATAATAGGTAATTTTCGCCGTACTTTGTACGTCACATTGTTTCGCAAGGTCAGTTGAATTCGGGTCGCAAAGCCCTAATCCACCAGGTGCATTGCTTATATTGAATTCCGGCGAAGTATCATCTGGCACAATTTTCCCGCTTTGTAATTGTAACGTTAAATTGTCAATCGCCGATTCTGCTATGGTCTCGGTTCTTGTAGAAGCTCGTTCTGCCCCTTGTTGTTTAATGTCTTGAACTACTCTACTTGATATGGAAAAAGCGATAACAACCGCGACTACAACGACAATCAATACAAGTGCCAACGCCTGTCCTTTTACTCGAGGTTGTGTCATATGTTTACTGTAGTGATTTTTTGTTCACTTGTCAACGTTTCTCATATTGAATAAGCAGAATCCGAACATTTGAATTATCAAAAAATAAGAATACTATTTAATTATGAAACTAAAAAAATTCACAATTCTTCACTCTAACGATATTCACGGTGATTTTCTCGAGGAAATCGGAGGAAGCTTATCTTCCGAGCATATTGGGGGTTTAGCCTTGTTATCGGGATATATTAATAAAATTCGTAAAGAAGAAAAGAATGTACTATTCGTTGTTGCTGGTGACATGTTGCAGGGCTCTATGATTGACACAGAATACAAAGGAATTTCTACTATTGAGATTATGAATTATTTGTCACCAGATGTTGTTACGTTAGGAAATCATGAGTTTGATTATGGTCTCCCTCACCTGTTGTTTTTAGAAAAGCTTGCCAATTTTCCAATCGTAAACGCAAATTTATATATCAAAGGTTTTGGTAAGCGTTTAATGAAGCCCTTTCATATTGTGAAAATGGATGGTTTTGAGTTATTGTTTACCGGAATTATTACTGAAAGTGTCATCAATTCCTTAAAACAGGACCAATTAGTCGGAAGCTTTGTTACCTTAGAGGATGCTGCAAAAGAAGTTGATGATATAGCACGAGCGTATAAAAGTAATGATATTGATTTAACCGTTGTCTTATCGCATATTGGGATTGAATCCGACAAAGAACTTGCATCAATGATTAGTCCGGAAGCCGGCGTCGACATGATTATTGGGGGACATTCTCACACAATAATGGATAAGCCCGTAGAAGTGAACAATATTGTTATTGCACAAGCAGGATCGGGAACAAATCAAATAGGAAAATTTGAGCTTTGGGTTGATGACAACACGAACAAAATCGTCAAATATAACTGGGAATTAGTACAAATTACTGAAGATTGCGCAAAGCCAGATGACAAGCTAGAGAAGTATATACGCAGTTTTAAGGATACTGTTGATAAGAAATACAACGCTGTGTTAACCAACTTTACAGCGGTTGCACACCATCCAGAACGGATAATTGAAACGGAACTTGGGAATATTTATGCAGATGCATTCGCGGATATATGCAAAGTTGATGTACTATTTCTTGGCAGTGGTTCAGTGCGGGTAAAAGAACTGGGGCCAGTGGTTTCAATGTACGATTTTCTGGGATCTTTCCCGTATGATGATTCCTTGCACCGCTTTACCGTATCGGGTGAAATTCTTAAACGGATATTTTCTACATTTATGAAAAATGGTAATCGGAAAGGTGAAGGGGAATGTTACCAAGTTAATGACAGAGTTCGAGTTGTCTACGATACAAAAGCTGATGTACTTGTTTCTTTGATGGTCGCTGGAACTGAAGTAGATAATGGAAAGGAATATTCAATTGCAATGCAAGGTTTTCATGTTTCGTCTTGTGACAGCTTTATGAATACCTCATTTGAAGAATTAACCAAAATCAAACCTGGAGAGGTGGTTACGGTCTCTGCACAGGAATTATTAAAAGAATACTTAAGGGCGCATCAGCGATTAGTGCCGGCAATCGAAAACAGAATGATTTACAGCTAACGCGAATACCCCCATTGTTGTTTTTGTCAGATTTAACTATAATACTATAGTGGAATTTATGATTAAGTTTTGACGTAGTACATTGTGTTAATAGCATCGAGAGTAGATGGCGACGATCAGTTAAAACTGGCGGTTAAATATGCAGAACAAGTAAAAACGTGTACTGCGGGCTGTGCTGATTGGGTTGCAGTTGATGGAAGAGGTCTTGAAGATATGCTGAAAGGTGTTCAACCTTTATTTGATCAACTTACAGCCAAGTCAATTGCATTTGCTCTTCAAATTGTTAAATACGAGAATTACCATCCCAACCTTTCAGAGTTGTTTATTTTGCATTCACTGGTTGGTGAAGGACGAGTTGGTGTTAGTGGGGAAATTGAACCTGATTCAAAAAAAGATATTATTGCAAATATATTAGCTATGGATATCGCTAAAGAAACAGAAGGTGGATTCGTAAGTAATTTAGATGCCAGGAATCAGGAGTTCTTGTTCGGAAGAGCCGTAGTAGCAGCATTTGCTGAAAAAGATACCGTTAGGGAAGAAATGCCGGTTTCAGTTGGTTAATTAATGAGTATCGGTATTTTTGCTGCCAACAGTAATGTGTTGCTTTGAGCTTTCGGAAATGATATAATTCGCCAGTTATGACTGACCAAGCCCATATTCGAAATGTTGCCATCATTGCCCACGTAGATCACGGCAAAACTTCGTTAGTCGACACATTGATGAAGCAGTCTCACCTTTTCCGCGATAATCAGAAAGAAATGAACGAGAATTTGATTCTCGACTTCAACGAACTTGAACGCGAGAAAGGCATCACTATTAAGGCTAAAAACATCTCAATTCCGTATAAAGACTACAAGATCAATATAATTGATACCCCAGGGCACGCAGACTTTGGTGGAGAGGTTGAACGCACGTTAACAATGGCAGATGCGGTCATTTTGCTTATTGATGCTCAGGAAGGGCCAATGCCCCAAACTCGGTTTGTTCTTAAAAAAGCAATCGAACTGAAATTGAAGCTTATTTTGGTTATTAACAAGATTGACAAATCTCACGCAGACCCAAAGAAAGCTCTGGATAAAGCAAATGATTTATTCTTAATGTTGGCTAAGCGCGATGAAGATTTGGAGTTTCCAGTTTTGTATGCAATTGGTCGTGAAGGCAAAGTTTGGACGAAAATTCCTGAAGGTGATCCTACAACGTGGGCAAAACTTCCTGGTGATATTACTCCACTACTCGATTGTATTGTTGATCATGTGCCCGCCCCACAAGGCAATAAAGACGAACCCTTTATGATGCAAGTTGCTGCGATGGATTATGATACGCACGTTGGACGTTCCTTAATTGGTCGTGTCCTACGTGGAGAGGCAAAAAAAGGCGCGCCAATTGTCCTTTTATATACAAACAAAAAAGGCGAAGTACAGAAAACCAAAGGTCATATCGATAAATTGCAAACACGTATTGGGCTTGAATTTAAGGATGTTGATTTAGCAACAACGGGTGACATTATATCAATTTCTGGCATTGATGAAAGTGCAATTGGCGGAACTATTTGCTCTATCGATAAAGAAGAGATTCTTCCAGCCATTAAAATCTCGAATCCCTCGGTGCAGATTACCTTTGAAGCCAACACCTCACCTTACGCCGGAAAAGAAGGTAAATTTGTGACCATGAAGCTGCTTCAGCAACGCTTAGACTACGAAAAAGAAACAAATGTTGGCTTAACTATACATAGAATTGACGAGGGTCGTTGTTCTGTTGCAGGTCGTGGCGAATTACAACTTTCAATTTTGATTGAAACACTTCGACGCGAGGGTTATGAGTTCCAAGTTCGCAAACCAGAAGTCGTGTTACAAAAAATTGATGGAATTCTTAGTGAACCAATAGAAGACTTTTATGTTGATGTTCCCGATGAATATGCCGGAGAAATCACGCAGATTGTCTGCAAACGAAAAGGTGAATTGATTAGTATGGATTCAGAAAGCGGTCAGACAAAGTTTGTCTACAAAATCTTGACACGAAACCTGCTTGGTATTCGGTTGGTTATGTTAACCTCTACGAAAGGAAACGTAATTATGACCAACTATTTGGCCGATTATGTTCCATTTACCAAGCAAGAAGAATTGTTTAGAAAAGGAGTTTTGATTGCAACCGAAACTGGTGAAGCGACCAGCTATGCGTTAAATATGTCCCAAGAACGTGGGGATTTGTTTGTACAGCCGGGTGATAAAGTTTATGAAGGCATGATTGTGGGTATTAACAAATTTCAAGATGATATCGATGTTAACGCAGTTCGTGCAAAACATGCAACAAACATTCGATCTTCAACCGCTGATTTAGGGGTTAAATTGAAGCCCTCGATTCAACTTTCAATTGAGTTTGCTTTGTCTTTTATTGCAAAAGATGAAATGCTAGAGGTTACTCCAAAGAGTCTTCGTTTACGTAAGATTTATTTGACGAAAACCACCCGAGAAATCGCAAAGAGGAAGGAAAGAAGCACGAATGAGAACGCAAGAAACTAAAGCTAAAGGGTAAAAGATAAAGTTTAAAGGTTGAAGGTTAAATACTCGCCAAAACTATTCCCACGATGAGATAAAAGTCGTGAATATATCGCAATCTGTAATAAAATTCCTGATAATTTCTTCTGCTTGAATATCACCTAGTAAGTAGTATAAGTGACACAACCGCTCATCGCTTTCAGGATAACGAAACAATGTGTTATTGGGATCGGAAACATCCCAACCAAGACTGGTTGCAGACGTAAT
>PFQB01000078.1:27313-32543 GCA_002793355.1 Candidatus Dojkabacteria bacterium CG_4_10_14_0_2_um_filter_Dojkabacteria_WS6_41_15
TTCATTATCACAATACTTTTTGATCAACTTTTCAATATTTGGTGGTAGTTTCTGGGTGACTACCTCGCTCAAATTGTGCGTCTTATTATATTTCTTGACAGACATTACTTCCTTGTACTTCAACCCAACCTCAATTGCATGTTTCAAACAATAGAGCGCTGGGACCAACAACATTTTTCTTATACTTAATCCGTTTTCGCCCTTACCATAAAGAAAACTTTTCTGATAACAGGCTGGAAAGGAAGTCCTTCTATTTTGATCTAATAGTTCTTCTAAGAGTATTCTTGATGTGGAAATATAGGCTTTAGCTAACAATTTCCAATGCATTGGAGACACTTTTGGTACTACTTGTTTCATTTTGACTTGTGAGCCCCTAAAATATTAAATCTACAATTATATTCCAAATAGCATCATTTAAGTAGTTTGCGTGTGATAACATCTCGCCATGATTATAATTTTGATTCCATACTTTACTCTTTAAACTTTATACTTTAAACTTTATACTTTAATCTTTATACTTTAATCTTTAAATCCCTGCTATACTTCTCTATGGACCTACTTGCCCCTCTATTTGATGTTGCAAAAGAGACGACTATACCTTTGGTTTTTTCGGGTAAGTCGTTTTGGCGACATAAAGCTAAGCCCTTGTGGATTTCGTTAATCGGACCGTCTGGGGCTGGGAAAGACACGATTAAAACGTTGCTCTTGCATACAGGGAAGTTTTCATATGTTAGAACTGCAACTAATCGAACTCCGAGAGCCGAAGAAGATCCTCGTGATTATATTTGGATGCGGGCAATTTACGAACGGGAGCCTATGGGGGCATATTTGAGGTCGCTCATCAAGCAATATGATCTATTTGAATACAATTTTCACTATGGAAACATGTATGGAACACCGCTCGGTTCGATTAAGTCTGCTCTCCTGAGCAAGAAAATTCCTTTGTACTGTTCCGAGAATCAAGGCGCACTGTTTATGGAGCAAAATCTGTCGCCAGTTTTTGACATATTAACGATTTCGATTATTCCAGACTCGCTTGAAGATATGGAAAAACGGATACTTTCAGGCAATCGCAATAATCCAACGATGCGTTTACGCGAGTCGTTAGAACGTGTCAGAACAGCTGGACAAGTTGCGCACTTTATTGTCAAGAATCCAAGCCGGCCTGTTGAGACGGGCAAAAGCGGCTTAGAAAGTGCAGTATCGGCGGTTAAGCAGTTAATTGCAACGTTCGAGTAGATTTACTACTTCAACCTTACGTGGTTTCAAGTGCTGCTTGTCGTCGTCGGTATATGAATGCTCCTACGCCAGCAATAACTGCGATTAGAAGCAACCACCACCACGAGAAGCCAGCGGCAGCTGCTGCCAAGAGTGTTATAGCTGCTAACGTTGCACCCTGCCCTTCCGCGACGTTCACCGTTTTGGTCAAGCTCTCTGCCTTAAAACCTTTTGGAATCGAGCTTTCATTTAGGGTGATGATATATTCGCCTGGGCAAACGTCCATTTCCCATTTTCCGTTGTTGTCGCTAGTAAAGGTGCCAACAAGAATTTCCTTTCCGTCGAGCATGTAAGTTACTTTGCCGGTAATGCCTGCAAAGATTTGTTCACCAGCATCTCTGATACCGTTTTTGTTCTTGTCGAGGAAGATTTCACCGGTTAGTTTTGTTGTGGCATCGCATGTTCGTGCACCTTCAACTTGCCCATCTTCTGGTGTAGGACTTGGTGTTGGAGTTTCTTCGGTTTGTGCCCCTAAGATATCGAATCCTCCAACCTCCTCTCCTTGACCTTGTTGCTGCGGAGCAGGCTCTTCGATTGTTCTGGTCTCTGAGTCACTTGCGGTATCGCCATCTGCATCGGTTACCGTTACGGTACAGTTATACGTACCAGGTGTTGTTCCTGTTGTATAGGTACTATTGGTACCAGAACAATTTCCACTCCAGAGGTAAGTATAGGGCGCGTTTCCACCTGTCGGGTTTGCAGTAAAGGTGTAGGAATCATTGCCATTTTGGGAAGCTGAAACTGTTACTGCAGGAACAACATCTACTACTGTATACGTAGTAGTTTGTGAATCTGACAGGTTTCCACTTGGATCTTCTACCCAGTAGGTGAAGAAATATGTTCCTGCTGGAATAACCGAAAGATCAACTGTTGCAGGCAGTGAGAACATTGTGTTCACGTCCCAAACGGCAGGACTTGTTGGCGTAATTGTATCGCACTGTTCGGTTAACGAATCCATTGAGTCGTTTGAAGAGTCAAGTGTGAAGCAGATTTTCTTAACACCTACGGCGTCAGTTCCTGTTACTGAGACAACGGGCATAGCATCACCTTCATAAACGGTCGCATCAGCAACGTCGGTGACGGATGGTTTGGTAGTGTCCACGACGGTTACAGTAAAGGAAGAAGTAGATAAATTACCTGCCCAATCTGCTGCGGTACAATTTACTGTGTATGGGCCACCTAATGGATATTGAAAGCCTGCTTCTGTTGGAGCACAGGCCAAAGACATTACTGAACTTCCACTGTCGGTTGCTAACGGTGAGAAGATATAGAAATAGCCCTCAGGTGAGGTTGCCTCAAGAGTTTGATTCGCAGGTACCGTTACCTCTGGGGCTGTCTTATCAATTTTTACCGTATGTGCTGTAGTTTTCTCGTCTTCAATATTGCCTGCGTTGTCTACTGAATAATAATTAATGGTGTGTACCCCTTCTGCGCCAAGAGTAACTGAAGTCCCTTCGATATAGGAACCCCCATCAACCTTGTAGTATGTTTTATAGCAGCCACTTCCGTCTACATCGGTACAAGAGAAGGTTACAGTTACATCAATACTATGCCAGTCTCCATCGGTTCCAGAGTCGGTAGTAACTGGTTTTATCGTTTCAACAATAAAGTGCAAACCAAGTACATCTCTAAATTGATTTATTGAAGGAATATCCTTACGTGTTGCATTGTCGTAGACCTGGTGGGCTAGATAATACTCGCCATCTGGTAAGGTAGCAATACAATTAGTAAAGTCAACAGGAGTCGTAAGATTACCATCTGTAGGTAGAGTTACCAGGTTTGGAAGGCTTCTCCAACTGCAGTATGCTAGTTTCCCATTAGCACTAAAGCCAAAGGAATGGTCATCTTGGGCTTGAAATATCACATAAGAATCGGTATTAAGTCCCGATGACGGTGATGCATCAGTATAAAGTCCGGTAAAGGTTAAAACAGAAACTGCATTTACGTAAGCAATAGGGTCGGTAATTTCTACCCCACTCTTGTAGTACGTGTTGGTTGCATTTGGTGCAACGATGTCAATTACTATTTCCTGCGTATCGGTTGATGTGTTCACTGCAAGATCAGTAATAGTCGCAGTAATGGTATAGGTTCCATCTGGAATTGTTGCAGAGAAATAAGCTTCCCATACGCCCCCTGCTGGGGAAACAGCAACATCTGTTCCATTAAGGTTAACATTAATACTACCTAAATTGTCACCGGCGTAAGTTCCGACAATTGTTGGAGTGTTCTCGTTAGTAATAAAGGTTGGTACGGTAACTGCACCATATTTCAAGCTATCGACAGAGATTGTCGGTGCTGAGGTATCAATAACAAACTTTACCCAGCCATCGCCACCGGTTGGTGTCCAGTCAATATTCTGCACATCATCGTAAATCCATAAACGCATGCAGTAATTGCCATCTGCTAAGCCTGATTTTGTCAGAGTTCTGCTTACTACACCTTCTGCGGGGGTTAAATTGTCTTGGTTCCAATCGATATAACTTGTACAGTTATGGCCTACATCTGCATTATACAAATCGAAGCGAGTCCGTGTATAGCCAGAAGAAGGATCCTTGGCCTCAATGGTAATTCCAAGTGTATTTGTGTTGTTATAGTACACACCACCAACATTATTTCCGGTCACAGAATCAATTTTGAAATCTGGGACTGTTGTGTCCTTCTTCAGAAGTTGCTTTTGAATTGAGGCTTCCGTATTACCAGCTAAATCTTCTGCATAATAGCAAAGGGTATAAACGCCGTCGGCACTTCCATTGATATCACCGTTAACATTGGTATCGTGACTCTGAGGCACACTATAACCACTTCCGTATGTTGGGCAGGATTGATCGCCACTCAGAATTTGGTAACGAGTAAAATCGACGGACGTGTCACCTGTAGCTATTCTAAGATTGAGATTGTCGTACGATTTGTACCAACCGTTTCCGTGCCAACCTGCTGTGCCAACAATATTCAGCGTTTCAGCAAGGTCTGCTTGAATGTAGAGAGAGGAGGTCGGTGCTGTTACATCGTATGTTATTGCACACTTTTCCGTCCATGCGCTCGCGTTGCCTAACGTATCAATGGCCCTGATTTGTACCCAATAAGTAGCGCCATCAACAGCTCCGCCGCCATTTTGATAATTGGTGGTCAGCAAAGGCGATGTGTATGCTAGAGTCGTTTCATTTGGCGAATACACTTTTCTCTCGTACCCTGCAATTCCAGCTGCGTCAGTAGAAGTACCCCAAAGGTTGGTCATTGGTGAATAATTCAAGCTTTGCCCACATGTTCTGTAACCAGCAAAATCGGAACCTGTTGCGTAGTCGCTCCCATCGGGTGGGTTCTCTGACGTCCAACCAATTTGTCCGGGTAGCGTAGGTCCTGTTACATCTATATTCAATGGGTTTGCACTGGAAAGATATGAGGTATTTCCTGCCAGATCAGCTGCCTTAGCACAAATATAGCTTCCGTTATGTACCTCTGTATTGAAGGTAAATGGTGTACCCGAAGTAAACGCATTACCGAATGTGTCGCTAGAGTTACAGGTACTATCGGAGCTAAACCCGTATTCGTAGCTGTCCGGATTGGCGTTTAAGTCAGAGGTAGAGAGTTCTACAGTGTCACTAGTGACTGGACCAGCAACGACATTATCGATAAAACTCAAGCTCGGAAGAATATAATCTACCGTTATTGCCCAAGGTCCTGACCACGCACTACAGTTATTAAGACTGTCACAAGCTTGAACTTGCCATGTGTACGCCCTGTCAGCGCTTCCGGAAGCATTAATCTGTGATGCAGTACCTGTAGATACTGGACCATAATGCCCAGTAACAGGCCAAAAACTTTGGTAACGATAAGTTACTGGACCACTTGGGTCAGATACATCGGACCAATCCAAAATCAACCCTGCTGGATTTCTTACTGAACCGTCTGGTGGACTTACCAAGGTAGGAACCGCTGGTGATGTTGTATCAAC
>PFQB01000097.1 GCA_002793355.1 Candidatus Dojkabacteria bacterium CG_4_10_14_0_2_um_filter_Dojkabacteria_WS6_41_15
TAAATTCCATTTCATATTTTACTCCAATCGAAAGATGCAGGGAAAACTACATCCCGCGACCTTACGGTCGGGGGTTTAAGTTCAGTTCTCTAAAAATATCGAATTGGACACCCAGACCTATATTGATCCGGGTTTTGTAGCGAAAAAAACTATTTTAGACTGGAATGGGTGGAAAGTAACTGCATCTTCAAAAGAAATAATATCCCTACTTGCTTCTATTTTACCTGCTGTGCTGTATACAGGTGTGCTTATGTCCTACAGTTGGAAGATAGGTTTGTTGATAATTCTTTCCTCAATTCCAATCATCTATGCCAGCGTACGTTTTGGGAAACGGGTTTGGGCAATTTGGGATGATAATTCCTCCGAAAAAATCGTATGGAGCTTATATAGAAATGCATTGTGGGGCGATATTACAGAGTTAAAGGTCATGGGAGCAGGTAAATATATCGTAAACAAAATGCTCTCGCTGCACCGAAAGTTTCTAGCAAAGATAAGCTCTAACGAACTAAATCGGTTGCTTGCGCTTATTGGAACTACCGTTATCGAATATGGTTTACTCATTGCCGCCTATGTCATACTGCTGCAAGGAATAATTGACCAAACCTATACCGTCGGTGCCTTCGTCGTCATTACAGCTTCACTTTGGGGAGTGAAGCGAGAACTAGGAAACACATTTGAACGCGTATCCGTACTAGAAACCAATGCAAACTTTATTGATGACTTCATTGCATATATGGACTGGAAACCTGTAATCTGCTCAATACCACACGCAATCAAATTGGAAAAGGCTGTGCCGGTTTCAATCGAATTTCGTAACGTTTGGTTCAAATACCCTCGCGCAAAACAGTGGGTTTTTAGGGACGTCAGTTTTACTATTACAAAAGACGAGGATGTGGCGATTGTTGGAAAAAACGGTGCCGGAAAATCGACCTTGGTAAAGCTGATAACACGAATGTACGATCCTACAAAAGGCGAAATCTTAATTAACGGTGTTCCGCTTACGCAAATAGATTTAGAGGATTTTTATAAAACCATCGGGTTGCTAAACCAAGATTTTCGCATTTATGAGTTCACTGCTAAAGAGAACATCCTGTTGGGTGACGTGTCGAAAAAGCCAGCGATGACCTCTATTGCGAAGTACGCCAAACTGGCACAAGCACATGATTTCATTTCTAAACTAAAGAATGAATATGCAACGTACTTAACAAACAATGTTCCAGAAGGTCAACCTCTTTCAGGTGGTCAATTGCAGCGTCTGGCCATTGCGCGAGTCTTTTACCGCGAGCCAAAACTATTAATTATGGATGAGCCAACCAGCGCTATCGATGCAATAGCCGAGGAGGAAATATTCGATAATATTTTTGAATATTCAGAAAACCGAACGGTTATTATCATCTCTCACAGATTTGCAACCGTTAAAAAAGCAAAAAGGATTCTGGTCATAGACGAAGGAAAGATCGTCGAAACGGGAACTCATGAACAGTTGTTGTCCAACAATGGGCTATACAAGCAAATGTACACTGCACAAAACGATTCTGACTAAGAAATACTCAAGAAGTTAGTTGCTAACTATTAACTGCTAGCTATTAACTCTTAACTTCTAGTACTTAGTTGCTCAAGAAGCTAACTACGAGCTATTAACAGCTAGATATTGGTTTATTTCGTAGCGTAGCTCGGCTACAGCAATTCATGGGTTCATATGTTCGCAAGCTCACGATTCACCTCACGCGTGGTTGTAGCTAAGCCACTGCCTCTTGTGGGTTCATACGTTCGCAAGCTCGCGATTCACCTCACGCGTGGTTGTAAGCGTGCAAACGCGAAGCGAAGAAATATAGTACCCCGCAGAACGTAGTTCTGCCTGCTAAGTGGCCACTCTGTAGGCTATGACGAAGTCACATGTGCGTAGCTCTGCCACAGCTTCTCATGGATTCGTACGCTAATAAATTAGCTACTTACCTCATTCGTTGTTGCAAGCACGGGGGAATCTATAATCTTTACGCTTTATACTTTATACTTTATACTTTAATCTTCATCCTTCAATCTTTCTCGCTCTAATGCTTTCTTGCTTTAGTGCTTTTGGTGCTTTTGTACTCAGTGCTTTCGTGCTTTCGCTCCTCACCTTCCTCTCCACCAACTTCATCTTCTCCAAATCGTATATTTTCGTCATAAACTTCGCATGATAGGTATGTTCGCTAATCCAAATCAGGGTACGTTTGCCAATAAACGCTAACAGTTTCGGTAACATTTCCTCCACGGAATGGCCATCAATATACGTGAACGGCTGGTCTAATAAGAATACGTCGCGGTTACGATAGATTGCACGCGCAATGGCAATTCTCTGCCAATGTCCTGACGAAATCGACACACTATTATTAAAATAGTTGCCTAAAATCGTTATTTCTGGATCGATGTTGTTTTCTTTTGCCCAAATGTCCAGCCCAGTAATCGACAACGCCTTCTTATATAAACTCTCAGAAAATTCTTTGCGTGGGTCGCCTAACAATATGTTTTCCTTGAGCGTCATATAGTATCGAGCGAAATCTTCTGGGACAATCGACATCTTGGCCTTTATTTGTCCACGGGCAAGACGCGACACTTGCAATCCGTTCATTTTTATGACTCCGCCACTCAGCTCGTACATTCCTGCCAGCAACGCCAGCAGTGAACTTTTCCCTGAACCATCTTTCCCAAGAATCATTACTCGCTCGCCTGGTGTGATTTCTAAAGACACATCATCAAGGATTTTCTTACCACTGTCTGGATACGCAAACATCGCATGTTCCAACGCTATTCTTGGGCTACCCTTCTTAAGGTGCCTTCCCTTCTTTCTTTCGTCGGCAAAGCCCTTAATATCCTGGAACTCATATAGGTACTCGATAAAGGTTAACTCGTCGAACATCGAAATAATATTTTTCTGTAGGGCATAGGAATTACGATACAACGAATCTACATAGCCTAAGGTGGCAGTGATTTTACCAATTGCGACTCTGTCAGCAATGCTTGACAATAATACGTAAACCTTCAGAATTAGCAACGCTGCATGGTCGAATATGTTTCTGCTTGCGGTCTCTTTTTCCGCTTTTGACAAGACCCTTTTATACCCTTCGCTTACCAGATCAGCTACATGGCGAAATCTTTCAATAAGGGATTTAAAGACACCGTTCACCTTTCTTTCTGGAAAAGTTCTTGCATCAGTCAAGGCTGAAAAGTAATAATTTCGTTCGAGCATTAATGGCGCGATATCATCCACATAATGGGCGTGTTTTCTAAAATTTTTGTACACTACTACGATTTCTGACACTGGAACCAAAAGCACCAAAAGCGCGATAACCGGGGAAGAAGCATACAGAGCTGCCAAGGCAATTATGATTGCCAACATGAATTCTCCGACACCAGCCAATCGTTGATAGAAATTGCCGGAATTTGTGAGCCAAAACGACTCTATCTTGGTAATAAGGTCTTTTACTTGTTCCCTGTCGATTTCTTGAGAATTCAGTTTATGGAATTTTTCTGCAACATCCTGACGATATCGTACAAACGCTTCGTTGCGAATCTTAAGAGTCGCGATAGTATAGATTGCATCGAGTATACGGACACTTCTGGCCATAACAAATAACAAAATCAGATACAGTACTGGAATGGGAATTTGAATACCCACAGCATATAAATGAGTTGGATTCTGATAATAGTCAACTATACTGTCGACCAGCAACCCTGTTACAAAAATACTTCCAGCATTTAATGGGGCTCGTAGCAGTCCAGCAAAAATACCCTTCCAAAACGAAATACGATCAAAAGAAGAATAATACGCAAGATGATGTACTAGAATCCCCCAGTAATGCTGTAGTCTGTATACCCCCGGAGGTATGTGTTTGACGTAAAGGTTAGCTTTGAGGCGTTTTGGGGCGGGCATAAAAGATTATACATTAACGAATTAAGGGATGGTGGAATTAACGAATTAGCGCTTCGACAACTTATTTTAATACATGAATTCGACTAACGCTATTATTCCTTGGTAGATTTTCAAAAAAAAAGAGTAAGTTATGTTTGTGGCAAACAGATACATTGGGAAACTCGAAATAGCAACACCGCTCTATCAACTTGAAAACCGAGGATTGGATGTCCTAAATTCAGGCACTAACACGCTCACCAGCGGTTTGTAAAGCCCCCGATACAACAAGAGCCGTTACCGCCTTTAGATAACCGGGAAGTCCGTTTCTATCAAATTCATCCCGAAGTCCTAATTCAATTGGGTTACTTGACATGCCTCCACCAGTCTTAAGACGCAATCGTCCGTTTGCATCTCGCTCAAGCTCGCTATTTTGGCGTCCCTTCACTTCATACATCTTCGGATTCTTTGCTGCATATGCTTCATCTTTCGCTTGTTGAACTAGCCGACCTTGACCATATATTCGTCTTACCTCTTTTTCTGCCCATTTCGGTTTTTTGTCCGAGCTTAAAGCTGCGCTGACCTGTCTTAATACGCTTTCAGCTTTTCTACTACCCTGTTGCAATTTTTCTACTCCCTTAGCAAAGGCGTCTTCAACTCGCTGAGAGGGAGTTCTTGGACTGCTGCTTCCCGCTTTCTTTTGCTCACTGTGTGATACTTGGTTGCTTGACATTTTTCTGTTGTATTATTTTAGCTATATTAAAACATTCTTGAACAGTAAATACCTGATATTGTTCATTTAATTTATCTTTTTCCAACTCGTCCATAGATTCTACCTTTTTCACCAATAAATCGCTCAGCCTATTCAATTCCGAACTCTCCTCTGAAGCGAGTTTATAAACATTGGACACGAGCATTTTTTCTTCCTCTGTATCAAAAACTTTATCCACAATACTGTGGAGAGCATATTTGGAAACCTCATCAACACACCAATTTATTTGTTGTTCCGTCAATTTGGGCAATAATTCCATCATCAACTGACGGATGAAATCCGGAGTAACTACTTGATCACCTTTCATCTTCACATTATACACGAGCATCATTACTTCTCAACAATTTGACTTAACGAGTCTGGAAAAAATGAGCTGAGCAAACATCAAAAACTCCTGCAGGTTTGTAGATAAATCCATTACGGCTCCAAAACCACAAAACAGGATGCATGTCGATTGGTTTTATTCCACTTCCCTGCAATATGTTTCGCCATTTTTCCGAGATTTCCTGCCTTTCCATCGTTTCGGCTTCTGTTTTTGTAATCACTCCAAGCAACACCGAGCACTTGATAACATGGGTATCGGGTGCAATCTCGATCAGATCAGAGTTTTTAAGGTTCGCTCCGCAATATTGATTGAGAATAAACGACCAGTAGTTGAATATTTTCGGACCAGATAGGTAGGGAAAGCCTTTCTTGTACTTTTCCTGAACAAGGGACCTCAACTGAACAAAATCGAATTCGGAAGCTTTCAATAATGCCTCAAAGCTTCCCCAGTTTACGACTATTGTGTTCGCTATTGAGCGCCAGGTAGCTATGTGTTTATTAGGTTGCAACGCAAGTTTGTGTTTCGTGAGCTTCGCTTGCAACTCTGCCGGAGAAAGTTTATTCACTTTCACTACATCAAATACGTCTGTTACGTCGGGATCTCTGTATGTTTGCAGCGCAGATTTCCACATAGTGTAACTGTTGCGTTGGTAATTAAGTGCCATCGGCAACGAAAAATACGCATACCGCTGCTCGATTTCTTCTTCAGTAAAGCCTGGATTTGAATCTTCTGGCATTTCGGTCTGCCCTAATTTGCCACTTCGATACGCGTCAAGTACCTCGCGGCAAGCAGTTAATATTTCAGCCATTAGGTAATTCTACACTGGAATCAAAAAACACTGATATTACCTCTCAAGTAAGGTTTCTATAACTCCTTTCGGATTGATTATTATTAAACCCTTTCTATTCATCGTTGCCGTTTTCCTAGCAATCTCAACAAATTTTTCGTACGATAACTGGGGGCTAACCTGCAAAGCCAACGTATAAATTCCGGACAGCATAGGAATAGCCCAACTGTATGAGCTTTGAGGAACGAACTGATATTCATCAACGGTCCCCCACAATGGAACCATTCTTCCTCCTGCAGGAACTATCATTTTTCCGTCGGCAATTCCAGCGAACCGCCCAGTCGTTTGCCAGTCAGATAAGCCGATATTATCGACATCTTCAGGTGATTCCAGGAAGTTACCACACGTAAAATCTTTCCCGAACCTAATTGAATCGATGACGCAACAATCGAGAGCGGCTAGTTCTGCCACCAAGGCATAGTACTCGTCTTCAAGGCCTCTTGGTTCAGGGCCTGAGCGATTTACGACACGTATCTTTGCACCTTCGCGATTTCTCTTGACAACCTCACGAAGGGCAGCAAGTGAGTCGTTTCCTGATTGGGTCATATCGTCTGTTTTAGGGAAATACAACACCTTTGCTTTCGGGGCTATGCTTATGCTTTTCCCTGCTAAATTTGCTAACACAATTAATCCATGAAAGTGGGAGCTTTTCTTGCT
This sequence comes from Candidatus Dojkabacteria bacterium CG_4_10_14_0_2_um_filter_Dojkabacteria_WS6_41_15, assembly GCA_002793355.1. Lineage (GTDB taxonomy): Bacteria > Patescibacteriota > Dojkabacteria. The sequence continues at coordinate 6,491 of PFQB01000097.1, forward strand.
GTCTGTGATGTCCAAATATTCGGTGTTATCCACATTTTCGCTGTGAATTGCATCTATTGCTGCATCCCCAATGGCAATAGTAACGCCCCTGCCGTCAACTCCACTTTTTATCAATTCCTCAATACCGAGACAGCGACCGAAGGCTTCTTTTACAATTGATTTTGGTTCATATCCAACCGGAAGTTCTTTGGGAAAAATAGTTGTTGTATCGAACGAAACCCTTCGCAGGAGCGTCGAATCGATGTCAGAAGCAAAACTAGTCTTGCTTAAATCTCGAAAACAAAAGCCCCAAATGGAGAGTTCGCTGCTTGAATCATCATGAACGTGAAGTAACCAATCATTCGTTATTATTTCGGGTAGTTCCAGGTCTTCTCGGATTGACTCTGCAATTTTTGTATATTGTTTGCTTACTTTCATGAGAAATCTCAGACTAAAAATACATGGACCTGACGGGATTCGAACCCGTGACCCTTCGCATGCCATGCGAATGCTCTAGCCAGCTGAGCTACAGGCCCATGAACAGGGAATTATAGCATCTCCGAACACCCGATGTTTATTTCGCAGCATAAAACCCCGACCGTGAGGTCGTGAGATGCAAGCGTGTAAACGCGAAGCGAAGAAATATAGTACCCCGCAGAACGTAGTTCTGCCTGCTAAGTGGCCACTCTGTAGGCTATGACGAAGTCACATGTGCGTAAGCACGGGGGAATCTATTGCAATCACTCCAACTCCAATATATGATATGTCGTGATGCTGTCTGTTGTACAACAAGAAGAAGAGTATTTCGATTTAGTTGACACTAATAATAATCTACTTGGCAAAAGTAAACTCCGAAAAGATGTGCACAGGGATGGAGATTGGCACCGCGCAATCCACCTTTGGATACAAAATTCAAATGGGGATCTACTTCTGCAAAAGCGGAGCAAAGAAAAGAAACTTTTCCCCAACCTTTGGCATATGGCCGTTGCGGGCCATGTAGAACATCCTACTTCTCTCGATTGTGTTCAGACTTGCATTAAGGAAGCAAAAGAAGAACTTGGAATTGACCTTGTCGAACAACAACTCACCTTCTTATTCACCTTGAAATGGAAATATAGCGCAAATGGCATCAATGACGCTGAATTTGATTATATCTACCTTGCTAAACTTAATCTGCCAATCGAACAGGTTTCCTACAGTAGTGATGAAGTTAGTGATGTAAAATACTTCTCAATCGACGAGTTCATTAAGCAAATTAGCACTAATCCTGAAATCTTCTTACCTCAACTCGATGAGTACCGAAAACTAATCAAAATTCTGCAAAGCTAATCTTTTACGCTTTAATAAATCTCTTCCCTTTCCCGTACCCTTCCGCCATTACTTTTTGCTGACCGACCAACGACTCAACATATCGCCTAACCGAACGATACGGAATCTTTGACATTTTCTCAAGCTCAACCTGCGAGTATTCTTGCCCTCTTTTCATAACTTTGAGAAGTTTCGATGCATTACCGCCCTTTACGATAGCTCGTTTCGAAGTGTTGCGTTTAACCACTTTCTTGGCTGCTTTCTTGCTTTTCTGCTTTCTTGCTTTTGCCTTCGACCCCCCTTTTATCGGCGAGTTCTCGACAATTTTCGCAACTAAATTTTCTTCAAATTTTTCAACTTTCGCGTTTGAAAGAAACTTTTTGAGCAAAAAACCGAGGGCAACAATCCCCGCAGCACCAACAACTACGCCCGCTAATGCCAATACATCTCGCTTACGCATGTAGATACAAACCAATTTTATTTGCGATTTCAATCGTCTTTGGATGCGATAGTTCATAAGAGCGTGCAGCACCTTCGTCTAGAATCATTCGTAATTGGCCCTTGTCTTCTAGAAATTGGTTCATTTTCGCTTGGAACGGCTCCAGGTAGGCAATTACTGCATCTGCGACCGCGGACTTGAAAGTCCCATAGCCTTTGCCCGAGTACTCTGCTGCGATTTTTTCGTTCGAAAGTCCCGACACGGCAGAAAAAATCGCCATCAAATTGCTAATACCTGGCTTATTCTCCATATCGTAGACAATCACATTGTCATTATCCGTCACAGATTTCATAATTTTCTTACGAATGAGCTCGGCAGTGTCGGTCAAAGCGATTCGGCCAGCATCATCCGCATCAGACTTACTCATTTTCTTGGTAGGATCCTGCAAATCGTACAGCTTGGTTGTTTCTTTGTTTGTGTGGAACTTTGGCACTTTCAAGGTTTCTCCATACATAACGTTAAAATGAGCTGCAATGTCTGCGGTAATTTCTACGTGCTGTTTTTGATCAATACCTACCGGTACCAGGTCGGCATCGTACAACAATATATCTGCAGCCATAAGTGTTGGATAGGCATAAAGCCCTGCAGTTACCGACTCTTTATACCCTTCCACTTTTGCTTTCTTCTCTTTGAATTGTGTCATGCGATCTAACCAACCAATTGGCGTCATGCAGGTCAATAACCAAGCAACATACGCATGGTCTGGATTTTGTGACTGTGGAAAAACAATGTGTTTCTTGTAATCTACACCTGATGCCAACATAATTGCGGCAAGTTCGTAGATTCTTTGCTTAAGTTTCTCTGGATCTTGCTTAATTGTGATTGCGTGCTGGTCAACAATACATAAAAGCGCCTGCGAGTCGTCACTGGCATTGACCAATTCGTGCCACGGAACAATAGCACCAAGATAATTCCCAATATGCAGCGTTCCGGTTGGCTGGAGTCCAGTAAAGATTCTTGTCATCGAATCATTATAACGTATATTCTTCACAATTCCCAAAATTAATTTATATTTTCGTTTTCACTTAACTTCGAATTGCGAGCGGAAAGCTGGAAAATCTTTTCCAGCGAGCGAGCAAGAGAAGTAAAGAAAAACACAGGCGGGACGGGCTTCGAACCCATTACTTACGTTTTGGAGACGTATATTTTGCCAAATAAACTACCCACCCAACACGGGAAGGCTGTTTGCAAAACTTTTTACTTCTTAATTGAGAAAAGACGTAACAAACAACCTCAGATTAGAGGCGCCACCAGAAAAGGGTGCTTTTGTTTGTTTCCATAGATGAATTTTACCAGAAAAAGTATTATCGAACAACTAAATCGCGTGTTACAAGACCAATCTGCTCAAAAATGGGAATGTTTCGTACTCTTGTTTATTGAAATTGGACCCCATATGCCCCTGCCCTTTCATCACAATTTGTACACCACCCAGCAGATCTAGCATTCGGCGTCCCTGCAAATCGGTACATCCCCATGGATCATTATCTGAGTTTACAAAAATAATTTCGTTCACATTCCCCCGAATTTTTGCCCAATCGTAATTCAGTTTGAGAATACCATCGCCACCGTTTTCGCCCGTTGCATACGAGTAACCAGACACTAAAATCGCTTGTTTGATCTTAACAGTGAGCGTCTCTAGCAATGGCAACAATATCGCAGCACCGGCAGAATGACCTACAACAATGGTTTCTTTTGTAAATTTCGTATCTTTCCTCAACACTGGAAGCCATTCACTGATTCGGGGATCTTCAGATTTAGGCAACTGTGGTATTTGCACAATATAACCTTTCCTCTCCAATTCAGTTTTAAGCCATGGGTACCAGTGATCTTGTGGAGTTCCCCCAGCGCCATGAATTATTATTGCGTTTTTCATATTCAATAAGTAATTGTAGTTTGCTATGGACTTTCTGAAAACCAAACGTCCGTCCTGGCCGACCAGTCGGCCCCCTGTGGTATAATATAGGTAATGCAGCACACTGAATTGTTAGAAAACTTGGCATATTTAGGCTTAGATGAAACCGAGTCGCGAGTGTTTTTGGAAATCTCAAAACCCGAGCCACACACTGCAGTAAAACTCGCGCGTAGCTTGGGTATCCCCAAAACAACACTCTATCGCTATCTGGATTCGTTAACTGCAAAAGGTTTCGTTATCGTGACGCTTTCTTCTCGTGGTCGAGAGTATTCGCCTTCCAAGAACGTCTTTGAGCTCAAACTAAACGAAGCCAAATTGAGATTTACAAAATTGCAAGAGATGAAACCCGCACTGGAAATAGCCCTCTTTACACCATCAACAATCGCGGGAGCAAATACTCGGGTTTACAATGGCATTGATGGCGCCAAGCAAATTCTCTGGAATCTTCTGTCTGCAAAATCTGTGATTTATTACTACACCAATGCGAATCGCAAGGAGCTTTTCGGGGAAAAGTGGTACACGGCTTTTTGTATGGAGTTTGTGCATCGAAAAAAATACGAAATGGGGTTTGAAAGCAATCAAAACACTTCAATTGACCCAGAAAAGTTCTTCGCAATCGCCCCGGGCTATTTGGATCGTTCAGAATACATTCTACTCAAAGATGTTGATTACAACGGGGAAGCGCACATATTCGATAATATTTACTCCTATTTTTCTTGGGATAATGGGCAATTCTTTGGTATTGAGATAGAAAATGCTGCATTCGCGGAAACCCAAAAGAAGATTTTTGTGAACTTCTGGAATATGGTCATTACATCGAAGCAGTACGTGAGCAAACACGAGAAAAGCGGACCAATCACCTGATTCATTGGGTTTTTGCTTTAGTGCTTTTCTGCTTTCTTCTTTAATCTTTATACTTTACGCTTTATCTTTTAACCTTTAGCCTTCACCTCACATCTCCAAACTCTCCCCCACTTCTGCTTCCGCCTTCAACGGCACATCCAACACGAGAACGCTTTCCATAATACCCGTTAGCTTCTTAATTACGGCCGTCATGTCGTTGCCTCTTTCTAATTTTGGTGCATTACTGCTTTCCTGCTTTTCTGCTTTGTTGCTCTCTTGCGTTTGTGCTTTACTGCTCTCCTGCTTTCTTGCTTTAGTGCTTTCGTCTTCTTTGATTTCGAACACCAACTCATCATGAACCTGTAACACCAGTTTAACTTCCCCCCCTAAAACCTCTGGCAATAGGGAAATTTTTCCCAGAGCCAACCGCATAATATCATCTGCACCACCTTGAATGGGCATATTTATCGCTTCGCGCCCTGCTGCTTGCGCTCGCATTTTGTTGTTTGTAGCAATCCCCGCAATATAACGTCGACGCCCCAAGAGCGACTCTACATAACCATGTTCACGCGCAAACAATACGGTTTCATTCATATACTCTTTGACCTTCGGGAACTGTTCGAAATACTCCTCAATAAACTTTGCTGCCTCTCTTACATCAACGCCAATAGATTTAGACAATCCATACGAAGACATACCATAAACCAACCCAAAGTTTATGGTTTTCGAAAATTGACGCTGCTTTTTTGATGCTTTGTCATAAGGTACATGAAAAATTTTTGCTGCAGTACTTCGGTGAATATCCTCGTCTCGCTGAAATGCACCAATCAACCCCTTGTCTTGAGAAATATGGGCCAGAACTCGCAAATCAATCTGCGAATAATCAATCGAAACCAGCTTTTTTCCCGGTTCAGGCACAAAAAATCCACGAACAACTTTACTAACTTCCGTCTTTACCGGTAGATTTTGAAGATTTGGATTACTCGAAGAAAGTCTCCCCGACGTCGTTCCCATAATCGAAAATGTTGAATGCACCCGCAAGAAATCCTCCCCAATCACATCAACATCCGGCACTACATCTTCAACCTTCATCCCTTCATCCTTCAGTTTTTCAGACTTCACACTGCCAAACATATTGAACTGCTCAACCTCTGTACTTTGTACTTTATCCTTTAACCCTTTAAACTTTAACTCGAGATACGGTTCCATATACGTCGACACAATCTTCGCCATTTGCCTGTGTTCTAGGACTTTTTCGACAACAGGATGCGAAGCTACCAATCCCTGCAATACTTCATCGTCAGTAGAAAATCCTGTTTTAGTTTTGCGGGCATTAGGCAATCCCAAATTCCCAAACAATACGTTTGCGAGCTGCTTTGTTGAGCGAACGTTGAACTCGAAGCCAACAATTTCGGTGATTTCTTTTTCGAGTCTTGCCAGAATACCACGATATTCTTCCACTCTCTTGGTCACTTTTTCAATATCAATCAAAATTCCTCGCTGGTGCATCAACGCTACGCCAATCGCCACAGGTAAATCTTCATTCATCGCGAAGGCATAGGGAATTAAACCGCCCCACTCCGCGACATCTAACGTACGATCCCAAATTTCTAAAACTCGTGGCAACGGTAAATACAATTTTGCAGATTCGAATTCAACAGCCATTCGATACAGCGCCAACTCCACAACTTTTGCTCGATTATTTGCCAATTCGTCTGGTAAGTTTCCCATTCCGGCCTGCAGCAAATCTTCCTGTAGAGAATAATCTTTTCGCCCTGTATGTAGCAAATACGAAAGCAATTCTATGTCCAGCAACACCTTTAATTGATCCTCTTTAATCACAATTGACTCGTTCGCTTTTGGCGAGTTGGTCAGCATATCGTATAGCCCAAAGGATATTGTAGACAACTGCTTGCTTTGTGCCTGATTTTTGGCAAATTCGCTGATGTATACAACTTCGTTACAGTACACACAAAGGCGCCATTTCCCCTTAGTTGGTGGGGAAAACAATAGCTGCAATCGTTCCGAAAAGCTTTTTCCAAGCAGCGAGATTTCCGAATGCTCAACTGTTTTTTGATCGCCAAGCTCTGCTGCTTTCTCTACTATTTCCTCTTTATTTGGACTTTCCATACTAAGTTGAGCCGGATTTTTCTGCGCTTCGGAATTGCCCGTCAGTGCAACCAGCCTATTTAACCGTGGAAAAAGCGACTTAAATTGTAACTTACTGAATAACGCAGAAACATCTGAAGGATTAAACGTCCGTGTTTCGGCAGCTTCAGGAGAAAAAGTCACTGGTACGTCTTTTGCAATAGTTGCCAATTCTTTGCTCATGGTGGCGCTTTCGTGACCGTCTATCAGTAATTGTGCAACTCGTTTATTGTCCACCTGAACGTCAGCAATATGCTCGTAAATTTCTTCAATGGTCTGATATTTGTTGAGCAATACACTCGCGGTTTTAGGCCCAATTCCCTTAACTCCTGGAATATTATCCGACGAATCGCCCATCAAACCCTTCAAATCAGGGACATGTTCTGGGGTAACCCCCATCGAGGCATATACTTTTTCCTCGGTGTACTGCTCAAGATTTCGGAAGCTACCTTTGGGCAACACCGCCTGCACACGTTCATTAACCAGTTGAAAAAGGTCGCGATCTCCAGTTAAAACATAGGTTTGTGTTATTGGCCAAAAGCGTTCTGCCTCAACTTTGGCACACACTGTACCCAATATGTCATCCGCTTCGTAACCTTCAATATCAAAAATTGGAATATTCAGCGATTTCAGGACATCGTAAACATATGGAATTTGCCCAACAAGTTCCGAGTCTGTTTCTGGGCGATTTGCTTTGTAGCCCACATAGGAAATATGGCGAAAGGTTGGTTTCTTGGTATCAAACGCGCAATACACATATTCCGGCTTATATTGTAGCAAGGCATCCAAAAACATCGATGCAAAGCCATAAACGGCATTAACCGGCTGCCCATCAGTAGTCGTCATGGAAAGTGGGTATGCGTGATAAGCCCGATGCAAGAGTGAGTTTGCATCTACGGCAAGGAGAAGACCTTTGGTTAACATAGAGGATTATGCCACAACGGGAACCATACCAACACCAGTAATATCAAAGCGTGGTTCAAGGACTTCATGTCCTCGAACAAAATTTTGTATTCTGTAGATGACCTCCGATGTCAGGAGTTTCGCTTCAAACATATTATGCTCCCTATCTACCCGGTCAAGCTCGGCCAGAAACACATCGAGTGGGCGATAGAACATCAAGAAGCCGTAACGTTCCAATATATCCTGCGCATCAGCTGGAGAAAGAGCCAACCCTTTGTCTAGGATTCCTTTTACAACGTCGTGTACCACACTCCCCATATCTACGCCATAAACGACCGGCACTTCATATTTCACTTTCAGTGAAAGTAAATGGCTTGGAAATGCCGCGGTAAACGCATCCGCCATTTCGAAAACGCCCTTATATGTACTATCTACGCCATCTCTTGGATAGAGCGACTCAAGGTGTTTTCTCGCGCCATTGCCGCTTGTTAACTCTAACAACTTTTCATAACTAAACCCCGAATAGCAACCCAATGTCACGGCTAGCCCTTCCCACCCGTTCCCTTTTGCAGCAATCTCCTGTAAGCGTGAGTATTGCTCCTCTTTTGGCATTTTTCTAATTACCTGATGCCATTCTTTTATTAGCACGTATATTGCAGGTCGCTCTCTGTATTCTTTTCTGTTTGTTTCATTCACAAGAACTCTGAACCTAGTAGAAATATGGCTACTTTTTTCTGGCCAAATTACTTGAGGACAAACCGCTGCTAGCTGAGCCCCCTCATCAATCAATTGTCCCATTCTCCTTGCACAAAACTGCACAGAAGACAGTACATCAGGGTGTTTTCGCGAAGCCTCTTCCAATTCTTTATATTGCTCTGGCCGTGCTTCAATATCCGATACAAACCGCCTGAAATTTCTCGAAAATCGTCCTCCAATCTTTGGAGCTATGACTTGTGTTGAGTACTCTTCAAGTACACGTGCAATTGGCCTCTTCAAGTCTGCAGGAGTACCAAAAACTGATGCACATGTATCGTGTAGTAAAGAGGGAGGACAGTCTAAAGGAATATCCCTGTTTGAAGGTAGAATACTAAGCGCCCTAAAATATGAAAACCCATACCCTTCCATTACCGTGTATTATACTATAGGCCCGCCACCATTTCTACCCCCACCGTTTTGTATTCGCTAGATTCGGCGTAACAAAATCTCCTGCATCCGTACTGGGTAATACTATACCTAACCAATCGGTGGCTAGTCTTTTTGCAACAATATATTGGCCAATTGCATTAAGCGAAACCTTATCTGAGGTCCCTAGTTCTAGCTTAAAAAGTTCGTTTGGAATCACAACGGAAGAGGTAAATACCTTGGTCAGCTCTAAATCGTCAAAGTCGTGATATAGGTCAATAAAATGCAGCCCCCGTTCAATTGCCTTCTGCTTATAAATCGAGCATAGCGTTAAGGTAACTTCGCGATTTTCGCCGGAAAGCAAGGGATACGGCGACCATAAGGCGACCGGAATATTTTCGCGATTAGCGGCGTCAAGCACACTGTCTAGCTCTGTAGAAAAGGTTTTCTGATCGAAGGAAGGATACATAGGCGAAATGCCAAAAGATAGCAGCACCGCATCTGGCTTGTATTGACCAATATATCTAGTGTAATATGACAACACGTGTTTGGGCGTCGCGCGGTCAATACCTGCGTTGATAATCTGGCGACGCCACGCGATTTGAACGTCGCCACTTTCCCACAAAGCACGCTGCAACCAATCTGTCCAACTGGGTTTTACGTAGGGTTGAGAGGTTTGCATATCACCAACACAGACAATTCTAACAAATTCCCCTGCTGCGATTTTTTCTCTGATGCTGGGCATAGCTCATTATTACTCATTTGCCATACGAACTGCAAGCCCACCACCGATATTCGCAACCGTGACTTCTATAGTGACAGTCCCTTCCTTATCGCCTTTAAAGAAATAGGTACCGTCATCTTTCTTTACAAACTCTGGGGGAAAGCCTGCTATTACCCGATGTGTGTTTAGTATTTCGTAACTAGGACCAGACCGAGGAATAAGCAACACGCCTGGTAAATTGCTTCCACCATATACGGTAAACATTTTATCTCCCTCTGTTTTTGGGAAATATATGGTGATATTGGTATATTGCAGCATCACACGAACTTTTGCACTAACCGATTTCCTAAAATCCAAAGTGGCTTTGCTTTCATATAAATCGTACACTTCCTCACCAGAAAACTCGGAGGGGATTGTTAAGCTGCTTCTCGACCAAAACCGCGTAAGAAACGATGTTGGAGAGGCAAGCCTCAAATAAAGGGACTCGACATCTGTCTCCCTTCTCTCAATGTCGATGCTTTTATAGGCACTCTTATCAAAAACATATCTATTAGCAATATCGTAAGAATTGTACAAAAAAGATGACGTGCTTGGTGAATGTGTCGCCGTAAATTCCCCATATTGAAAGCTGACTTGCAAAGGAAGCTCCTCTTTATTTTCCGAATATGCAATTTCTTGCCGTTGCTCGCTATAAGGGTACGCTAACAATAAAATCCCGCGTATTAGCAAAAACAGCGCTAAACAAATTGCAATTAAAATAAGAAGTACCTTCCCTACACGAGGTGCTCTTGCTAGTTTCGTACACGATAGATACACGACACCAACACTAAACCAAACTGGCCACATTCCCCAGATGGGCATTAGCCACTGCTGCAGTATAAACAGCAGATTATGCATATATTATTGAGGTTCTTGGCGAGACTTAATCCATTCTGTAA
>PFQB01000026.1 GCA_002793355.1 Candidatus Dojkabacteria bacterium CG_4_10_14_0_2_um_filter_Dojkabacteria_WS6_41_15
AATTGCTTAAATCGGCAGATTCTACCGTTGTTAGCTCCCTTTATCTAAAAAACTATGCTAAAAAATATGCCAAAGAGTTAAGCATTATCAGAAATGCGACTGATTACCAACATTTCGAAAACGAAGAAAGAAATGGTTTATTAGATCCCTTGCTAGGAAAGCCCATTATTGGTTATTTTGGTGCACTAAACGAATGGTTCGATATGGAATTAGTTGCTGTTACCGCAAAAGCCCATCATGAATGGAATTTTGTACTGATTGGCTCATTAAGTCCCTGCAATTTCACTCCTGTCGAGCACCTGAAAAATGTCTACTTTCTTGGCGAAAAAGCTTATTCGGCACTTCCCGGCTATTTAAGTTACTTTGACGTCTGCATTATTCCTTTTAAGTTAAATCCCCTGACGTTAGCAACAAATCCCGTAAAGTTTTACGAATATCTGAGCATGGGGAAAGCTGTTGTAAGTACGCCTTTACCAGAATTGATACCTTATACAGATTATTGTTACTTGGCAAACGACGAGTCGGAATTTGCAAAGAAAATTCAACTAGCATTAACTACCAATGCTAGTCACACCGCTACAAAACTTGCAAATAAAAGAAAAAAGCTAGCTAAACGAAACACCTGGAAAAAACGTTGGCTAAAGCTAAAAGGACTCTTCAACTAGTTACAGGTTCTTCAAGATTGCAGCGATTCGCTCACTCGCTTTTCCATCACCATAAGGATTGGTCGCATGCCCCATTTTTGCATAAGCAGCTTTGTCGGTTAGCAACAAAGTTGCCGCCTCAATTATCTTTTTCGTATTCGTTCCTACCAAAATTGCATTACCTGCATCAATTCCTTCTTGTCGCTCGGTAACATCGCGCAATACAAGTACCGGTTTTCCCAACGAGGGAGCTTCTTCTTGTACGCCACCTGAATCGGTCAGTACTATTGTTGATTGATTCATCATCCAAACCATTTCGGGATAATCCAACGGTTCGATTAACTTAACATTTGGTAAGTGTTGTAGCATTGCGTACACGGTATTTCTGACGTTGGGGTTCGGATGCACCGGATAGACGAAATCGGTATCAGGAAAGGCTACAGCAAGTGTTTTGACCGCGGCACATATATGCTCGAAGGGCTTGCCAAAGCTCTCTCTGCGGTGAGCAGTAATCAGCACATTTCTTCTAGAAACATCGACTCCAAGCTTCTTTGCAAATTTTGCGCCTTCGTTCTCGACTCGTTGCAACACCCAAAAGAGTGCATCGATCACCGTGTTTTGCACATGATATACGTGCGTTGTTATTCCTTCTTTTTTTAGATTATCAACAGCGCGCGTAGTAGGGCAGAAATGATAGGTTACCAACTTGCTTGCCAACACTCTGTTAGCTTCTTCAGGAAACGGCGACAGCATATCCCCACTTCGTAAGCCTGCCTCTACATGGGCCACTGCTATCTTTTTATAAAAGCCAGCCAAGGATGCAGCAAAAACGGTTGTTGTATCACCTTGCACAACAAGCAGATCGGGGGTGAAATCATCCAATATGGGTTCAATTCGCTTTATGAGCTCCGAAGTTAGATAGAAAAGCGTTTGATTTGGAATCATAATATTCAAATCATAATCGGGTTTTATTGAAAACAACTGCAAAATTTGATCTTGCATTTCGCGGTGTTGCGAAGTTGCACAAACTTTTACCGTGAAATTCTTAGTATCTTTTTTTAATGCTAAGAATAATGGAGCAAGTTTTATAGCCTCAGGCCGGGTACCAAAAACAAATAGTATTTTTTTCTTTTTCATAGTAGTCATTAATCATATAGTATAATGCTTTTGATGAACAACTACTTAGACCTGCTACGAGAATTTTTCGTAACAGACTTTAAGCTTCGCTACAAGCACTCGTATCTAGGGTTGTTGTGGGTCGTTATTAAGCCCCTTGCGTACTACGCAGTTCTATTTACCATATGGACTTCTTTATTCGGAAACACCGTCAATTTCGCTTCCTACCTCATGGTAGGAATTCTTGTAATCACCTATTTCTCTGAAGGTGTTCAGTACGGATTGCAATGTTTACAAAATAAACGACACATAATACTGAAGGTCAATTTTTCTCGCGAGATTGTTATTTTTAGCACCATCGCAATCGCTACGGTTAATTATTTAATCAATTTCACCATTTACGGAATATTTCGTACAGTAACTCACGAACATATTTTTGGGACAAATTGGGGGTATTTTGTCTTAGGTCTTGTACTTCTGACCGAACTTCTACTGGGTATCGCGTTTTTCATTAGTGTTGTAAGCATCAGACTCACTGATATAAAACACTTGGTCGAATTATTGTTGCAGTTGATTTTCTGGGCAACCCCAATTTTCTACAAAATTGAGAGATTGCCCTCAAACATCGCCCATTATTTGACACTTTTTAATCCCTTAGTTCTCATACTAGATATAATGCGAGCTGGTTTATTTAACGATCACGCACCGCCATCAGTGTCTTCCATTTTGATTATTGCAATGAATATTTCTATTTTTACCATTCTCGGATACTTCTACTTCAAGAAATCCTTACCTAAACTTGCTGAATACTTCTAATGTACGCAATCAAAGTCTCGAATCTTTCAAAATCCTTTAAAATTCCTCATCATAAGCAAACATCCTTTGTTGAATATCTTCTTGGATTGTTTAAGAAAAAACAAGTTGACACATTGAAAGTCTTAGATAACGTTAGCTTCTCGATCGAACAAGGCGAAACCGTCGGTATTATTGGGCAGAATGGTTCAGGCAAATCTACCTTGTTAAAACTTTTAGCATCAATATATTCTCCCGATAAAGGTGAAATCAAAACTAAAGGCAGAGTAGTGCCTTTTTTGGAACTAGGAGTAGGCTTCAACCCAGAATTAACAGGCAGAGAAAACGTATTTTTGAATGGAATCATTCTGGGTATGCCCCGTAAATATCTAAAAAAGAAATTCGACGAAATCGTGGCCTTTGCAGAACTAGAACGTTTTATTGATCTTCGCTTAAAGAATTATTCTTCTGGTATGCAAGTTCGTTTGGCTTTCTCGATTGCGTTTATGTCAGACGCCGATATTTACCTTCTTGACGAAGTGTTTTCAGTCGGCGATATTGCCTTTCAAGAAAAAAGCAAGAAAATATTCCAAGGACTTAAAGCACGAAAGAAAACCTTGGTACTCGTTTCTCATTCTTTAAACACTGTTCGGGAATTTTGTGAAAAAGTATTCCTGGTTACAGATGGTGCAGTAAAAGAGTATACCGACACTACAGAAGGAGTTAATGCCTACCGTAAAGTGATGGGGCAAGAACCATTGCCCCCTCTTCCACTTGTTCCTTCGAAAGAAGAAACCTCTGTGATGTAAAATCCGCCAGCGTTTTAGCCCCTAGATTTTTATTTCTCCGCAGTATGATGTAAACTAAGGCACTGTCATTTTAATTAATTACATTGAAATGAAAACATCTCTAGATAAAAAGAGAATCGTCAAATCATTGGGTATCTTGGCTATTGGTGCCGTTCTTACCACCGGAGGACTATTCTTGTGGCAAAATCAATTTGATATTTCACTTTTCTCAAGTGCTGCTACTAATAATATTCAAGCAATGATAGTACTAGGAGAAAGACAAGATGCTCAACTTTCTATTCACGTTTCTGCTGTAGAAAAACTAATTAACTCCCAACAAACATTACCCGTTGAAACCGTTAACAGAGCTGAAGAAGGGGCGATAATCTCTTCATTACGAGATCAGGCAGTACTTGGTTATAACGATGTAACAAAACCAATAACCAACCACGTGTACTTCTTAGTTTCTTTTGGCAAGAACATTACGGTCAACGGAATTACAGACAAAGATAGTATTTCAGAAATTTCAAGCAAAACCACAAAAGAAGTAACTACACTTATTGACCTCTTGAGTGCAAGACCAGGGGTTTTTCCTAAAGGCTTTACCGTTTTTCTGGCAACACTTCTAGATCCTTTGGACGGCATCAGCGATGTAACCTCGTGTAAAGGAGCTATTCCAAACAATGGCAAAGAATATGTGAATGGCGTTTTCGAGGCAGTAAATAATTCCATTAAAACGACCGGTTCTATCTATCCCCAATACATCAAAGTAGTAGATGTTGCAAAAGCATTTTCCGGTCACGGCTTAACAAGCACCACGCCTTGGTTTTCTGACTGTTTAACATTGAATGTCGCAGGTCAAGCCGAGATGGCTAGATTGTTTGTAGCAGCAGTCGAGAAAGAGTAATTAGCGTTAATACTTGATATTTCTACGGATATGATGTACTATTACACCATG
>PFQB01000068.1 GCA_002793355.1 Candidatus Dojkabacteria bacterium CG_4_10_14_0_2_um_filter_Dojkabacteria_WS6_41_15
TTGCCGTAACTGCCTTCTTTTTCTTTCTTTTGAGTTTTAGCTTCGGAGTTGCAACAGTTTCGGAAGCCGATTCGGCAACGACAGAAGTCGTCGGTTCTGTAACTGTTATCTCGGTGATTGCCTCTTTAACCACCTCGGTGTCATTTTGCTTTTTCTCTGCCTTCTTCACGCTTGGCAACGATATCGCTGTGTCGTCGTCTGGAATCAAGTGAATAGTAGCCAATTGTAACGGCAATCGCTGATCGAAAGCATATTTTTGGGCACTATACGCTTCGAGCAAGGTTTTAATAATTTCGGTAAATCTGGCCTTAGATAGAACAGCTAATTCCTGCCCAATTTCTTCCGCCTTCTCTTTTTCGAGCATAGTATCGCGGAAAAGAAGGATTACCGACTTCGTAAACTGAGCAGTGTTTGTTCCACGAGTAAAAATTTCATCTAGCGTTGCAAGTGCGGTTGAAAGGTTTTTCTCCGCAATTGCCATAACATACGAGTGTATTAACTCGATATCCGGAAGTCCGAGTGCATTTCTGACCTCTTCGAACGTTAATTCGGTATCGCCAGTGGCAGCAACAATGGTGTCGAGCAAGGAAATAGCATCTCGATAACTACCGCCCGCATGAGAGACAAGGAGCTCGACACCTTTCTTGTCGACTTTGATCTTTTCGGTCTCCATGATACTTGTAAGCGTTAACGTCAGCTCTTTTGTCCCACCTAAGCGAAACTCATATTTTTCACATCGCGACATAATAGTGGCTGGAACTTTGTGTGGTTCTGTGGTTGCAAGAATAAAGGTAACAAAGCTTGGAGGTTCTTCTAGGGTCTTTAACAGCGCATTAAAGGCTTCTTTCGTAAGCATATGCACTTCGTCGATAATGTACACTTTCTGCTTGCCCATCGAGGGGTTATACTCCATCTTTTCCTTTAATTCGCGGATTTCGTCAATTCCGCGATTAGAGGCAGCATCAATTTCAATTAAATCTAAAAACTTCCCGGCCTCAAACGCCAAGCACATATCGCATTCACCACAAGGTTCGCCGTTCTTTAACTTGGTACAGTTGAGTGCTTTTGCAAAGATACGAGCGGTAGTCGTTTTGCCCGTCCCACGAGGTCCTATAAAAAGATACGCATGCCCTAACAAACCCTTGGAAAGTTCGGCCTTTAACAGTTTGGTTATATGCGATTGCCCTATCAGTTGAGCAAATTCTTTCGGTCTATGAGTACTATACAGAGACGGCATGAACACAGTGTACGTCACCCTGACGGTAGGTTCAACTGTTTCACAATTTAATTGAATCAATCCAGATAACAAGCGCTTCATCATCGGCGACGTATTTTTAACTTGTATCCATTAAATGGCATTTAATTCTCTATTCGTTCCCTACGACTCTACTATTGAGCAGCAGAAAGTTTTACTTCTACTCGAGAATAACAATATGCGTAGGCTTTATGTAGCGGCTTCGCTAAAAAACTCTTTTCGTTCGTGATTAAATACGAAACAATATCACAGCCTGCCATGCAACTAGCGATACCGTTACCGCCTATTCTCGCATTAATTTCATTGATAACAAATTTACCCGTTGACACCTCAAACGCTTCTACATTAAAGATTTTATTAATTCCAAGAATCTTTTGAATCCCTTTGCAAAATTCAGCGAATGCTTGATTTTCGACAACTTCTACTCTGTAGACACGTCCTAGTGTTTTTCGCGTCGCTACCGCTTGAATCTCCCCATTATTTACTACAACATCGGCTGCCCAGTGTGGACCTTCAAGTAGTTCCTGAACGATAAATTCAGTACTGCTATCTTCGAAGAGCTTTTTCAACCCATCGAGTTCTTTTTCTGAAGTGATTTTGAAGTTATCCTTGGCGCCATCACCCTTTCTTGGCTTTACATACACAGGAAGTTCCAACTGTGTTGTAAAATCTTTGAGCAAATACGTCTTTGGAACACTAATGCCCAATTTCTGGCACTTTTGATAGAACAAATATTTATCTTTACACCAAACCCCAGCAGCTAAGTCACAACCAAAATTAGCATTTACCGCCAATAGTTCTTTATGGCCATATTCAAGAAAAGGAAATACAAAATCAATTTGGTACTGATCAATAACTTGTTGCACTTTGGTGGCAAAACCGGGCTCACTTGCACGAGGTATAACCACACCAACATCCGCAATGAATAGACCGGATGCCAAGGGATCAGAATCCGCCGCAACAATTAACTCAACGCCAGGAATCTGCTTGATCAACTTTATGTACTCAGGACCAACAACACTTCCCGCCTGAAGAAAAAGTATTCGTTTGTACATAGCCTTCAGTTACTTACTAAATATTAATAAAATTCTAGAGAATTGTATCACGCCCTATAGTTCAATGCATTTCTATGAAATCTTAGTGAAGTGCCCTAGCAATATATAAATCCACTGGGGAATGGTCATCAGTTAGTACTGGCATATCAGCGGAGATAGGTATTTTCCATAAATGATCTAGATATGTAGCTATTTCTGTATCAGCGGTGCTTAATGGCAATGTAATCGGTTTTTTAAGGGCAACAAGCATAGTGTTTTGCACTACTCCACCGTTTGTGGATTCTTGCACTGGAAACGCCAATACTTGTGGGAAAACCTTGACATAAGTCGAGTATTCTGCGCGAAAAAATTGTCCCTTTTCGCCTTCAATGGCAGAGATTACATTTATTATTGCCACACCATTCTCCGATAGAACGTCATATTCTTTCTGGACTGCCTCAATTGTAGTTAGTTGGTACGGCAAAGAGAATCTAGAGGCAAAGGCGTCACCAAATAATACATCGTACTTATTGGCCGTGCGATTCAGAAAGACGCGGGCATCTTGATGAATAATGTTTATGTGCGGATTTTCTCGTAAACGAAAATATCGCATTGCCAGGTCCGTAACGTTTGAGTCAATTTCAACAACATCCATGTTGGCAATTGGGTAAACTTTTACAAAATCCTTTGGAAACGAATACCCTGCCCCACCCAGCATAATCGTGTTAGTAAAATCTGGAAAAAAGTACCTGGCCAGGTGGTAATATTTTGTATATTCATTCACCAGTTCATCATTATCAAGATACATTGAGGAGTGATTCTCGCCATTAATCCCCATGGTTAACACTTGCTTACCGTTCGTCTTATCTTTTTGTTGAAAAATAAGAATACGATTATAGGCTGTATCCACATCGATTATCTTCGATTTGCTTACTTGAAAGGCAGAAAACAAGCAACAAATGCTTGTTACAACCAATATCGCAATAACCGTTTTCTTGTTCTCTTTCCAGGATTCATGCGCAAGGATCAAGGTCATAAGCCCCATAACCCCAGCAAGACAGTAAAGTAACAAGTTTGTCCCAAATATTGGTATCAACCAAAATCCTGCCAGAAATGTCCCAACAATGCTTCCGACCGTTGAAATTGCCGACATTGAGCCAAGAGTAGCACCAACCTTTTCTTTCGCTTGTACGATTTTTAGCTTGGTGGCGTAGGGGGAAACTGCCCCAAAAGCAACGCTGGAGGGAAAAAAGAGGATTACAGAAGCCAACAAAGCACCAATTCTTGTATCAACATACTCTTGGGAAAAAACAGCTAAAATGGTTTCTTTCCAGAATACCACTAACGCTAACGAAATAGTGGCGAACCCGATTATCAACGCTAGATACTTTATTTCAGTTTGCTTGTCTGCTAATTTACCCCCAACATAATAGCCGAGAGAAAGACTTCCCAAAATTACTCCAATGAGCGTGGTCCATACAGTTAACGAAGTTCCAAACGTTGGCCCTAACATTCGCGAACCTACCAACTCAAAAATCATTAACGATGCACTGGTAACAAAAACCGTGATTTCTAATAAATAGCGACGCATGAATGATTGTACACAGACA
>PFQB01000133.1 GCA_002793355.1 Candidatus Dojkabacteria bacterium CG_4_10_14_0_2_um_filter_Dojkabacteria_WS6_41_15
TGTCGCATTTGACTTGATACATATCGATTTATATCAATTTTACTTGATTTTTGCTATAATACCTCTGTTAATTTAATATGCTGCCACATGGTTCTACTCCCGGACGTACCGGCAATTGTCCTCAATCTTCCAATTATTCTTACGATTATTGCAGTATCACGATATGTTATAGGATTTAAAGCCTGGAAGAACTATCCAGTTTTGGCACTTAGTCTCGCCTATTACCTCTTTTTTCAACTGCTAGAATCTACCTGGGTTGCACTGCTTTTCTGGGCTCTCTTTGTGATTATTATCATCGGATCAGCAATTACAACACGCTTTCTTATTCGTCGTCTCAAAATCAACTACTATGCAAGAATTGCGGTAATGTATTTAATTGCTACCATCGCCGCACTATTCGCGATTGCGGTTATAGGAAATACATCATTAGGAACACTGGTGACCGACCCTCTGTTTGGTATCGCCATCTTCCTGGTTGGCACCGCAATTGACGAATTAGCAACACTCCTCTTCAAGAAAGATTTGCAAGAATTTCTGCGCCGCCTTATTTCAACCGTGGGCATATCGTTACTGTCTGGTTTGATTATCACTTGGGCTTGGTGGAATGGGGTCATTACCGTACATCACGAAATACTCGTCGTAGTATTAATCGCAGACCTAATAGTCGCTTTCTGGACCGCTATAAGGTTCACAGAGCTAATCCGTTTTAGTTCTATCATAAAGAACCAACGTTAATCATGTTTGGCATTTCTCTAACAGAATTTTCGCGCAAGATCCTTGGTCTTAACCTGCGCAATATTACGTTTATTCGACGATTAAATCCCAATAAATACAAAAAATACGCGGATGATAAACTGCTTACAAAGCGTGTTTTGGGAAAAAAGAAGATAAAAACGCCCGAACTTTATAAAATCATAAGAAGTAAGGAGCAAATTTCGTACATTAACTGGGGTGCACTTCCAAAAAGTTTCGTTATAAAACCCAACAGGGGAACGCACGGATCAGGAATTATCGTATTTTACGGCAAAAAGAAAGGCAAACTAGAGTGGATTATGCCTAACATGGAAACTATGAATGTTGAGGCGATTAAGCAGCACATAGGCGATATCATCGATGGAAAATACTCTATTGACGGCAAACAAGATGTTGCCTTCTTCGAAGAAAGAGTTAGTAACCATCAAGTTTTGAGGCCTTACGCATATCGTGGCATACCAGACATTCGAGTAATTGTATATAATTCCTTCCCTATTATGGCGGAACTTCGACTTCCCACCCGAGAATCTAGGGGTACAGCAAACTTACACGCAGGGGGCATTGGTGTCGGAATAGACATCGGTTCAGGGGTAACCACTACAGCGATACACCGAAAAGGCTTCGATCTAATTGGAGATCGGTACGATTTAATTGAAGAAACTCTAGACGAACCCCGAATGACCCTTCGCGGAATCAAAATTCCCTACTGGGAAAAGGTGCTAGAGCTTTCCGTTAGGAGTCAGCAGATTTCTAAACTAGGATTGGTTGGAGTTGATGTTGTCATCGACAAAGAAAAGGGGCCAATGATTTTGGAATTAAACGCACGCCCGGGATTGGCAATTCAGTTGGCAAATCAAGAAGGATTACTCGAGCGGATAACTCAAGTACAACGTTTCAAAAAGAGTAAAACCGTCGAAAAGTATGTCGCTATTGCCCGCAACCTATTTGGGGGAGAGATTGAAGAACAGGTTGAAAACCTAACTGGGCGAGAAATTATAGGACTTATTGAAAGAGTTACCCTAACACCCACCCCAGCAGTATTAGAGGATCTAATTAAGCGGAAAAAGAAAGGCGTTGTTCCTCCAAAAGAAACAGCAAAATGCAAAGTTGATACCGGAGCCCTTAAATCCGCGATTGATTATAATTTGGCGGTAGCCCTCGGCTATTCCGAACTTATCGCAATACAGCATGTCATTACGAAAAGATATCATTCGCTTGAAGAGGCACACACGGTTCGTGAAGAATACGACCAAAAAGTAGCCAAGAAAGAATTTGCAACCATTAGGGACTTTGTCGTGGTCAAATCTACCAACGGCTACACAGTTCGCGCGGTTATTGAGGCCCAAATAACACTTGGTTCAGTAACTAAAACGTACAAATTAAACGTCAGTGATCGTTCAGATTTGCTCTACCCTGTTATAATTGGAAGAAACGATTTGCGAGAGTTCCTGATTGACCCAACTCGCGTTTTCACCATGAGGCAACAATAATTTAAGCCTGCTAGCAATGTCTAAAAGTATTGCCATATTATTACAAAAAGGATTCCGAAACAAATTTGAACCCCAGGCCTTGGTTCAAGCCTTCACAAAAGCCGGCTGGAAGGCAGACCTCATCACCATCGAGGATGTTTATGCAATATACAACGAAAAAGGCGACTATTTTGCCCACAGTGAGAAGGGGGATTTAGCACAATACGACGCCCTTCTTGTGCGCGAAGTCTTTGCCTACTTCAAATACGCGATAAACATTATTTCGTACATGAAAAGTAAAGGGAAATTGGTGGTCGATAACAATCTAGCCACTGAAAAAATGATGATTAACAAGTTAATTGACGGCCAGCGCATCGTGCAAGCAGGCCTTCCCTTCCCAAAAACCTTTCACGCACACACTTTAGCGAATTACTTAGCAATGCTTCCAATTATTGCGAAGGAAACCAACTTTCCGTTGGTAGTAAAACATCGATCAAGCGGAAAAGGGGCAAAGATATTTAAAGTTGAAGATCGTTTAGACCTTGAAAATTTATTGACGGATCTTAATGAGGACAATAAACTTGGAAGATATTACATCCAAGAATTCCTTCCATTAGAAGCAGATTACCGCGTGTTAGTGGTTGCAGATCAAGTCGTTGGCGCAATGCTGAGAATTCCAAAAAAAGGCGATTTTAGAGCCAATTTCTCGCTTGGTGGTACAGTAGAACCTGCTGAGTTGACCAAGGAGTTAGAGACCCTGGCACTTAAAGCCGCAGCAGCTACAAATTGCAACTTTGGTGGTGTTGATATTGTCTACACAAAGGAAGGCAAGCCGTACCTCCTCGAAGTTAACAGAACACCGGGCTTTCAAGGCTTTACGCAAGCACATGGCATCGACGTTGCCAAAATGTTTGTTGATTACATAGAGAAATTGATGGAGAATAGAAAATGAAGCTTGCGATAATCGGAATGAATCCCTATTACGAAAGCGACAGGATTCTTTACGAAGCACTACAAAAAGGGCACGAAGCCGTATTCCTCTCAAAACGCAGAATTGTAGAAACAAATTTTTTTGATAAAGGCAAATTCGGCATCTTCTTTTCAGTACCCACGCGAGAAGAGCAGTTGTTTTCTAAAGAAAACTTCCCAAATCAGGAGCTGTTAAAGCTGAATCCCGAACAATCTTATGCACCGGAGAAGGAAATTCGGACACTGCTAGGTGGTAATTCCAATAAAAGGATTTCAAACCTATTCGACATCAACTACTTCGATGCATTTATATTCAGAGAGATTTCTAAGACACTTGAATGGTCAACCATTCTGGCCAACTATCTGCTGTCCCATAAGAAGACAGTTGTGGACGAAAAGATTGGTTCGGAAATGTACTATAAGTCCAAACACGGAACTTTCTACAAAACGAGTTTGTCCGGTTTCCCCTACGCTAAGACCTTCGCCATTACTTCGAAATCTATGCTATTGTCCATGCTTGAGCATGTAGCCTACCCGATCATCGTAAAGAAGTCGGAGAGTTCCAAAGGTAAGGGCGTTTATAAGTGTACAACAAAAGTAG
>PFQB01000021.1 GCA_002793355.1 Candidatus Dojkabacteria bacterium CG_4_10_14_0_2_um_filter_Dojkabacteria_WS6_41_15
ACTTAATTGAGCGAAATCAGCTCACATTCTTTGAGTATGAAATAAATTAACCGCTAGATACCCCGTCAGCTTGCTGCGGGGTTCTTCATTGCGCGGAGATGTTATAATTCTCCATGAAATCAATTGGCATTGTCGGTCTTCCAAATGTGGGCAAATCCACTCTTTTTAACGTCATCACCAAAATGGCAGTTCCTGCCGAAAATTTCCCTTTTTGCACTATCGATAAGAATGTCGGTATCATCGAATATAAAGATGAGCGAATCACAAAACTTTCTGAATTGTTTAAGTCAAATGAAATTTTTCCTGCAGTAATACAATTTGTGGATATTGCGGGCTTGGTCAAGGGTGCTTCAAAAGGCGAAGGCTTGGGAAATCAGTTTCTTTCGCATATTCGCGAGGTCGATTTGGTCATGTATTTGTTGCGCGCGTTTCCCGATAAACAGGTGATGCATGTGTACGATCGTATCGATCCAAAAAAAGATTTCGAAGATGTATTGATTGAGTTGACATTAAAAGATGTGGAAACAGTCGAAAAGAAGATTATCGCTATGGGCAAGGATGTTCGCTCTGGCAAAGACGAAAAGATAAAAGTTCAGCATGAGGCTTTACAAAATTTGTTAAAGCATTTGCTTGCAGGCAAAACTGCGTATCGTTTCAAGAAAGAGCCAGAGAATATTAATAATGAAGCCATTCAAGAAATTGTTCACGATGTGTTTTTATTGACGGCAAAACCATTTTTGGCCGTATTAAATATATCGTATATCGATATGAGCGAGCCGGCATATGTGGCCAAAGTAGAGCAGTGGAAAAAAGAAGTAATTGAATTTGCCGATTTTGCGTTTGGTCCAGGCGTTGTCGGTGATGTTGCTTATATTGATTCGAAGTTCTTGTCGGACATTCAAACCTTTTCAGCCGAGGAGTTAGACGAAATGAAAAAAGAATTGTCCTATTTTTGTGATGTGCAGACCTTAATCGAGATTGCAAAGAAGAAATTGCATTTCATAAACTTTTATGTGGGCAACGAGAAAGACTCGAGAAGTTGGTTCATAACCGAGGGAGAAACCGCATTAGATGCTGCGGCTTGCATACACACCGGCATTGCAGACAAATTTGTGCGTGCTCAGATTGCAAAAACAACTGATGTTTTAGAACTTGGTGGTTTTAACGAGGTCCGAGCTGCAGGCAAATTGCAAACAGTAGGGAAGACGTACGTGATGCAAGACGGGGATTATATTAATGTGCTAACGAATTAACGATTTAGAGAATTAGCGACTTAGAGACCTAACTATTAACAAATAGCTATCAGTTAATAGTGCTAGAATGTTTCAACATATACCGTGCAACTGGAGTCAACATTTTTAACCGTACAAGGAATTTTATGGACGCTGTTTTTGATATGTTTTCCCTTATTGTTTTGGTATTTGTCTACATTTTTGAGTATGTGGTTAGGAAATTGACCTTTGGTAAGCTGTCGTGTAGCATGATTCCACAGGGTTAGGGAGAAATTGCTTGTTTAATTTTCAACAACAGAAACCAGGTAATCCACCAATTGTTTTCGGAAAGACGGGAATTTTCTGTCCTGATTGTAGTTGTGTATCGCTTCGGCAAATTGTTTATACGTATGTGCAACAGGAAGTGCAAGTTCTTTCCCTGCTACATCACAAAAGTCCAGTTGGTGTCCATCAAGATGTTCTTTTCTCATTGGATCACGGGGGATAATGATAGGAACTCTGTCTAAATCAGCAAGATCTAGTACATTTCCAATGCCTGCGTGAATAATACTTATGCGGGCTTTTTTAAATTCTTCAATTTGTTGTTGGTAGGGGACTATTGTAAAAAGGACCATGTTTTTATGTCTGGGAATATAGTTAGTTGAGCCAGCTTGAACCAGAATCTCTTCTTGCTCATCCAGAACATTATCATCTAATGCTCGATCCAACCATTCTAAAACTCGGGTGAATTGAAATTTTTCTGTGCCTAAGGCTACTTTAATCATAAAACCTTTCCTTTATAAAGTAAGCGAGGATATTTCCTGGTGTTATCTGGCCATTGTGTCAAACGTATATGGGTAAAATAGAACACAAGTTTCATCGAAAAAGACATTCCTTTGGTTCTGGTGAGTGAATCAATAAAGATCGTTTTGGTTTTGAGAAATGGAGAGAATAACCAACCTAACCACATATAGGGTACGCCAACACCAGCCCCTGTACTGATGATATGAGTATATTTGCCTGAAAGTACCGTAAATAAAGCGAGGAAAGAGTTCTTGATATTATTAGGGAGGTTCGGCCAATTGGTAGGGTGTGGAGCCCAAATAACGTCTTTTTCATCCTTAAGTAAACTCGGACTGTTTCCAGCATTGAACGTGACCCAAGTTCGATCGTATCGGCTCCAGAAATCCTTTAGTTCATGGAGTTGTTTGATATGGCCACCAGTTGAGGCAACGAGAAGAAGGTGAATAGGACGCTTTAACGGCATATCAAAGTATAGCAGAAATTAGAGGTTTAACGATGCATAGATTTTTTGAAGCTGTTTGATATGTTCTGGGTAATCGAATTGCAGTACAAAGG
This sequence comes from Candidatus Dojkabacteria bacterium CG_4_10_14_0_2_um_filter_Dojkabacteria_WS6_41_15, assembly GCA_002793355.1. Classification (GTDB taxonomy): domain Bacteria; phylum Patescibacteriota; class Dojkabacteria. The sequence goes on from PFQB01000021.1 coordinate 2,571, forward strand.
CTTGTGCATTCTTTCTTAAAGTATTAAAGACTTTTGGACTCTTATGTAGTTCCGCAATCTTTGAGACAAAACCTTCAAGGTCGTTGGGATTATATCGATAGCCTGTTTTACCATCTATGACAATATCGTTTAGTCCCCCAACGTTACTTGTAATTGCCGGTAGGCCATAAGTATATGCCTCAAGAACAACAATGCCGAAACTTTCGTAATGAGATGGAAGCAGCAACAAGTCATTTTTTTTGTATTGCGCTTCAATTTTTTCGTGCGGGATTGCTCCTGTTATAGTGACTGCATCTGCAACACCATATGAAAGAATGGCAGCCTCTATATGCTTTCTTTCTGGCCCGTCACCAACAAGAGTTAAGGAGAAATTAACAAAAACCTTTTTAAGAGAAGCAGCGATCTGTATAAGCAATAGTATATTTTTTGCTCGTACGAATCTTCCCACGTAAAGTAATCTTAGGGGTTTGTCTGCTGCTAACGGCTTTCTGGTAACAAGTGGTGAGGGTAAGGGGATTGCGTTATTAAGTACATTCCATTTTGGTGAAAAGGCCTCTATGTGATACATAGAGAAGCAAGCCTGGAGCTCATGCAACATAGTTTTGGAGACAACCAAGATTGTATCAGTCATGATGAACATTATCTTGACCAAGGACGGAAACAATGGCTTGCTCAGCAATTTGGTGAAAAACTCTACAGATGTAGCCCCATGAATGTGGAGCACTGTTGCATCAGAAAACCAAGAGAAGATGTATATGATGAGCAATTTCCGAAAAAAACTGCCACGCGTTGCCATATGCAGATGTAATACGATTTTTTGCCCATTAAGAAGAGATGCCACCAAAAGTATACCAATTGTTATTGCACCAGTAATAAAAGAGAGAATGACCTGAGCAATGTTGCCATTCTTGTGTGTCGATACGACCGTAATATTGATATTGCCTTTTGCGTGTGAGGCAGTATCTGTCATATATACGGCGATTCCGCCAGGAATCGCCGTACTTCCAGCAAAGATCACTTTTGGCTTTATCTGATACGCCTCTTTAAAATAACGAGAATTCGCCATCGCCCAGTATGTCGCAAGGAAAGCAGAATAGACCACGTGTCCGGTGATTATGCTTAAAACAAGGAGGAGGATATTGATAAACGCCGAAAAATATCCAGTGACGGTGCCTGCACGAAGCATATTTCGCAGAAGAATTATCCAGAACATGTAATAGAAAATGGCCAAAGCACCTAATGAAAAAAGCATGTCAATGGGATCCATCTCTACGGTGCGTGGTGTCACAATGTGAGTAGAGGTGTTTAGCTGATTTAGCAACTGACTTCCTGCGCCAAAAATCCTTTGACCGACAGAATACTCATGTACATAAATGTCGAGCCCTGATTTTAGGTAAGCGTTTCGCCCGCTAAGAACTGCACCTACCAGCCCGCTCCGCTGGTAAATTTCGCCGAAACGCACGAAGAACTGTGGTGACACAAACCTTACCAGCACAAACGAGATAGTTACCAGTCCAATAAACAGGGTTAGTATTATCTGGACCATCTGTCTTTTTGTAGGCAGTCGGTTCAGTGCTAGAAGTTCGGGGTAGTAATGTATTACAGGGATGATAATCGTGACCAAAGGTAGTCCGATCAACAGTGTTTTCATGCCCTGCAGTATACCCACAATCAAGGAAACCAGACAAAAAATGATTGCTATTGCGATCCTTTTGCTCTTTAGGAGTTCGTACAAAAGGATCGCCGTTACAACAATAAAAGTTAATGCCATTTCATTCCCTGAGTAGAAAAATCCTTTAAATCCGTAGCCAAGAGCATATTGGCTGTTTCCCAATCCCAAAACTCCAAGTAGAATATTACAGAGAATCATACCCCATGCAATACTTGTAGCCCAGATTATCACCCTTTGCGATGCAGTAACCAAGGCGAAAGTGACGGGAAAAAGATAGGAAATTTTCAGAAACAGTATTAGATCAATAATCAACATGTTATTCGTTTTTTCGGGGAGAAGAATATAATGAATAAGCGTGAACAATATTCCAACGGCAAGGACTACAACATAGAAAGCTTTTTCTTTTTTGCGTATTAGGATGAAAGCAAGGACGATTAGGAGAAGCTTGAATGCTTGTCCGATATTTCCCAGCAAAATATTGTTATGTACATAGGAAGCGTTAACTATTTCGACCACTGGTGTTAGTGTGATCAGAGTGAAAAAAATTGTCTGTGTAATTTTCTTCATCTTTCGATATATTTTGACCTTAACTCGAAAAACTTTCTAATGAGAGGAACGGGTAAAAGGTGTCTCAGCTTTAAATTGATCGCACTTTTAGTAGCATATAATATGTGTAAAAAACGATGCCATCGATTTTGATCATAACTTCTCTTGATAATGCCTGCTTCTGTAAGACTTGCAATTCTTTTGTGATCAGAAAGCCCGCCGCCTAGGCACCTTGCAACCATAACTGGAATCGCCTCGAATTGGTACCCGAGTGTGTACAACTTGTAGATTTGGTCATAATCCGCTGCGGAACGATAGGTAAGATTAAATGGATATTTTTTTGCAACTGTAGTACGAAGAAACATTGCTTGATGAGAATAGGGCTGGTGATTCCACACGGTGCTGATTGGTTTGGCGTTAATGGTTCGAGTTATACCCCAATCTAGGGTTATCAGTGCGGCTCCATAGATGACATCTGCCGTTGTTTTTTCAAGATAAGGAGCAACCTTTTCCAGTACCTTTGCATCAAACAGTTGATCATCGCTCTGGATGTAACAGACCCAATCTCCGTGCGCGTGCATTGTCGCGATATTCATTGCGTCGTATAGTCCCTTATCGGGGGAGGATTCAAAATACGTAAGCTGATTTTTATATTTGGAAATTACCTGCGCAGTGTTGTCTGTCGAGTTTCCCTCTTTAATCAGATATTCAAAATTTGTAAAAGATTGGCCGAGAATACTTTTAATGCATTCTTCAACAATGTAGGCGCGTTCCTTAACAACGGTGATTATTGAGATAAGTGGTTTTTTCATACCTTGCTCGCAGCCAATATCTTGGTTAATGCCCCGATTAGTTCTTTTTGATATGCTTCCTTCGAATGTGCAGTATAGTAGTAATGGTGCGCATCTAGTGATTTGGTTTCAAGTTCTTTGTTCGAGAAGGTTTGAGCCGTTTTGATTGCCTGCTCAAGTGATTCTTCGGTGATTTCACGAATTGGGATGTTATATGACGATGGTTCAAGTCCACTTCGACTTGTGGCAATCGGAATAACTTTTCCATTGGTGCATGCATTTACTACAGAAGTTGGGCATCCTTCCGCAGCAGAAGGAGAGAGGAAGAAGCCACATTCATCAAGGATGTTCCAATATGCGGGTGTAGACATATCGACGAACCCCTGAAAATGTATGTTCGGTAGAGAAAGTATGTTTTGGTAAATTGCCATAAACCGAGGCTCCCGCGTGATAGGAGCGCCAAGATACAGTTCCCACTCCAAATGTTTAGAAAAAAGGTCTAGCACAATATCCACTCCTTTGTGAATCATACCTGCTGCGGGAAACATGCAAAACTTTTTGCGCGCAAGATCCCAGTTCTTTTTTACAGCAGTAACGGTTTCTGTAGGTCTGAATACAAAATTAATGTCGTGAAGGCGGTAAATTGGTCCAGAAAAAATTTCTTGGTAAGAATCCTGCACAAGCTTGTTGCCGTACATTACAATGGCATTCACTGCCTGAACTTGTAGGCTAAACATCTTCTCTTCGATACGCGCAGATTCGGTCAACCAAACATGGTGTCGCTTATGAAATGCTTGAAGTTGCATAATGGCAAACTGATTATGTTTTGCTGGAGTCATGGTTGTGCCGTAAAAAACACGGATTGCATGGCCGTTTTTGGGGTAACTGGCAGCAAACGGTTCACCAAAACCTATGATTAAATCATATTTTTCGTACGAGTAGGACCTCTGGTCTTTGTAGTCAATGACGTCAACGTTATATCCTAAGGAACCCAATATTTTGGCAATCTCCTGGACAGATAGTGTATTGTTATGCCGATAAGAAATGCCTAATTTAAAGGGAGAGGTAATGTATGAGAGTAGCGCATTTCGTGTGTACTGTTGATGGAATACGTTGTATACAGGATCTTCTGTTTTGTAGGCAATACGTTTTAATTTGGCAACTCCTTTTTTGTAGTACTCGACAACTGTGTGAAGTGATTGGTTCATGTGTGGCTATTTCTCGAAAATTAATTGCAGATTCTTTGGCGTTGGAATAATACTTCTTAGCTCAAGCCAGAAAACTGCCCTCGTTCTTTTGTCTAGCAGATTGGCGAAGAATCCCGGGTACGTATATGCTATAAGCGTCGCCCAAGCAGCGCCAACTGCTCCGTATTTTGGGACTAAAAGTATATTCAATACTATATTGACAGCTGCAGTAGTAAAGGTTCTTGCGACCTGAAGACGTTGCAGGTGCTCGTTGAGTAGCCAGATATCAACAACCAATCCAATAGAAATGAAGGGTAATGACCAAATGTGTACCTGCAATGCGGGAAGCGCAGAAACATATTTGCTCCCCGCATACAAATTTATTGCGAACGGACCGATCAGTAATGTAAACAAAGCAAGGGACATTGTTACAAGATTTACCACAATGAGGGCTTTGCGCATCCTTTTTTCGTAGATTTCTGGACTTTTACTCTTAGCTGCAGCGATAAGAGGTGCAAAAGCGGTACAGAGAGAAAATGGTATGAAATACCATAATTCAGACAATCGTGTAGCTGCCGAATAGATGCCTAAGACGTATGCCGTGGTTAACCACGGCATAACAACTTTATCTATTTTCATAAAAATAATCGTTCCCATGCTCGCAAACATAAGGGGCAACGACTCTTTTAATAATCGCAACACATTTTCTTTGTGGTACTGAACCGAAAGTATACGGAACGAAAGGTGTTTTCGCGCGTTAAAATAGACCAGTACACCACCCAGCACAGAGTCTAGAGAATAGGTCAATAGAATGGCAGGAAGGCCAAGATTTAGAATAATACATGCCACTCGTAGTGCGGAAGTAAACATAAAACTTATCTGTCCAGCGATAACGGGCTTGCGTTGCTCGTTTCTTGCATAAAACCATGACTCAAAATTGTCCAGAAAATAAAACAGGAAGTTGAATGTTGCAAAAACAACGAGCAGCGGCTGATACTGAGGTTGTTTGGCGAACAATGCAATCGCAATCGCAAGGAGTACGGAGGTAACCCCACCAACCATTTTCAGAATTATAGAAGCATCGATGATACTCTTTTCTTTTTCTGGATGTGCGCCGATGTCTCGCAGAATGATCGAATTGACCCCCATATTGGCGATAGGACCAAATAGTGCAGCGAAGGCAGTAAGAGCACTTAAGGTCCCGTATCGTTCAGGACCAAGGTAACGAGTAACCAATGCCCCAGTAAAAACGCTTATTGCAAGGCGAACAATTTTATCCCCAGCCAACCAAGACACGCCTTTGAGTACTTGTTTTTTAGTTTTAGATTGTGGCAGTAACTTGCCCGCCATATTTTTGATGGAATTAATAATGTTCACCGTATAATTATACGACATATTACAAATTTAGTGTTCTTTCAGCCGAAGATTGTTATAACAGTGAAAAGGCCGTACAGGAACTCTCCGGATACTTATTGACAGTGTACAATATTATAGCTATGCTCGAAAGTTGTTATCTGGAGGTACCAAATTGAAGCGGTCCGTTAAATTAATTTCGGAGTTCTGTGGGAAGGAGGCAGGAAAAAAAGATCTCTATTGCAACATTGTCGGGAATAAATCTGAGAAAATTATATGCCTTTATTGCACGATTCCCCGCGTATCTAGTGGATTACAGATTGATGCGGAGATTACGAGGTACTGATCTATCTTTTCCTCTTTACGCGTCTATGCCAATACTTCATGAAAAGAATAGTGATGCAGGTGTTATGTCTGGGGCGTACTTTCATCAGGATCTACTTGTGGCAAGAAGAATCTTTGAGAATAAACCATTGAAACATGTGGATATTGGATCGAGAATTGATGGCTTTGTTGCCCATGTGGCAGTTTTTCGTAGTATAGAGGTTTTAGATATCAGGAATCAGACCGATACCGTGAAAAATATTAAATTTAGACAAGCGGACTTGCTGAATCTTCCCTCGGATAAGATTAATTATACTGATTCAATATCTTCCCTTCATGCAATAGAACACTTTGGATTAGGTAGATATGGCGATTCTCTTTCTTATGATGGGCATATTAAAGGGATTAACAACATTACACAGATTTTAAAGCGCGGGGGAAAATTTTATTTTTCAACGCCTATCGGTAGGCAGCGCATAGAATTTAACGCGCATAGGGTATTCTCTGTGAGGCATCTCCTTGATCTTCTTACCTCTCAATATACAATCGACCATTTTAGTTATGTTTCTGATGCGGGGGAATTGTTTGAAAATGTTGCGTTAGACGAACAGGGCATCGTTTCCAATTTTGGCTGCAGTTATGGGTGTGGAATATGGGAGCTGACAAAGAAATAATGTAGCCACTTACTGGCCTATTATCTTGCTTGCGTTTCAAAAGGAATTTCTTCATGAACACTGGTGTTGTGTACTCCATACAGGTTACGATAGGCCATTTGTTGTTTTTGTTGCCACAGTTTTAGCAGGGTATCTTGATGAATGTTCCCGAACCGATTGTGAAAAGATGAATCTTGCAGCTGATTTACATTGTTAATTGGAATGTTTACCAACTTCGATTTATCGTAGCAGATTCCCAATTTATGCTTGTAAAACTCATCGAACGCTGTCGCGACGGCATCTTCTAGTGTATTCGGGCTGGTAAAATCAACCTGTTGCATCAAAAAGAGATATTCTCTTCGATCAAAAATGTTTCCATCGACGGAAAGCATGCGTCGCCAGTGGCGTTCGCCGGTAGACCATTTCCAGACATTCGTTTGGTGAGGTATTAGTTTTGCCTCGGAAAATATGGTAGGTGCGATAAACTGTGGGATTTCTATGTTTTTGCTTGCTGCATACGAATAGGTAATATTCTTACCTAGGCGCAAACTCGGTATGTAAAACTCGTTTGGAAGAGATGCAAACTCCTTCAGATCGACATCTTCGGTGAAAAGAATATCATCCACGAGGAACATGAGTTTTTTGCTGGTGAAACCCTCAATAATCTTAATCGTTTGTACCTTGAAAGAGGTACCAGTGTCTTGATGGATGGGGATGATATTTAGATCTTGGTGTAGGGCGAATACTTCATCATATGCCTGCTGGTGCTCTGGTGTAGAAAAGCGATAGATTATTGCCAGTTTATATTTTTTAGCATCCACTACTTTATCGGAGAAGCTGCCGAGCAACGCATCAAGCTGGAAGGCCCGATCATACGAAAATACAAGAATTGAAAGTAGATCCGTATCTTGTACTGGCTGTTCCCACGAATTAATGTACCGTGCGATATAGTAAGAATTCACCAAATCTGCAAAATATAAACGTTTAGTGAGTTTTTCCGAAAGTTGGATACTTCGCCACAGGCGCCCTAACTTGCTCTCACTAGTTATCCCAAGTTTGTTAAGTATCTTTTTGAGGGTGGTATTAAGCATGGTTAATTTTAGCATGTCCAATCAGGCAATTAGAAGATTCTTGGTTGGAAAACCTCACAAGAGTAAGTAAAAACAATACCGGCAATAGATGCAACACGAGTCGACTGAACGAAGTCGAAATGTGCCAAGCAAGATCGTATGGGGTAAACAGGTACACCGCAAGGTAGGTCAGTGCCTGGGTGAGTACGAGTACTGTTCCTAGAGGGTACACTTGCTGGTTTCGCGGTAGCGAGAGAAGTAGCATAGCGGGAACCAAAAGTATGCCAAACCTATAACCATCGAAGACACGGGGAAGAATTTCGCTGAACAGAACGGGAATCCGAGAAACAACTAGGTGAAAATTGAGGGCACTGGTAACATCATTAGCGATAGCATATTGCCAGGTTATGATTTTCCAGATAGCTAGAGGTAACAAAGTGACTAACATTAGCGTGCCAACACTGAGTATTTGTTTTACTATATCTGTGCGAGCAATCGTCTTTGCTTTGATTATCGTTGTTGAATAAAGCCAAGCGCATAACAGTATTGTAAATAGCAAAAACGATTGGCCCTCGTTTTTGACTGTTGCGCCTAAAATTGCCGTTGATATCGGTATGATATATTCCTGAATACACGACCGATCAGAAATAAATTGCAGTCCTAGCACTGATCCAAAGAAAAACAACGAAAGAGGCACATCCGCAAGCCCCGCCCAGCCTTGTCGCATATATTCAGGTGTGAAAAAGATTGCGCAGGTAAGTAGTAGTGCCAAGGTTTTGTTTAATCGGGTAAATTGCCGTATTGCGCCATATAAGCCAATGATTAGAACTGCAAAAAATGTCCACGAAAGAATTCCGCTGGCTGGTTCCCAAAAATGACCCATCGGTCGAATAATATCAGCGTATAGGAGTGGAATAGTAATTGGGTAATCTTGATGGCTGTAGGCGAAAGTTTTGTTTTGTAAATAGGTAAAAAAAGGAATTGTTCCCGAAAACAGGGCTTTCGCCTTTAGCAACCATATAGCGCGAGCATCATTAGCCATAACGGGTTGAAACGTCAAAAGAATTACTTGCCACGTATACCCTAAAATAAAAGCGCTGCGGGCTCGCCAGTCTCCTTGCAGTAGCAGGTGTGTTGAGTTGCGATACTTGGTCGCTAATTGGATTAAGCCTACAAGTGCAAGTGCCCAAGTCAACACATGCATAAGCGGCAACAAATTTGTGGCCAATCCGATGTGGAGTAAAATGCTTGTGGCAATGATTCCATAAAGGAAAGCGAAGAAGACAACAAACGCAGCCGATATTTTCGACGGAAGCATATGATTTTGTTCAAGAAGCATCAGTATCGAAGCGCCAATAACGAAATATTTTGCCAGTCCCAACATAGTAAGTAGTAGTTCCATTGTCAATTCGTCGATAAAATATAGATATAATATTCCGAACTTGGGTGTAGCTCCTGCCCAACGTGTGCAAATTCTTCTTGTTTGAATAGGGACACAATGATAGATGGCGCCTTATTTGTAGCAAGGTTAGTGATCAATGTTTCATCCTTGCGGTGACTGATGTTGAGTGGAGTACGAGGGTAGGTCACATAATTCGTCTGAATCATTTGCCAAGAACTGCCTGTTACATCTGGCTGTCTCGAGTCGGAGATAAAATAAATAGGATAATTCGGGTGCTGCGCAACCACTATGTTAATAGTTTCGAATGAATCATGTAGTGTGTATCCTGTGTTTAGCTGGGTGGGAGTTTGTAGCTGGCGGACCGTGAGTATGCTTGCCTGCGCCCTGTTATATAAAAATGTTAGCGAGGACAGAAAGAGCAGAATGCCAAATCCAAGACACGAGATGTACCTTTTGACCATACCGTAATGATATACCAAAAGTACGCAGAGCAAAAACTTAGTTTACGTACTGGTTATTCAGTGTTATCCTTCGTTTATGGCTAAAAAGAGTACACCTATGGTTTCGGTGATTATGTCAACGTACAATAAAGCGACGACTATAGAAGAATCGGTGGATTCGATATTGGCTCAAACATTCACTGATTGGGAACTGATTATTATCTCAATGCCATCCCCAGATAATACTATAGCAGTAGCCCGCGAACTTGCGAAGAAAAGCAAAAAAATCATTCTGCTAGAACAAAAGGTTCGCCTTTTTCCTCCGGCTGCCAGAAATTGTGGCTTGAATATAGCACGGGGGAAATATATTGCTATACTCGATGATGATGATGTAGCATTGCCTGAACGCTTAGAAAAAGAAGTGACATTTCTCAATGAACACCACGATATTTTTCTGGTTGGTTCGGGCAGAATTACGATTGACAATCTTGGTGTTGTGCAATCAGTCTATCGATGTCCCTATCAAGATCCGCAGTCCATTAAGGCAAAGCTTCCTACAGAGAATATGTTTACTCACTCCTCAGTCATGTATAGGAATGAGGGTTACCGCTACCGTGAAAAAATCACTCGTTCACAAGATTATGATCTCTACCTTCGGCTTCTCACTGATGGGAAGAGACTGGCTAATATTGAAGAGCCCCTGGTAAAGTATCGGCTTTCTAACTCGTCGACGTCTGTGGCTGACAATGCAGATGCTCTTCAACCGCTTATGAATAAAAAAATTCTTGCAATGTACGAACAACGGGTTAAATATGGCCACGACACCTATGACACGGACACGTTCGAAGACATTCGCAGGGTGAATGAAAATGAACCGCCTATAAAAAAAGATTGGCGTCAGATTCGGATCTATCTGCGCTCTGGGGATCAAGCAAAAGTGCGAACTCTAAGTTGGGATTATGTCAAAAAGTATAAGACTATTAAAGGGATGTTGGCATATGTTTACTCGTTTCTGCCCAAACCTTTGGCACAATTTATTATCAATCACAGGCGAAAGGTATAAGGGTGATAGAATGTATTGGGATAAAGCAATCCGCATTGAGTAATAATTAATATGATTATATTGGTATGTCACTTTTTAAACAAATAAAGAATAAAGTTGCTTCGGCTATTGTTGGCAAGACGAAATGCCAAAAGTTTTTCGAAACCCTCGACCTGTTCGCTCTTCGTGGTATGAATATTGGCGGAGGAAAAAACCCACAGATAAGCGGAGAAAAAGTTGCAATGGTGTATATTAAGGATAAACTTCACTCGTTACCGGAGGTCATCATTTTCGATGTCGGCGCCAATATTGGTCAGTCGTGTATTGCCGAAAAAGAAGTGTTTGGCGACAAAGCAAAGGTATATTCGTTTGAACCCTCTCGCAAAACTTTTCAGGCGCTACAGCGCAACGTGAAGGGATTAATCGGAGTACAGTCGTTTAACTTTGGTTTTGGCGAAGCTAACACAAAACTTGTATTGTTTAGCAACGCGGATGAATCAGGTCTCGCGAGTGTGTATCAGCGAAAATTAGACCACTTCAATATTCAGATGAGCAAAAAAGAAGAAGTCGAGATTCGAACGCTAGATACTTTTTGCCAGAAAAACAGTATTGATCGTATTCACTTTCTTAAATTGGATGTAGAGGGAAACGAAATGAAAGTGCTCGAAGGTGCGAAAAAGATGTTAAGTAACGGCGCAATTGATTATATCCAATTCGAATTCGGTGGATGCAATATTGATTCGCGTACCTATTTCCAAGATTACTATTATTTCTTGAAAGGCAACTATACGATTTATCGAATTGTCCGAGATGGATTATTCGAGATAAAACAATACAAAGAGATGTACGAAGCGTTCATGACGACTAATTATCTTGCCGAGAAGAAGTAGACACCAAGAGAATTCATTGTTATCATACGGGAATATGAAGCTATCCTTAATTATGCCCGTTTATAACGAGCAAAACACGTTTCGAGAAATTGTAGAAAAAGTGGTTAATGCACTTGCCGGCATTGATTTCGAATTGATCATGGTTGATGACCAGTCTGTTGATAATTCATATTTATTGATGCAAGAACTACATAAAAAATTTGGAGAACGAATACAGCTACTACAAAAAGAACATTCTGGAAAATCACAAACGGTAAAAAAGGGAATTCTAGCCTCCAAGGGGGACTATGTTGTGATTCAGGATGCGGATTTGGAATATGAACCGGCAGACCTACCGGCAATATTTGAAAAAATTCAAAAGGAGAAACTAGATGTTCTCTACGGAAATCGATTTGGAAAACGAAACGAGGCGGTGTACTTTCAAAACTGGATAGGGAATTCTGCACTCAGCCTGCTTTCTGCTGTTATTACAGGAATACGGGCGAATATGTGGCCACGCGATATGGAGGTTGGGTATAAAATGGCAAAGGGCGATCTTTTCCGAAAACTTGCAGCAACCCTAACGGCTACCACAAATTTTGGGTTTGAGCCAGAAATTACTGCAAAGTTTTCGAAAGTGAAGAATGTTAAATTCGCCCAGGCGGCGGTTCATTATTATCCAAGAACGGTTGCAGAAGGGAAGAAAATGATAGCGGTTAAACACGGAGTTGAAGCGTTAAAGGAAATAATTAGATACAACTTTTTTTCTAAATAATGACAGCAATGTTTGCGAGACTACAGGAAGTATTTGCAAAAAGTCGATCTTTCGTTGCGTATGTGCTTATTGGATTTACTGGGTTAACCATAGATGTTTGCGTCTTTATTCTTCTAGTTCGCGTGCTTCACGTGAATCAATACTTTGCGAATTTCATTTCAATGTCTGCAGGAATTATTAACAACTTCCTACTTAATGCCTTTTTCAATTTTAAGAAAACCGACAAGCTTTTAAGAAGATTTGCTACTTTTTACACCGTTGGTTTGGTCGGGATGGCGGTAGGAGATGCCTTTCTGTGGGTATTTAATGGAGCATTTCGAGAGTTCTTTGGTATTATCCTTTTATCCATTTCACCAATAATTGCCAAGTATCAACTTGAGTTAGTAAAGGGTGTTTCAATAATATTCATCGCAATCATGCAGTATTTTCTTAATAAGCGCTTTTCTTTCCGAGAAATAACTCCTAACAACTCACTCTTAGTTAGCAACTAGTATCTAACATCTAGTAGCTAGTGGCGAAATAGGCGTTGCACTCCGGCACATCTGTGTTATAATTCTCACTATGGCAAAGCGAAAATTAGAAGATATTATTATTAATGTGGTTAGAAAGCCGACTCCTTACGAGATGGTCGTTGTTTTCAAACCTTTTTTGCCCGATAAAGTGCGTAACGAGGCGGATGCAAAGGTTGAACAAATCATCATCGATGCAAAAGGAACCGTTTCTCTCCGCGATATTTGGGGAAAGCGTTATCTTGCTTACGAATTAGACAAGCATGTAGAAGGCTACTATGTTATGTATCAGTTCGAAGCACCGTCACTTTCTGTCGATGGAATAAAGAAAGCAATGAACCGACACCAAGAAATTTTGCGTTACATTATCATCAAGAAAGACTTGAAAGAAGGTACAGGAACCAAAATAAAAGTGAAGAAGACCATTACCCGAGAAGAGTCGGAAGACCGAAAAAAGGCAAATAAATAGATGAGTTGCTCAATCACAATTATCAGGGTACAGTAGAGGATAAGCTAAGACATAAACACTATGCAATATTCAGTAAACAAAGTCACATTAATAGGCAACTTAACCCGTGATGGCGAAGTTACCTTTATTCCAAGTGGAACCGCCGTTTGTTTCTTTACCGTGGCAACTAACGAATCCTGGAAAGATGCCAAAGGCGAAGTGCATGAATTAGTGAATTTCCACAGCGTTAATGCATGGGGAAAATTTGGCGAGAATTTGGCTAAAATTCTAAGGAAAGGTCAAAAAGTCTATGTAGAAGGTAGCTTATCGTATCGTGAAAAGCGCGACGAAGCAGGAAAGATTATTAGTAAAGATGCCAGAATTCGCGCAGATCAAGTAATTATCCTTGACAAAGTGACCCGTGCCGCCGGAAGCGATGATGCAGAAGGAGCCCAAGGTGAAAGTGCCAAGAAAGTTGGTGGAGATTTCGATCTTGACGCAATAGCACAAGGACTAGACGAGGCAAAATCTGAAGGAAAGCCAACAAAAGCAGTTACCGCAGCAGCACCTGCACCAATTTCTGATGATGACCTGCCATTTTAGTGATTTAATGACTTAACGATTTAGAGATTTAACATTTTATTATTTAAACTTTATATTTTAAACCAACATGGTCAAAAGAGTAAAAGACATGTCCGTATCTGTGGGAACAGATGGTGTTAAAGCCGATTCTAGGCGCGTCCTTTCGGATGTTGCTC
>PFQB01000071.1:0-699 GCA_002793355.1 Candidatus Dojkabacteria bacterium CG_4_10_14_0_2_um_filter_Dojkabacteria_WS6_41_15
ATGACTTAATTGAGCGAAATCAGCTCACATTCTTTGAGTATGAAATAAATTAACCGCCAGATACCCCGTCAGCTTGCTGCGGGGTTCTTCATTTCAGTATGCGTTTTGAGCTTGCTTCCAATTATCAACCAACGGGCGATCAACCTACTGCTATCGAGAAACTTGTTACCGGTATCAATAATGACCAACATGCTCAGGTATTGCTCGGAGTTACTGGAAGTGGAAAAACATTTACCGTTGCAAATGTGATTCAGCAAGTGCAAAAGCCGACCTTGATTATCTCGCACAACAAAACGCTGGCAGCACAGCTTTACCAGGAATTCAAAGAGTATTTTCCAAAGAATGCTGTGCAATATTTCGTTAGCTATTATGATTATTACCAACCAGAAGCCTATATTCCACAACGAGACTTGTATATAGAAAAAGATGCCGATATTAACGAAGAAATTGATAAACTCCGCTTGGCGGCAACAACCGCGTTAATGACCCGAGAAGATGTAATCGTAGTCGCTTCTGTGTCGGCGATTTATAACCTTGGTTCACCTAAAACCTATAAAAATGCTATGGCCCTGGTCGAAGTCGGGAAGGGTGAGGGTTTGCAAAAACTTCAAGCACAACTGGTCGGACTCTACTACGAAAGAAATGATGTTGATTTTAAACGGGGTACGTTTAGAATTCGTGGAAATTCAATAGATATTT
>PFQB01000071.1:760-3605 GCA_002793355.1 Candidatus Dojkabacteria bacterium CG_4_10_14_0_2_um_filter_Dojkabacteria_WS6_41_15
TGAAGTTTTCCGCCCAATTGATGGTGCGGAAATTACCGATTACAGCTACTATATCGATATGTTATTGGAGGTCGAAGGCACGGTTATTCATAAAGTTGTCCTGTATCCGGCAAAGCACTATGTTATGGACGAGTCTGTGCAAAACCAGTCAATCGAGAGAATTCAGGCAGACACGGTAAAGCGGGTAGAAGAGTTCGAAAAGCAAGGAAAAATGATTGAGGCGCATCGAATCAAACAAAAGGTGCAATATGATATGGAAATGATACGAGAGATTGGCTATTGTAAAGGAATTGAAAACTATTCGTATTATTTTGATGGACGTAAACTTGGTGAACCGCCATATTCGTTGATGGATTACTTCCCGAAGGACTACTTATTGATTCTTGACGAATCGCACATGACCGTTCCACAGGTTCGCGGTATGTATAATGGCGACCAGGCCCGAAAGGAAAACCTTGTTGAATACGGCTTTCGCTTGCCAACTGCAAAAGAAAACCGTCCTCTTCGTTTTCCCGAATTTGAAGAAAGAATTGGGTACACGGTGTTTCTATCTGCAACCCCAGAAGAATATGAAATGAATAAAGCAGGCAAGGCCAATATCGCGGAGCAACTTATCCGTCCAACTGGGGTAGTAGATCCTGTGGTTGAAATTCGGCCGGCGACCACTCAGGTGCAGGACCTTGTCGCCGAAATAAAAAAGGTTGTGGACAGAAAAGAGCGAGTTCTTGTCACAACAATGACCAAGAGAATGGCCGAAGATCTTTCTGAATATTTGAAAGAAGGTGGAACACGTGTTACTTATCTTCATTCTGATATCGACACGATGGACAGAACTGACATTTTGGCCGATTTACGCGGTGGTAAATATGATGTGTTGGTCGGTATTAACTTGCTTCGTGAAGGCTTAGATTTGCCAGAAGTTTCTCTGGTCGCTATTTTAGATGCGGACAAAGAAGGTTTTCTTCGATCCAGAACGAGTTTGATTCAAACGATGGGAAGAGCTGCTCGCCACATCGAAGGTCGAGTAATTTTGTATGCAGACCATACAACGCATAGCATGCAAGAAGCGTTGTTTGAAGTTGAGCGACGACGCAAAATCCAATTGGAATACAACAAGAAAATGGGTATTACGCCAACTTCAATTCACAAAGCGATTCGTGAAAGAATTCTGCCGAAGGTTGAAGAGGAAGGGGAAGAAGCACGTGAGCAAAAAATTCACGCAATGTTGGGTAAAGATATCGAAGTTATGACCGCTTCGTATAGAACAATGCCGAAGAAGGAACAAAAGTCGACGATAGACTGGTTGATAAAAGAAATGAAGAAAGAGGCGATGTCGTTGAATTTTGAAAAGGCAATTGAATTAAGGGAACTCGTTAAAGGACTGAAGAAATAGCTACTAACTACTAACTGTTAACCATTAGTTAGTAGCTATCTCGTTGTCTCGTAGCTCTTAACTTTCTCAAGTATCTTCTTCGCTTCCTTGTTGTTTGCAAAGTGGTCTCTAACTGGTTGTAGTAATTCGTTTAAGTAGCCGATTACAGCGTTTTTCAGGTCTAATGGGAAAAGTTTTTTGTCTAAGTAGCACACTGCTAGCTCGTCATACGAGTTAAATGATATATTTCCGCCAAATTTCTCTTCTCTTTTTACGATAAACATGCCATTTTCAAGCAAGGGTTTCGCACGTTTTAGGTACTTGGCATTAAAGATAACCTGCTGACAGTATGCAAATATAGGATTGTCCTCAACAATTCCTTCTGGGCAATATGCTTTCATGATTTTGCGAGTGACTTCTTCTGGGGGGTCAGTCATAAAGATTGCAGTATCTGGCTTGGATTTACTCATTTTCATGGAGATTTTACGCTCGTCAGTATTTTCTTGAATCTTGAGTAGATATTCTCCTGCTTCATTGCGTACATAGGTGATTTCTAGATCAAAGTATTTAATTCTCTCCCACAATTTTAGTAATATTGCGCGTAATTCAGAGTGGTTTGTTTTATCAAGAAAGCTGAGGTGAGCAACTTCCGGCTTGAGATCATTTACTCTAAGTATTATTTTCGCCCCTATGTAGGAATCCTCACCGATCTTTATGTCTTTATCCTTTAGCTCTTTAATCTTTAATTCCACCGGCTTCTGCAGCCCCTGCAACATTCCGTGGCTCACAATAATTGGCTTCCAGTATCCAAGTTCCTCACCAACTTCACGGGCCAAGACGTTAACTTTTTGTTGATCGAGTCCAAGCTGTGTTACCTGGGCATGCATTACGCCGAAAATATCCGCAATTTGCATGCAGGGGTAAAAGATTTGCCCTGCAGAAAGCTCGTCGCTATCACTACGGCCCATAATTGCGGTTGTTCTGAGCGCCCGTTTAAGCGTAATTGTTTTTGCAACTTTCATAACCAATTCCCAGTACCAACGTTGGCCAACGAAGTCAGAAGTCCACAAAAATTCAGTCTTATCCAAATTCATACCACTCGCTTTCCAAATCTCGACAAAGTATTTGCCAACCATCTTGATTTTGTCTAAATCTCCACCCATTTTGTTGTTCAAGTAGCCGAACCAGTCTGCTACCCACATACGAAAAGTGAACCCCGCTTCAATCATTTTGTTTACGTTAATTGCGCGGACAATTCCCTGGGCAATGTGCATTTGACCGGATGGTTCGAACCCATCATAGGTATACAAATCCTTACCCGAAGATAATAATGTTTCTAGCTCTTCGGCCCCGATTATCTCGCCACCATTTTCGGCAATCGAGGCTATAAGCGCTGCGCGCTCTTTTATTGATAAGGTTGACATAGAGGAATGAAGAACCCCGCAGCAAGCTGACGGGGTATCTAGCGGTTAA
>PFQB01000126.1 GCA_002793355.1 Candidatus Dojkabacteria bacterium CG_4_10_14_0_2_um_filter_Dojkabacteria_WS6_41_15
GTATTTTTAACTGTGACAGGAAGCGAACCAACACCCTCAGTAGAAAGTTGCAGAAGTGCTTTATTAGCTACGTGTCACCAGGTTTATAAAAAGCATCAAGCTGCAGCCGTGTTGGTTATTAAGCCAAGAGAAATAGACGCAAGCTCCTTTTCTTTAGATGTTCCTACCAGTACTGGTCACTTTATACACATGGTTTACTACCCTCCGAAGGTATTGAAAAAAGTTCCGGCCATGATGCCTCAATCAGATATATCAATCAGTATTCACGCAGTTGACGACGCAAGATATGAAAAGCCGGTCGCTGCGTTTTTATTATCTCGAGGAAAACCTGAGGTGATTACCCATAAAAGATTTCCAGAGGGGGCACTAGGTGAGAGAGAGGCCGATACCGCGGATGTTATTGCGGCTCTAATTGATATTAATGAGATGTTAAAAGGTAGCTAATGTGCAATTACGCCTTCTTGCTCTGACTCCAAATATAATCGAACATTTTTTTCATAAACGTTGCCACGTATCGGTCTACGATGGTAATAACAACAATTTCTCCGCGTTCGTCTTCGCTGGTTATATTTGTAGTGTCATCCCAAATTCTGATTGAATTCATGTCGTCCATTCCTGGAGGGAGTACACGAAGCTCCTTAAGGTAACGGTTTGCTGTTTTTTCGATCTTTTTGATGTCTGGATCAAGTGCAATTCCCTTGTCCCCGTATTGATGAATCCAAATTCCTCGCTTCACTCGTTCTTCCATAAGGGACAAAACAAATTTTACATGGTTACGGTTTTGGAAAAAGGAATGGTATCTGTATCGTTCTCGTATTAATTTTTCCTTACATTCTAAACTTTCGGTTAGACTACGCTGTACAGCCTGCAAACCTTCCTCCACCCGAACCTGTGTTTTCCTTTTTGTGGTTGATACCATGGCTGAAACGAAGGTCCCGACTGAATCACGTGCATTTTCTAATTCGTGAAGTTTGGTGGTAAAGCGGTCTCGAAGCATCTCTGGATCTGCGGGCTTATAAGTCATTACGTCATCTACGGGAGATTGGTAGAGTAGTCCAAACTCGACTAGATTTCCAACGGATCTGTACGTTGAAGATTTGTCCATATGCAATAAACCAGACATTTTTGCAGCAGACACACCTGGAGTCTTAATAAACCCTTGATAGATCTTGATTTCGTTTGGTGTCAAATCCAGTGCTTCTGAAAGTTGAGTAGTAGTGTTCACAACTACCAAAGTGAACTTATATAATTCAGTAGTTGGAAGCTCCTGCGCAGGCAGTTGCATACCATGCTACTAATTTAAGTATAGCAGAATATGGATCTGCAAGATATTAAAAAGGCACTTAATTCGACATCGCATCTGCAACAGTTGCAAGGAATTGATGCATATACATTGCCCTTGTTGTTGAGGATTGATAGGCGGCCGAAAACGGTCAAGCAAATAATTAATCAGGAAAAAGTCGCTTTATTTCATTCATTGACGGGAAAATTGGTGCAAGACGTGATCGCAAAGCGTGTAGAATACGGTATTGCTATGAAAAACCTGTTGACCTACGGTGATCCGGTTAAGGAAATTGAAAAGACAAATACTGCAACTTTAAAAGAAACTCGAATGTTGCCAAAAGATTTTAAGTTTGATGCTATTGTTGCGGTTTTCGATGATTATGTTGCAGTGACAAAACTAGATATCGAAAACTGCTCAGGATATGTGCTGAAGGATAGTGTAATTGCAAAATCGTTTGAGGCGATGTTTGATGTTCTGTGGGCTCAAGGAACAGTTGTGTAAAGATGTTGCGCTGACTACAACATTAGGTTGGTCTATTGTGCCATTGCTGCTACAATAGGGCAATAATATTAATACAGCAATGTTGTGGCGGAAAAATATCGTGAGGCGCTTGAGCATTTGGGGTTATCTTCCGTAGAAGCGGATAGCTACGTCTTGCTTTTGAAAGAAGGACAGTTAAACGGAAACCAGCTCGCAGAAAAACTATCTATTGACCGCTCTGTTGTATATCGAGTGCTCAGGGTTTTAGAAAAGCGAGGGTTAATTCAATCAACCAACGAGAAGTATAATTGTAGATATTTTGTTGATGATGTACAAAAGCTGCAACAAATTGCGGAAGATTGGCTGGATACAGCCAAAGACACCCAGGAGGCAGTTAATAAGTTTATCGCGTCAATTCCAATATTATCGCTAGAACAGGTGTTAAAGTCGAAAGTAAGGGTATTTAGAGGAGAAGATTCAATAAAGAAGGTATATCAAGAAAAGAATAGGTCAGGGGATCCGGTACTTCGAGAAATTTCAAATAATCTCGTTTTCCCTTGCAATGAGTTAAACGAAAACTTCTGGTTCAACGAAATTGCGGTACGAAAAGCAAACAAATCTTTTTTGCACCAATTGGTCGACAAATCTGATGATTCCGAAATGTTTCATCGCACCAATAAAGAGCAATTCAAAGAAGTAAGGGTTTTTCCAAGCGATTTTGTTATGGCTGCAGGTGTAAACCTTTATCAAAACAAAATCGCCTTTCACAACAATAGCGTTGCCGATCCTCTTGCAATAATCATCGAAGACAGGGCAATAGCCGATTTAATGAAAAACTTCTTTTATTTTGTGTGGAACCGCTCCCAAGTAATTTAAGCCCCTCAAACAATATGCGTAATTACCAATTTCCTAACCAAGAGACCAAGCTTTGTGTCACCATTGGCCATCCTGTAAATAAGCAGAAATCACTATTTATGCACAACGCCGGCTACGAAGCATTGGGGATAAACTATTTGTATCTTGTTCGCGACATCGCACCTGAACGACTTGCCGAAGGTTTACGGGCATTGAAAGAATTTGGCGTTGCCGGTATCAGTGTGTCTATGCCTCATAAGGTAGAAATTCTCAAGCATCTTGATGTGCAAACAGATGCAGTAAAGGCCATTGGCGCGTGTAATACCGTGCATTCAGTAGAAGGAAAATTAGTCGGATACAATTCTGATTGGATTGGCGCGATTGACTGCTTGAAAAAGAAGATTACATTGCGAGGAAAGAAAACGTTGGTGCTTGGTGCCGGTGGTGCTGCCCGAGCTATTGTGTATGGGTTGAAAGAGGAAGGCGCTCGAGTGACCGTTCTTAATCGGGATTTGGAAAAGGCCAAGAAACTCGGCCAGCATTTTAGCGTGGAATGGGGCAGCATAAACGACAGCACGAAATATTACGATTACGACGTTATTGTGAATGCAACCTCTGTGGGAACTCGAAAAAGTGAAGAATGTGATTGCTACCTTTGCCGCTTTCTTGGGCTTAGCGTTTCTTCGGGCGAAGCAACAG
>PFQB01000025.1 GCA_002793355.1 Candidatus Dojkabacteria bacterium CG_4_10_14_0_2_um_filter_Dojkabacteria_WS6_41_15
CAGCATTGTAATCAGTTAACAATTTCCCTTCTTCGGTCTTGTAGACCTTATAAACGAAAGCACGCTGATCCCATGTCAACTGGAATGTATCCCCAACTTTAACATTTGGTAAATTTGCAAAAGTGTTAGTCTTGCGAAATGTCGAAGACCATTCGATATAACCGAAACGATGTGCCGCCAAAATAATTGGGTTGTCGTTTTTTAATGGAGTCCCAAACTCGGGTACGCGCCACACACCTCTATACAGTGCTTTTTTGGAATCGGTGCCTTCTTGTAGCACTGCATTGACACCAATTCTCGGAATGGTCAGTGTGTTTTGTGTTGGCAGTGAAGCATCGAAAGAGGGTAGCTTAACAGGTGGTTTAACTTCTCGAGTAATTATCGGAATTGGGGTACCACTTCCTACAATCGCTGTAGGCGTGGGGCTAATGCCATCCACAGAACCGATACCTATAAATCCGGTCAGCGTCTCTACTTCGTTTGAGGTTGCTTCAACGTTTATTCGATAATAAACCCAGGGCAGAGCAGGGATAAGAAGCAAAACAGTTCCCGCTGTAATAAGCAGAAACCCAAGATAAGATAGAACAAAAGAAAGATCCTTTAATGAACGCTGTCTTTGGTCTAGCTCGAACGGCATTGGTCATTATAGCAAGTAAAGGAAGTCCCCACTAATCAGTAGTTAGTCAACTACAGATACTGGGCATTAGCAACATTAATCTGGTTGCTACTTAATAGATAATGCATGGCTGGCTATTTCGTGTGTTTTTTTGTACCCAAGACTCGAGCGCCCATAAAGGTGACAACACCAACCACATACAAGGCCCCGCCGATATACAAAAGTGCATCATCTGCAAATCCAGTATCCGTAGGTGTGTGCTCAATTGCGGTAAAGTTGATTACCTCACCATACGAAATGCCAATGGCATTCTTTGCGTAGGCCCGAGCATAATACTTTGTGCTTGAAGTCAAACCTGTTAACGCGGCTTCGAATACGCCGGTTGTTCCAGTTTTTACAACCTTGCTATCAGCAATCGTCGGAATGGCGTTCGTCTTTGAATATACGATACCTCTTTCTGTAATAGCGCTTCCGCCATCAGAGGTTACATTCCCAGACACTTTTGCAGAGGTTAGCGTTATAGCAGTTGCCGGACTAATAGTCAGAACGGTCGGAGCAGTCGCTTGAGTCGTTGTCGTGAAGTCAATAACCACACCATAAGACGTACCTACTGAATTCTTTGCATAAGCGCGTGCGTAGTATTTTGTATTCGAAGTCAGAGCTGTTAGCGAAACCTCGAAAATCCCGGCGTTTCCAGCGCTAGTACCTTTGCTATCGGCAACGGTCGGCGTTGCGTTTGTCTTTGAATACACAATTCCTCGTTCAGTAATGCTACTGCCTCCATCGGAAGTAACATTTCCCGAAATTGTTGCAGAATTTATGGTGATTGCCGTGGCAGGATTAATCGTAAGCACCGTTGGAGCCGTGACTGTAACCTTAGTTGTAAATTCAATAACATTTCCATATGAAAGGCCAATGGCATTTTTTGCGTATGCTCGTGCATAATACTTGGTATTCGCGGTTAAGTTCTCGATCGACACACGATATTCTCCAGTAGCTACTGTATCTGCCACCCCCTTAGTATCAGCTACCGTTGGTGTAGCGTTCGTCTTTGAATACACAATGCCTCGTTCTGTAATGGCGCTTCCGCCATCAGAGGTAACATTTCCAGATACTATTGCATAGTTGGTAGCAATCACTGTCGCAGGATTCACGGTAAGAACAGTTGGTGCATGTTGTTCAGCAACGGTCTTCACCGTCCAGATTAACGCTGCATCGTTAAAATCATCATCCGATACAGTTCCAGGCTTGTCCGCTTGGTCGTTAACGCAAACAGCCGCAGTGTCAACAGTATTCTTGGTTCGCTGATCCATTAAAAAAAGCGTGTAGCTTTGAGAGAGATCGGTATAGGTAAAACCTCCTTCAGTTGCGAGGCTAAGCATCGACGACAGGGGTAAAATAGCCAACCATCCACCTGTCGGTAATTGACAACCTGTACCACAAGTGGCTTGATTCGGAACCACGTTGTCAGGCATCCATCGAGCCGGAGCAATTATTTTGCCATTTACAACATAAAGAAATTCATACGTAATCGTCGAACCTGCAGGAACATTTCTGGTATCGACAAAGGTAGTAACTTTAGGTGTCGTTATGGAATAGTTCAGCGTATCGAGGACGGTACTGCCATTCTTAATATTTATTCGGACATTACCATACCCGTAAAGCAACGTCATACGCAACTGGGCGGTACCCGAGGTTCCAGGTACTTTTACATTGTACGCATTCCCTGTATGGTAGTAGGCACTATTGCAACTTACATTGTGCTGAGCGTACAAAGGTTGCTGCTTGCCACCAAATAAGGAACAAAAGAACACTAATACCCCAATCCCCATTATTTGAAAAATCTTTTTTACCATTATTGATTCTATTACAGTTGACGCGTTAGTGCAAAGGCGGTTAGATACTACAAAAAGAGTTTGCCATACTTGGACTTTTCCCCTTGCAAAAGGCAGGACCCTATAGTATAATTATGAATGGCAAAAAATACAAACAAAAAGGTCATTCTTTCAGTGATTGCATTAATCGCAATTATTGGCTTTCGTGTTGCATTGGCAGACGGTCAAGGCACACCAAGTCCTTACCACAATCCTACAGATACGGGCATTAACTTGGATACAACCCTAGTGTTAGGGGCTGGTATGTACGGAGCTGGAATTCTTATGACCAGTGCGGCTAGAGCTATACAAACAAAACCAAATCACAGGTAAAGAACTAAACTTTCTTTGACCGATATTTATGGTGAAATTTTCTCTGGTAATCCCAGCAAAAAACGAGGAAAAGCGCATTTTACTGCCTTTGCTTGACTATTACGTTTCGTTACATCGTAGATTCGGTGCCCACAATTTCGAAATACTAATCACAGTTAACAATACAACCGACGATACCGTTCAAATTGTTAAGCGATTGACCAAAGCACTTCACTGCAAAGAAATCAAAGTATACGATCTTGGGACCACAAAAGGAAAGGGCGAGTCAATTTTACAAGGGATTCGCAAAGCGAAAGGCAAAATCGTTGGTTTTATTGATGCGGACGGATCATCTTCAGGACACGAATTAATGAAAGCATATAGTTGGCTTGGCAGCCATCCGCAAGCCGATAGCATTATTGCAAGTAGATATATGACCGGTTCACATATTATTGGTGATCGCCCACTACAGAGAAAAATCGCAAGCAAGATTTTACACTCACTTATTAAAGGACTCTTTCGAACCAAGTACCATGATTTCTTTTGTGGCTTAAAACTATTCAAGCGAAAAACAATTAACACTATTCTAACCGAAACCTCCGCATATGGATGGGGATTTGATGTAAGTTTAATCATGACCTTGCTGACTCATGGCTATTCTGTTAAAGAAATGCCAACATCCTGGATTGACCGAGAATATAGCAAAGTGAACATTCTAAAATATGGAATGAAGGTACTTCGCGAGCTTTTTACGGTTTACTTACAGGAACGTGCACGAGTTCGAATTGCTCCGAATCCAGTTACTGTATAGAATAGTCCATGCGACTTTCTCGAAAACTTGTATTGCTCGGAATTTTCTTCTTAGTGGCACTGATCAATATTCGCATAGGAAAAGTGATTATGGGATTCGATAACTCGTCACCCTTCTTTTCTTTTTCAGCTACATGGTATCGAATCTTTTCGACAAACAATTTCTTTCACTATGGCGGAATGTTATTCACGCCCGCGTTGTGGCTATCTTTACTAAGTTTACCTGCGTGGTTAAATTCTTACCTTACATATTTTGGTGCCTTTATTATTGGCATGTTCTTTTCCTCACTTTTGATTATAGAACGAGAGTCAGATGACAAAACAAACTGGGCAATCGGAAAGGTTGTGCTGATTTTATTAGGGAGCTTGATCCCAATCTGGATGTTTTCTATACCGATACTGATATTTGCACCTTCTTTTGCTGGTGTTACGGCATTCTTGTATTTATTGTTGTGGATGCCAACAAAAGGGGACCGCGAAAACATTATTGTGTGGGTATTGCTGGTTCTCGGATTATTATATTTTTACTCGACTTCAATTAATGTTGCTGCGTTTACATTGTACTTCGCTGAAACAATAATCTTAGCATTGCTACTTAAGCCGAAACAGCTTTCTATATCTGTTATCGCAAAAAAAACTGTAGTTGTCGCACTGGTGTGGCTAGCCATCGTGCAGTCAATTCTCATTTTCAGACCTCACCCAATCTTCATACTTAGCGAAGCCCTTCATTATGGACAAGAGCTCTCACAAGACGTGAAATCAGCAGAGGTTACCTCATCACTCTTCGAAATGGAGACACAGCAGAACTCGATACTAAATGTTGCTCGCTTTGCCACTGGGTGGCTTTCTTTAACCGATGGACAAGAGAAGAATCTGTCACCATATAAAAACTATATCGATTCAATTCCTGGTATTCTGATTACCTTGGCACCTGTATTCTTAACTTGTTATTTCTTGTTCTGCCAATGGAAGAAACAAGTTGTTGCGACTCGTAATTTAGCTATCGCTTGGGGAGTCGCAATAATTTTATGCACCTCATATGCTTTAATATTTACGCAGA
>PFQB01000134.1 GCA_002793355.1 Candidatus Dojkabacteria bacterium CG_4_10_14_0_2_um_filter_Dojkabacteria_WS6_41_15
AAAGCAATAAAACTTGGAAGGTTGAAGGATGAAGGTTGAAGTATAAAGTGTAAAGTATAAAGGTTAAAGTACAAAAGCGTTGAAGGGATTTAGTCCAAGTCTTTGAATTTGTCGGGGTCGGCATTATGACATCTGGGGCACTGCGCAATGACTGAATTATTTTCGACCACGAGTTGACAAACCAGACATCGCCAACGACGCCATTCTTCGTGGTAAGCAGGCATTAATGGCGCAAGCGAATTATAGGCATCGATAAAGGAATCTATTGAAGCTAGTTTTTGGAATGCCAATTCAGTGGTCAGGTTTGAGGTGTCAACAGTTGCATGTTCGGCATCCGCTACTGTGTGTAGGCTTATACCCAGATTCTTTTGCAAACTTGCTTCCCAGTGTAGGTCGATTTCCTCAAGTCTCTGTTTCAATTGCGTCACCTGCTCTTTAGAAGCCCTTATTTGGTACTTTCTTAATAGTCGTTCGGCTCGGTCATCAATGGTCGCCTGTAGCCAAAAGGTATGTTTTACGGGTAATTGCTTGCTTAAGGCATAAGCAGCATATCCAGTGCAGTGTACCAGGGTTGGCTCTTTTACCAAGCGTATTTTTCCCGTAAGAAAGGTATACACTTGATCATGGACGGCAGCGCGCTCCTTAGTAATATATTCGTAAAAATCGAGTAATTGAATTTCGTGTTCGAAGGAGCCCTGCGGAGACGTAACAAAACCCGTAGAAACACCCAAATCACGCAAATATTGATTTCCATTGATTACCGTAAAAGAATATGAACGCCCGACTAGCGTCGAAATGATTGAACTTCCCGAGGCTAGAAGACCGTCCAGTAAGATTACGGGAATGGAGGCAACTAGGTCCGACATTGGAAACATGATACACTAAAAAAAATATGACAACAACGACACTTGACCTAAGAAAGGTCAAACAAATGGTTTCTAACAATAAGCCACAGGGTGATGTGGGCACTGCACGCCAAATATTTGGTATTGTGAGTGCTCTTCTGGTTTTTGGTGCG
>PFQB01000056.1 GCA_002793355.1 Candidatus Dojkabacteria bacterium CG_4_10_14_0_2_um_filter_Dojkabacteria_WS6_41_15
GCAGGCAATTCCAATATGGTATGCAGATTACAATTTTCAAGAAGTAACTTACGTAAAGACACCGACGCATTATCAGTGTTGGAAAGGAACGTATTTTTAATAACAATTCCTGCTCGCCCACCTGCTTTAAGAATTTTTACAAAATGCTGCAAGAACAGAAAAGCAGTTTCCCCAGTTTTAATTGGGAAGTTTTGCTGAATTTCTTTCCCGATTCCCGCACCGAACGGTGGATTAGCGAGGATAACATCATAGCGATCTTTTTCTTGAATATCATTGATATTCTCAGCAAGTGTGTTCATGTGTCGTATATTCGGTGCTTCGATTCCGTGAAGAATCATATTCATAATACCAATAATGTACGCCAAAGACTTAATTTCCTTGCCATAGAAAGTGCTATTCTGCAGCGTATCCATTTGACTGGTCGAAAGTTCTGATTGATTTTGTGTCAAATAGTTAAAGGCCTCTACCAAGAACCCTGCACTGCCACAAGCTCCATCATAGATTTTGTCCCCAATTTTTGGATTTACAACAGTTACAATCGTTTTAATCAAAGGCCGCGGAGTGTAATATTCACCACCATTTCTCCCGGCATTTCCCATATTCTTAATTTTGTCCTCATATAAATGCGAGAGCTCATGCTTCTCTTCGTTCAACCGGAAGTGCATGCCATCGACAATATCGAGAATTTCTCGAAGCTTATAGCCACTAGTAATTTTGTTCTTTAATTCCGAAAAGATTTCACCAATTTTATACTCAATCGTGTTGGGTTCCTCAATTTTCAATAACTTGAACTTCTTCAAGTACACAATCAGGTCGCCATTAACAAACTCATTCAAGTCATCCCCAGTCAAAGCTTTATCGTGGTCGAGCTTTCCATCGCTTTTCTTTGGGCAAGCCCACACATTCCAACGATATTGTGGCGCAAGGATATATGTGTACTCCTTCCCTGCCAGTGCAGCTTCCGCTTTCTTAGTATCTTCCAAATCATCGAGATATTTTAGAAAGAGAATCCACGAGGTTTGCTCAACATAATCAAGCTCTGTTGCAGAACCAGAATCAGTATGCAAAATCTGGTCAATTTTTTTGAAGGATTGTTCGAACATATGTTACGTTTATAAAAACCACTTAATTAAACCTAATACTTATCCCAACTGCCAGTACATTCACCAATTGTAGTACTTTTGGGTGAAGTAGACAAATCTGTACTTAATACTATCCTGCCTAATTAGAGCAATACTGTGCGATCTTACTTCCGATTTCATCCCAAGGTGCAGCAGGGTTAATACGCCACAATTGAATTCTATCCCTCCGGCTCCCGTCTACAACGATTTTTACCCCAGCAGCCAAGATCAGCGGCTCAGCTTCCTTGTTTTTTTGTGAGAGAGCAGTAAAGCCACCGCCCAATTCTTTTGTACCCGTTTTCATCGTTTTTGCAATATCCTGTGCCGAAAACTTAAAAAGGCTTGCTTCTCGTCGATAATTAATTTCTTTAATTATTTGCAGTTGAAGTTCTGTCCTTTTTCCTAGATAGTTGTCTACATCCATAGCAATACTCCTAACCTGAAAACTTAATAATACAATTATAGCACAGAGAGGACATTACCGCAAACACAGGTATGGTCAGGAGCCACAGGGCTTGGCCGGACACACGGACCCGCAGCGGCACGTTGGTGAAGTAAAGGAATGTTTAGAGAACGACCAGATTCCGCAGTATGGTGACGCAAACCCGCGTCTTGAAAGCCGGGGTTTGCGCGTCTGTCTATTCACTGATCTTCTATTTCATCCCCTTCACCGCTTCATCCATCTGGTTATCGATTCCTTTTGCGCGAAGTGTATAGTCCATAACCACTTCCTTGTCTGGCTTGATAGTATTTTCGGGATTCAACCAAGACTTATCGGGCAACAACCATTTGCTAACGGTTACGTGCAAGGTGCTTCCGTCAGAGATCGGCAATATCACTTGTGCTGTGCCCTTACCATAGGAATCTTCACCCATTATTGTTGCTCGTTTGTAGAATTTCATTGCGCCGGCAAATATTTCTGAAGCGGATGCACTGCTACCATTTATTAAAACAGTAACGGGAATCTTCTCTAGGCGTGGTGTAGAGACCGTTGAAAAGGTTTGGTCTGCACCAGTTCGATCGCGTTGATAGGCGACGACGGAGCCTTTAGGCAAGAAGTCGCCAGCGAGAACTACTGCAGCATCAAAATATCCGCCAGGGTCATTGCGAAGATCGATAACTAGCCCTTTTATAGTGCCACTTGCGTACTGCCTCGCGACATCTTCGGCGACTCCATTCCATTTGCTTACCCATTGGGTCATAGTAGCTTCGGTAAAACGACTGATTTTAACAATAGCAACTCCATCTTGTGTTGCCTTTGCTTCGATACTTGGTGCATAGACATTTCCTCTAACAATATCAAAGATATACTTTTTGTAATTTTCACGAGGTCTTAAAATGGTGATTTTCACTTTCGTTTCTGCCTCACCACGAATTTCTGTCACAACTTCTGACAAGGTCTTGTTTGCCGTCGATTTCTCGTCTACATGCGTAATAACATCTCTTGCTTCAATTCCTGCTTTTGCAGCGGGAGAGCCTTCAAAAGGTGCCACTACAATGACTGCTTTCTCAACAAAATCTAACTCTGCCCCTATTCCGGAATACGAACCACTCTGGGAATTTTGATAATCTTTCGTTTCTTTCGGATCTAGGAATAAGGTTGGCGAGTCACCAAGTGCATCCACCATTCCCTTGATACTTCCATAAAACAGTTCGTCAGTTTTTAGTTTCGATGGGTCGACATAGTTGTTTTGCAGTTGCTTGTAAACATCCCAATATAGGGAGTAATCTTTCTTGCTTAGATCCCCTGACGGGGCAACTTTTGCAACATTTTCGTAAATAACCGTTTTCAGGGAATCGCTGCTGGCACCAATCCCAACACCCAATAACAACACAACACCAAAAAAGACGACGGCATTGGCAATGGTTATCTGTTTATCGAAAAACGATCGTTTTTGCTGAATTTCTTTCTCCATTGTGCAATTCTATCTAATATTAAACAATTCTTCGGCCATAACGGGTGTTTGTTCTCCGGTCTCTAGAGTGGCGATAAGATCACCCGATTCATGTTGTAGTTCACGAACCTGCTTGCCCCACCAGTATTCCTTGAAGAGCATTAAATCCTGTTCTAAGCTTCCC
>PFQB01000062.1 GCA_002793355.1 Candidatus Dojkabacteria bacterium CG_4_10_14_0_2_um_filter_Dojkabacteria_WS6_41_15
GCTCGGGGAGTGACTGATAGGCAAAAATAATTGGCGTATTGTCATGCATTTTTGATACCAATACTCCAGTGTCTCCCTGCCAAGCTTGTGTTTCAATCGCTGCTCCTTCAGCAAAAAGGACGACAATCCCGCCATTGTCCATTATTTTTACCGCGTGTTCCAGCGATGCAGTATTTCTCGCAAAAACTTCTTTGTGACCGCCTGCAGGTAAATCTCTAAAACCAGTGGCACGCATAATACGACCGTGAAAAGTCTTTTCGAAGGGGATAACGTTAATCATTGGAATAAGTTGCTCTCGAATGGCTGTGCCCAATCGCCCAAAATGAGTAGCTCCAAGGACAAATATGTCTCGGCGTTTGTATTTATTAAATGCTGCAAGAACATAGGCCAATTCTTTTTGATGCGGATGGGTGGTAATAACAAGACATCCACGATTAGCGAGTACTTGATTGGTTTCTGGCGAGGTTTCAACAATGTGGTCACACCCAGCTTTACGCACAAGAGACTCCATACCAGCGGAAATTCCGTGTTTTTTGATTTCGTG
Source organism: Candidatus Dojkabacteria bacterium CG_4_10_14_0_2_um_filter_Dojkabacteria_WS6_41_15 (assembly GCA_002793355.1). Lineage (GTDB taxonomy): Bacteria > Patescibacteriota > Dojkabacteria. Next base: position 545 of record PFQB01000062.1, read on the forward strand.
GTTTAGACGTGCAAAAGCGACCCGTAATCCAGCATCTACTAAGCTGACCGAGAGCTCGTGAACTTGCTGTTTTGCTTGCAACATGGTGTATTATATCAAGTTGCTGTGGTAAGTCGCTATAAAGAGTGATTACTTTCTCCGAGAAAATCTCTGGAACTAAGTAGAAGCTGGTTGGTTTGAAGGAGTTCCTTGAAAGTAATGTCTCCCTGTCGTACAGTACGGTGATGGCTACGCAGCAAAATCAACCGCAAAAAAAACTCCGGCGTTGTTTCTTGAAGGTGGTGACTCAGTAGGGAAAAACGAATTATTCAGAAGTGTTGCAAAACAGGTGCTTTTGGCTAATCCCTCTAAAAAGTTGTTGCTCATGAATTTTCCACAGTTTTGGTTTTTCGGGCATGACATTCGATTGGTAATTCGCGGAGCGTGTGATGATTTGCTACAAAGAGTTACCGGGTGGAGAACTGCAATATCCGGGCAAGTCTTTATGCCATGGACAGAAACCCTGCCTTACTGCTTGCAGAACCGTACTTAACAGCAGATCCAGATATATTTGTTCTCTCGGACCGTGGCCCCTTTTCTTCTTGTGTAACAACCGGGTACTTATGGGCAAATGGTCAACTTACCGATGAACAGGTAAAGAATGAGATTGTCCCGCATACATTCAATATGGCGGACGAAGGGTTGTTAACGTATCACGAAGCAACCTCCATACTGTGTTCCACCGAGAATAACTTTCGATTGGGGAAGCGTAAGGCGCTGGACAACTATGAAGCCGAGTTACCTCAACAGTACGCGTACGCGGTCTACAGAATGCTCGGACTGCCCGAAATAACGACCAGGAAGGGCGAAACGTGGCGGTGTAGAGAAGAATTGGCCTGCGAAGCTCTGAGAGCTGGTGGTTATTCAGACCTTGCTGCCTACGAGCACTCGGAAAAAGAATTAGCAGACGATCATATACTGTTGGACGCATATCAATCCGGGAGAATTATTCTTGTTGGTCCCAATCTTTTTCTTAAGCATTTTCAATCGAAAAAACTGGGTGACGCGCGTCTAAACAAGCTTATGGATAAATGGGTAGAACTCTCGCTAAGCCCAGGCAAAGCATCAAAGAAGGATAGAAAAGAGCAATTGGATGATATCGAAACGAAAATCGCTTTAGCATTAAAACGCCGCACAAAGTCATTGGATTATTTGAATACGCGCAAATCACCTCATGCAAAATTAGCAATTACGCGATTATTAGAAAGATATCCGCTAATTTACGATATTTTGAATCGAACCAGTGGAAAAGCAGCGACTACTTTTTTTGAGGGGTTGTTGAGCTCGGAGCAGATGAGGTTGCTTTAGGCGATTTTTTGTCTAAGTAGTCTGGCGGAAGTATTGCAGCTAATTCAAGAATAAGTTGCTCGGCATTGCATAAGTTTTTAATATCGTCACAAAGGTGTTTGTGAAAGAATTCATCCAGTTTTCTGGTGGTTTCCAGGCCAAGGGCTTGCACCATGTGAATATTCTGTTCCAATTTGTTATAAGTGTCGGGAGATTTGCTTCTATCTCTAAAGGGAACTTTTCCGCTCAATATGTTGTAGAAGCTGGCTAAAAGTGACCAGTTGTCATCTTCTGGAATGAAAACATTGCTAGTTACTGCATGAGGCGATGCGTATGCATTGCGATAATCCGTTCTCTTGTCTGAAGCCATATTCGAAATGTCCCAATCACTTAATACTGTCCGTAGAGCTCCATTATTTAAAGCTATCACAATATTATCTGGGGCTACATCGTTATGTACCCATCCCTGTTTATGAATACGGTCTAATGTGATGGCCACTGATAGGAATGCCTCGATGTAAAATCTGTTAGTTGGAGCAGCGAATTCGGTGATTGTGGGTTCTTCGAGCCATTCGTAGATAACCCCAATTCGCTTGTAACCGTGAAGAGTAAAGAACACAATTTCTTGTACTTTCATAACACCAGGATCTTCTATACTTGCTAATCCACGGGCGACCCTGATTACCGCTTGGTCATTTCCGTAGTCATCAACGACTTTTAATGCTACTGGCCGTTGTAATTGGTTATCAAAGCCACGATAAACGTGCCCGTTTTCTCCTTGTCTTATCTCTTGAGGATTGAACGAGTATCGTCCATCTTCACTTTCGACTCTTTTGGGAAATTCTCCATGACGTGCGGTGAAATCTTGTTTCTCATCAAATTTTGTGGAGCTAACGGCAAAAGGATTGTGTAATATCACTTGATTATGAAGTTTTATTAAGTGGTGGTTTTTTCTTCGTGTATATTCCTAACCGTTTATGCATAATTCGTAGGTATTTCTTTGCCTTCTTGTTCGATTCAAGAAATGCGCTAAGCTTTTTTAACGTAGTTATGCTGATGTACGTTCTTTTTATCGCTTTCTGGTACGGTTTTGGCAAGACTAGATATGCTCTTTTTACGGTAAGTGCTATTGATAATTGTGAAAGAATGAGCATGGGAACCTCCAAGGTTGCAAGCGAAAATGCCGTATCTGTTTTCATGGCGACTGGCGAAACCACGGGCGCCAGTGCAGTCGCCAACACCTCTAACGAAACTTGCCCCATTACCACTTGTTTTCCGAACACCGTTGCCGTTATATCAGCGGTTACCGTGCCTGTGCCAAATTCGAAAGTTGGGTAGGCCTTTTTAACGTGTTTTTCTAGTTCGCTCGAAATCGCTTGAAGAACAGAAAACTCAGCGGGAAATTGTTTCTTTC
>PFQB01000043.1 GCA_002793355.1 Candidatus Dojkabacteria bacterium CG_4_10_14_0_2_um_filter_Dojkabacteria_WS6_41_15
TACCTTCAAACACTGGCGGAGAGGAAGGGATTCGAACCCTTGATACCCAAAAGAGAGTATAACGGTTTAGCAAACCGTCGCCTTCAGCCACTCGGCCACCTCTCCATGCCGCCGTGGCGGCGGGGATTACTCTTTCTTGGAACCAGCAACGGTTTTGTCCGCTTGCTGTTCTGCCCAATCGCCAATATATGGCAATTTCCAGGTTTCACCTTGGTAGGCTTTGTAGGCACCTAGTACCCAAAGAACCAAAAAGGCTGGTCCGATAAGACAAGAAGCCAAGCCAAGAGTAACCGTAGATAAAACAACAGAAATTACAAAGGCTGCAACAGAGTAGGCTAATGATTCCCATGCCCAGAATTGAATGAATTTGTCTTTTTTGTACGAATCTACCAAGATAAAGACGAGAGAAGAAATCGGCGCAAATAGCCACGCCAAGGCCGCCATTAAGTTACTGTTACTATCGGTACTTACTGCTACCTTCTTAACTTCCTCTGCTCTAACAACTTCTGCCATAATTATGTCTGATCAAATTATTTTTAATTATACACCAAATTCTACAATCCGATTGTTGTTGGCACGTTATATCCTAGTAGGTTCGTCACCACCGATACGATAACAAAACCCGTTAACGAGATTACTAGCCCAATAAGTGCATATTGGATTTCTGCCTGGGCACTTTTTACTTTGCTGGCATCACCTGCACTCATGACATAATCCATGCCTCCCTTTATCACAAAAAACGTTGCAAGAATCGTACTTATAATAAATGCCATCGAAAAGAATCCGGCAATTCTTGCATCGGCGTCAGCTGGAGCTACTATGCCGGAGACGTTAGTCGGGGGTGTTCCGATAATATCTGTAGCGGCCAATATTAGTTTTCTTATCATTTTTGAGTATTAAATAATTTATTACGCAGACATTTTGCCTATAACCAATTATGTTCCGGTAACTCCCTTCATTACGAGAGCTTGAACTACAAAAGCGAAGGCTACGATAACCATGCCAATCAATGCGTTTGTCATCATTGCCTGCGCACTTTTTACTTTGTTTGCATCCCCTGCGCTCATAATATAGGTGACTCCTGCATACACGAACATCGCTACAAACATGATTCCTGTAAGGGGAATAATAATATTTAGTCCGTTAGCAACAACACCCCAAAAGGTTGTCGGACCATTAGGACCTAGTGGATTGGTAATAGATCCGATTAACGCCGCGTTTATACTTTTTCCAAAAAACAATGCCGTTGCCATACCTGTTCTTGTTTAACTAAAATACTCCACTTATTCCAAGTAGATTAAACACTATACCCACTATAGTGACTGCTCCAAGAATCAATAACAAGCCAAGAATTGCGTTCTGGAGTTGCTCTTTCGCATCCTTCAGTTTTGCCGCGTCACCTCCGCTAGTGAGAATAGTATACCCACTGGCAGCTACCATGATAACGGCAATCATCACCGATAGTGCAACAGCAATCACCAGTACCTTATTAAAAAAGCTATCAGCTTCGGGAGTGTATGTTTCGCCACCGTCTAGCAATGGCATAGTTTGCGCAAAAACTTTCCAGCTACGCGAGGCACCAATTATCATCACAATATTCATATTCAAGGTTATTATACCAGCCAAGCCTCAGACAATCAAAAGTCAACCTGTTCTGGCCGCGGGTCTCGTAAATCAATTATTCCTTTTTTTGCCTGCTCGAATCGATGCCCATTAGAACACACCAGAGCTGATTTTTCCGCATGAAGTAGCGTACAGCACGTTGGACAACGCAATCTTTCCCCAAGCAGAATTGAGCTCTCGATAAATTCACCCGGCTTCTTTAATACGATAAAGACACTTGGCGTAATCAGCCAGTGGGGAGCGATTTGTTGCATTAGTGCCTCAAGACGGTTCAACCAGCCTGTCGGAATTATCTTTTTCAGCAATGGTATTCTCCAAAAAGAACAAGCATACAGCCCCTCCACCTCTAACCCAGCTTGCACCGCCGTGTGTCGAACAAAATCCGGAGAGAAATTGTACATTATCGCCAATTGCCCTTCCTTCATCCCCTGCGATGTGTTGTTTTGGTGGTTCACTCGCAAAACGGGAAGTCTCTTGTAGGGCACGACATCGAGCCTAACAAGGTGACGCATCAGTGCCAATAGATGGTTCTTATTGGCAAACTCAATAATCGCAATTCCGCCAGGAACCAAGGTTTTGCCCAACTCGGTAAAAAACAGCGGAAGATCTTTTAGGTGGTGCATTACTCGAACAGAGAGAAGCAAATCGATACTGTTTAAAGCAAAGGGAAGCCGGTACGCATTTAGCGCGACAAACTTCACTTTTTCTTTATAGGGACTGAGGACAATTCTGTTTTGCCCTTCCAGAAGCTCATTCGAGGAGTAATCTGCCAATACAACTTGTTTCGCCGTACTCCCATACAGCGGAGCTAGCCGTCCATAGGCGCCCCCTAAATCAACAATTTCTCTCTTGTTCACATCTGGCACATACTTTTTTAGCAAGAAGGTTAGCAGCGTGACTTCTGCAACATGTTCATACTCTCGTCCTTTCCAAAAATCACTGTAGCGATAGCTATTCAATTCATAGTTGGCCACAAAGTCTTTCGGATTCATGTCTTTATTTCGTAGCATAAAACTCCGACCGTGAGGTCGAAAAATGTAAGCGCGTAATCGCGTAGCGGAGAAATATAGTACCTCGCAGAACGTAGTTCTGCCGGCTAAGTGGCCACTCTGTAGACCATGACGAAGTCACAGGTGCGTAAGCGCGGGGGAATCTATTCATGCGCTTTTACCGTAGCAGAAATTATCATAAAGGTAACAAGTAGCCAGGCAACCACCAGGACATAGGGTTTTAAAAACGACGGGGAGAAAATTCCCAACAATCCCAATAACGCAGTAACAGCATATTCCAAATAGGCGATTTTCGGCTCTGAAAAACCCAGCTTCATCAATTGATGATGAAAATGAAACTTATTACTAATCAAAAAAAGCTGAAATGGTGACTTGGGTCGATAGTATACAATACGCCGCAACAACACCCAGGCCATATCTAGTAAAGGAATAGCAAAAAACAACAAGGTTACTGCGAACTTTGATCCTCCAATGACCGCAATCCCTGCAACAATAAAGCCAATAACACTTTTCCCGGCCGATCCCGACAGTATCTTGTTAGGATAAAAATTATAGAAAAGAAAACCCAACAAAGCCCCTGCCAACGTTATGGCAAAAAGAGCAGAAGCAGATTGGTTAAACATGATACTGACACCAAAGAGAGCAAACAGCGAGATTGCCGTACTTCCTTCCATCAAACCATCAGTTCCTGCTTGCCATTTAATACCGTTAATCAGGGGGAGTACCCACAATAACAAAATTAGGTCGCCCGGAAAAACGAAACGTAATACCCAAGGTAACTGGCCAAGTGAAAAGGTCCACATATCCGTATGAACGAACACTCCGTTAAAAGGATTCCTAAACCCCAAAATATCAACAGGAGAGAGTATAAATAACAAGGCGGCTAGCAAGTGAAAGGAAAACTGCACCTTGCCGGAGAAATCAAATGCATCATCCAGAATACCCACCACAAATAATATGCCAATAATGACAAACCACATCACATAGACGGAAAATTCAGCAATTGGAATATTGATTGTTTTAGATATTAGAAGCACGGCACCGCTAACAAAAAGGAAAGGAAGAACATAGGCTATCCCGCCCCACATAATAAGCGGTGGCTTGTCTAGCCTTCTTCGTGCAGCCTGCAGCTTGGATTCGTACTCGCTATCAGGCAGTCCTTTTTCGCGTAATTCTTGAATGTTCTTGAGCACGACCTCTGGAGGTTCTTGGACTGCACCGTATCTCTTTGCGAGAACAGCAATCCATGGAGTTACAAGCAGAGACAGTAGCAAGGCCGCTCCTCCAGCTATCAGGTATATCTCCATACGTTACCCTCCAAATAATATCAAGGGCGAGAGAATCACTTTCGCCAAAAGTAATAGCAATACCAAGCAAACGGCATAGAGATATGATATTACCCCTGATCTTCCGCCCCAACTGAGCACTAATGCGACCAATAGCGTTAAGAGCCAAACCATCACCATGCCACCCCAAAAGTAAGGAAGAACAGAAAGTTTATAGACAGAAGCAGAGAGAAATACTGGAAATATTGACTTACTTCCAGGAATAAATAATACCCCAAGGCCGGACTCAACCAGCTTAGAATGTTCTTGGATTTGCAAATAAACCAATAGTATGACACCGCCGCAAATCCAAAACAATATATTGGTGATTACTTGAACCAAAGGGGAGTATTTAAATTCTCTAATATACTTCTTTAACGAGTATCGAATCCCGGATAGCGAAGACACATGAATGGACAGTGGAAGTTGTTCAGTGTCGAGGGATGCTTCCATACAAACTAGTCATCTAATTTTAGTGGCATCAATATATGAAGGAAGGAATCGAGGGAAGGTTGCAAAAAGACACCCGGTGCCACTTTGGTAGAGGCCCTGAATATAACACTCTCATCTTCTATCAGCGAAAGAATATCTAATAAAAATCTTATCTGAAATGCAATCTTTAGTGGCTCTCCTTCATGTGTTACGGCAACTTCTTCGCGGATATTTCCAATTTCGGGAACCAGGGCTTCCATCGTCAGTTTGTTTTCAGCAAAATTTAAGATTACTTTTTGACCAATAGCAGATTGTGCGAAAACCCCAACTCGCTTGAGCGATTCCAACCAAAGCGTTCTTGACACCGTTACTTCCGTTTGATGAGCTACGGGGATTACTGCTTTATACGCGGGATAATCTCCTTCTATTAGCCGTGCAAATATCTCTATTTCCCCATATTGAAGCAAAACAAAATTTCCATTTTTAGATAATTTACAAGTTACTACCGGCTGTTCTGTAACTGCAGCAATAAAGGTATCTCTAATGACTCTAACCACCTGCTCCATGGCAACAGAGGGAATTACCACCTGTTTCTTCCCCACATAGTTAGAACTTGATTGCGCAATAATTTTTGATAAACGAAATGTGTCTAACGCAACCATCATAACCGAGTCGTTCTCGACCTCTACATTTATCCCCGTCAAAATAGGGCGGATATCATCTTTGGCACACGCGAAGATAGTCTTGTCGACCATCGAGGCAAACTGTTCGCCTTGCAAGGTAAATAATGTCTCCATTTCTGATGATTCGAACAGAGGAAAGTCATCGACATCTCTAGTCGTAAATTCTGCGTCTCCGGACTTGGATGAAACTTTTAGCACGCCTTTCCCTTTTTTAATGGTAACGCTTTCTGTTTTAGAGATTGTATTGATATATTGAGAAAACAGTTTGGCATTTACAGAGGTTTTTCCAGTTTCTTTGGCAGCAACTTGTGCGGTAGCGGAAATCTGAATTTCTAAATCAGTACCTACTATCCGTATTGATTTCCTTGAAACTTCCAATAAGAGGTTATTAAGAAGAGGAAGATTAGCCTTTGAATTAACAACTTTGCTGGCAATATTGACATAACTTGCGAGTACTTCCGCGCTGATCACTAATTCCATTGCTGCTTTAGAGAAAACTTATATCAGGCCTTGCAAAGGGGCATATTGCATGGGTTGTTGTGTATCCTCATTTCGAGAGATTTTTCTCTTTTGTATTAAGTGATACCTGCTTAGATTTTATCACATCTGTTACAAGATACACTCCTTCCTTTTTTTTGTATTTCCTCTTTCTTCTTTTTATATTAATAGTATAAGTATTAGCGTCTGTGGGTATGTGTATGGCCTAGTACTTTGACTCCGAAATGCTACTTAAAGGTGAATATTTCGGCTGTGGACAAGTTGTGATTATGTTGTCTATTCTTTATATCAACCCGAGGAGGAGGCGGCGGCGAAGGTAGATTGTTGGACGGAGAGGGAAATCTATGTATAAGTTTTCCGCCTTGTACTTTACTTGTTTAGGCAGATTATCCACAATGGCAAAAGTCTGCCAGAACGTCGACCAAACGACTCAACGCATTGTGAACCGTTTATGCATACAACTGTTTTATGCTGTAGCCCACGGCACTTGTCACACGACACGCTTTGTGAAACGCGTGTCGTGTCTCGTCTATTAAAGGCATGTTTACGTTATCGTACGGTTGGTTTGGAGAAGTTTCAATGACTGATTGCGGGCGCTGCGAGCTATTCCGTAGTTGGGACACCACGCGCGTAAGGCCAGGGATATCTATTCGATTTTCATGACCGGAATCGAAATCGCGCCAATTGGATGTGTCGCCAGTGTCGTAATTGGCGTGTATTTCCACGTGTTTGCCTCTTCGAGTTGAACATTAGTATTGAGCATGCTTGCGATTTTCACAGAAAGCGAAGGGATAAAGGGTCTTAATAATAATTGTAACGCCCTAACGATTGCAACGGCATTGTTAAGTATCTCCTGTTCAGTTTCAGTGTTGTCAACCTTCCAAGGGGCGGCTGCGTTAAAATATTGATTCCCTGTTTGGGCTAAATTCATTATTTCCATAATTGCTGGCGCAAACGAGGCATTTTCAAGTAGTGCTTGAGTTTTAATAAATGTTTGCATAATTGACTTCTCTACCTCTTTATCAAGGTCAACCATATGAACTATTCCTTCGTGCTTAGATTTAACATAAGAGAGTACCCGATAGATATAATTTCCCATGGTGGCAACAAGCTCATTATTGTTTAACGTCTTGAGGTTTTCTATCTCAAAATCCGTATCATGCGTCTCTGGGGCATAGCGAACAAAGAAATAGCGAATCAATTCAGGGGAATATTGAGCCAGCAACTCTTTTGCCAGAATGAGAGTCCCTTTACTCTTAGACATTTTTTCACCTTTAATGTTCAGAAACATGTTGGCTACCACATTTGTTGGTAGCTGTAGCGGTTTATTCAATTTTTCTCCTGGAAGAGGCTCCTGAAGCTTCGTGTTGTTTGCATATTTCTGATTATATGCTAGTAATTGGGCCGGCCAGAAGAGCGAGTGAAAGGGAATATTGTCTTTAGCGATAAAGTAGTAATGTTCAGCTTTCGGGTCTTTCCAGAAATCCTCCCATCTGCTTGGATTGCCTTGCTTGGCTGCTAACTCAATTGTTGCGGAAAGGTAGCCAATTACGGCCTCAAACCAAACATAGATAACCTTGTTTTTGAATCCCTTGACTGGAATAGGAATTCCCCATTCAATATCCCTAGAAATAGGTTTTGCGTGAAGCCCTTCTTTTAGCCAAGCTTTGGTTAGCTCATAGGTGTTCTTCCGCCAAAAGGTCTTGTCTTCTATGTATTTTTCAAGCTCTTTTTGCAGTTTACTCATATCAAAATACAGTTCTTCAGTTTCCTTTAAGACGGGGGTACTTTTTGACAATTTGCTAATTGGATTTTTAAGTTCCTCTGGGGTAAGTACATGACCGCACTTATCGCACTGATCGCCACGCGCAGGGAAGTAATCGCAGAAAGGGCAGTTTCCTTCTATATAGCGGTCGGCCAGAAACCTGTTTTTTTCTGTATCGAAATACTGGCTCGATTTCTTTTTAACCAAAAATCCTTGCTCGTTTAATACGGTAATAATATTCTGCGAAACAATTTTGTGATTCTCTGTTCTTGTATTAGTAAAAAGGTCAAACTTGATTGAAAGTTTGTCAAAGATATCGACGAAAGATTGATGGTTTGCTTCTGCAAACTCTTCTACAGGAAGCCCATTTTCTTCCGCCTTGATAGTGACTGGGGTACCATGCATATCGCTGCCGGATACCATTGCTACTTTGTTTCCGAGTATTCTATGGAATCGTGAAAAGACATCGCATACGATGTTTTGCCCCGCCAAATGCCCAACGTGCATTGGACCATTCGCATAGGGCCACGAAACGCCAACGAGAATATGCTTCATAAAGAATTGTAACATAGGCATTGACGTTGCGCGCTGCGGTTGCTACAATACCTTATTAAGATTATCTATACTAAAGATGAACGTATTTGAATACCTTCTGAATATTGTTATTCCTTCGGTGAAAGCAGCGGAAACAGGAGGTTGGCAACCATCTGGCGTGAGTGGTGATGCAAATGAGCTTATTCAACGAACATTGGACCTTATTCTGATTGTTGTTGTTGTGGCTGCCGTTATCTTTATTATGTTCGCTGGTATTCAGTATGTAAGTAGCCAAGGTGACGCGGGAAAAGCAAAAACAGCAATGTCAAGTATTACTAACGCTATTATTGGACTTGTCGTTGCATTTGCTGCTTATGCTTTGGTTCAATTGGTAATGACCAATATTATCAAAAAAGACATACAGCCTATTCCGACTGGTACTGCAACGCAAGTGATTGCTGTTGTGAGAGGGGCTTGATTAGGGTTAGTTTTGTAAACTCGGGGTGCTTATGTTGAACTCTTTGATGGCAGTGACAGATGTAAGCGGTCCCATAACGCCGCCAAACATTCCGGATGTCTTAGTAACCGTTCTTGGAGTTGTTAATACCTTGCTTTTTGGCATTGCTCCCGTTTTGCTTGTTGTAATGCTGGTTAGCGCAGGTGTCAAAAGATTGATGGCCGCAGATAATCCCAAAGCAGTGCAAGACTCGAACAGCACAATCATGTGGGCGATTGTAGGATACACAGTAGTTTTGTTGTCGTATTTGATTGTAAGATTGGGTGCATCGCTTCTTGGGTACGATATCGATGGTAAGCCCGGATTAAGTCTCTAGTAAGAGCAAGTACCGGTAAGATAATTAAGGGGTGTTATAATTGGGCATGCTCAAACTGTCCGGCATGGCGAAAATAATCATCGTAGTTTTTCTCATACTGTTAGCTGTTACGATTATTTTTAAGCAAACACCGCTTTATGCGATAACACAGCAGCAAATTGAACAGCAAAAATCACAAAAACAGCAGGAACTTAACAGGATTCTAAAGGATATTCAAGCAATATCCTCTTCAAATGCCAGTGTTTCATCAAAGCTATCGGAGCTAAAAAAGGAAAAGAACAAGCTAAACACGCTGCTTGGCGTCATGAATGCTGACTTAAAATTGCTGGAAGATGAAACCAAAGCGCAAGAGAGTGAACTTGTAGGCCTAGCGAATACCTATTCGTTACAGCAGGCCCTGTTTTATGTTGATTCCCAAAAAAATCTATTAGTCACACTGTTTGAAGCACCTTCGTTGTCGAACCTGCTGGATAGATTACTCTATTATAATGTGCAAACACAATCCATGCGACGGCAACGGGAGTTGATTACCATCAAAAATGAGGCAATTACCGCAAGAAAAGCCCTTATTGCACAAGAACAGGCGTCAATTCAAAAATCATTGTCAATAGTTAGTCAACAAATGGCTACTTTGGAAAATCAACAGGCAACATATGCAGCTTCGTTAATAAAAAGCTATTCCCAGAGGAACTCATTAGTGTCAGATATTTCGAAATTATCTCGTGCGGCACAAGCAATCATTAATAAAAAGGCGTCTTCTTCAAGCAATCCTCCAGGTGGGGTTGGTTCTGGAAGTGGAAATGGAGGCAGTATCGGCGGGGTTACAGTACCGGCAACAAGTGGCGCTATCTCTATATTTGTGGGAGGGACGTTGTTTAAAAAAACAAATGGTGTAGTTCGCGTGAACTCAGCGAATAACGAGGTCAAACTAAAGGGAATCTGGACAACGGAGTATGCAGGAACATTAGAGTTCAATAAAAAATCTGGAGCGTACGCCATTAATGACCTCCCTCTTGATCAATATTTATGGGGGTTGGCAGAAATGCCTTCGTCGTGGCCACTAGAGGCGCTAAAGGTTCAGGCAGTAGCAGGAAGAACCTATGCTACATATAAAATGAGATATGGTGGCTACGGAAAGTATGATTTAGTGGATTATGTCCAAGATCAGGAATATAGTGGCTTATCGAAAATTAAGGGTTCGTACGGGAGCAATTGGAAATCAGCGGTAGACTCAACCTCGGGAATGGTGCTTGAATATGGGGGGAAAACACCAATAGCTTATTATTCTGCCGATAATGGAGGACATTCTGTTTCTGGTACCGAAAGCGGGTTTGGTAGTGGTGGGTATCTTGCAGCCAAAGCGGATCGATATTTAAGTGGATCGGTTTGGACATCCTACGGAAGTGTTAATTGCGGGTATTGGATTATTCAAGGCAATTACAAAAACTTTCCATGGTGTGGGCAGACACTTCAGAGTGAAGGCATAAACACAATGGCTAGAATGCAAGATTACCTGAATGGTGCAATTTACTATGGAATTTATGGAAAGATGGTTACGACTAGTGAGGTTTCTGCAAGCTCACTTAAAGCCAAGCTTTCTGCTTACGGAAAAAGAAGTATTCAAGAGCAGGTCGGAACAATTACAGACATTAAACATGTATATGATCAAGGTGGCTCGACAATCGTGCAGGGCACCAAGTATACAAAATATGTGGTTGTTACAGGATCAAAAGGCACAGTAACCCTAAGTGGAACCGCTTTTAAAGTTTCATATAACGTACGCGCGCCATATTATAATGCGGTTTATTCGACGCTTTACGATATCAAAAAGATTAATAATGATAACTGGGAGTTATGGACACGAGGTTTTGGACATCGAGTTGGTATGGGCCAATATGGAGCTAAGGGGAGAGCAGGCATAGGACAGGACTATGTTTTCATTCTTAAGTATTACTATAACAACGCAAATGTAGTACAATATAACATTGGGCGGAATGTTCGGGTCGCGCTAACAAAAGTCGGATCCAGGGTTATGAAAGTAACTGCAAAAAGCGAGATCTCGATTTACGATGGCGGCACTCTAATTAAGAAAGTTCCAGCCAATACCGAAATAAGGATAGAATATAACTAATGGCCGGAATTAGAGTAAGTCAATCAGCCTACGAGAAGATTCAGCACTTATCGCACTATAAACTGCTGGATTCTGTTAAGGTTTATCCAGAGCGAGTTACGTTTGATGGCCAGGATTCTGATGAGAAGATCATACTTTTTCTTAGACAGCATCCTGTTATATTGGTACCTCCTCTTTTTAAGGCCATTGGAATTGTCTTGTTGTTCTTAGCGATGTCTTGGGTTTTTGGGACACTACTTGGTGATATTGTGAAGGCTGGAACGGTAAGCTTTATTATATTTGTAGGCGGAGTTGCCGTTGCGGTATCTAGTGTGTTGTACGCGTTCTTTATGTGGTACTTTACGGTGACCATTGTTACTTCGACTCGATTGATAGATCTAGATTTTCAAACACTGATGGACTCTAGGTGGAGTACTACAGTTTTGAAGGCGATTCAGGATGTTTCCTATAACACACCAGGGTTTATCAGTACGCTGTTTGATATGGCAAATTTGTCAATCATGACCGCTGCGCATAAAGACGATTTTGAATTGGCAAATTTGCCAAAAGCACGCGATGTGCAAGATATTCTCATGGACTTAGTTGAAAACGAAAAAGAAAATGTTCCCGACGACGAACTTATTTAACAATACAATTGGTACGGGGATGACAAATGGCATCCCACTTGTTGCAACGGGCATTAAATTAGTAGCGGCCTTCTTTTTGGTGGGCTATGTGTTTTTTGCCTTTTTCTTGTATTTACGAATCAGAATACTGTCATTAACCCTCACAACTCCGAACTCGGGGCTCATGAGGTACCTCTCACTTTTGCACTTTTTTGCCGTGCTGGGACTTGCATTGTTCCTAGGACTTTTGCTACTCTTCTAGTACATGAGTCTACACGCCCCATTTTTAGTAAAGCAATATCTATCAAGCGATGTCGAGACGGGAAGCTATTCTCGAATCTTTTGGTACTACCCACTAGACAAAGAAAAGGCCGTGCAAGGGGGCATTGGATTGTTTTTCGAAGTTCTTAGTGGTGATGTCGGAGATGAAATATATGAGCAGATAACAAAAAGGTTTTGGGATAGTTTCACTAGCAACTTTTACAGTGAAGGCTTCGAATCCTCGTTGAAAAAGTCTATAAAGATGTTTATTCAATTACTGCGTAATTTTAGTGTTGAGGAAGGGTTAGATGTAAATATCGTGCTTCTCAATGCAGTCGAAAGTGCTCAGGGATATACGTTGAAGCTAATAGCTTTTGGGGACTCAGATATATTTGTTGTGCGCCAAGGAAAATTTGCTGATATGTCGAAGATGGTTCCTGTTAATGCCTCTTTGTACGACCTAAAGTTTCTAGAAGTAGAGTTGGATAAGGGGGATGTGCTGATGTTGGGCAATAAAACGTTGCTTCGAAACGCCTTTGAGACGGATATGTTGGCGTTGACGGGAATCGACGATCTACTACGCTCCCTTGAGGATTTCAAGGACAATCTATTCGGAAGTAAGAAACTATTTCTTCTCGCTGCAACGGATATCGGAGTGAAACCAGAGAAGAAAGGTTCTCGCCTGGTTGAATATCTCAAAAAGGGTGTGGTGGTAGTTGGCGGATTAGGAAGTAAAGCCAAAACACTTTTAACCACTGTAATGCAGCGTATCAAGAAACCTGCTTCTAGCAAGGTTGCGATTCCAATTGCCTCTGGTGGAGAATTGATTATTCCCGAAGAGCCGCAGGTTAGAGAAGAAGAGAAGGACGATTCCTTTATTGTTAGTCCAGATGACACGGTAGAAATACTTGGAAAGCTTGATCTAAAAGGCGTCGCGATAAAAGAGGAGGAAGAATTGTTAGATCGGCATGTCGTACCTCCGCCGATGGATTCACTTGAGAATATCTCAGCCCTGACTGATTCGGATGACGAAAAAATAGAAGAAGATGCCCATATTGTTGATCCTGCAATAATACTGCCAGGAAAAGAGGTTTCAGTTGATGATTACGTCGTTTCTGAAGAGGTCACGCCGTCGATGGTTGTAGAAAAGAGCGAATATAAGGAGTTGGTCGATGATGCCTCTAATGATAACGAAGAGGAGACTATACCCATAGCCGGAAATCGACTTGTTGACGCACCAACACTGCCTGTGCAGGGCACCGATTATGTAAATGAGTTGAAGGCGCGCCACTCGGCCTTCGGCAAGATAGCGCGCCATCCACTAACAAAATCCCTACTAAGTTCGCTTTCGGCATTCTTTGCAATGCTATTCAATAAACTTCTTAGTGTGTTTGGAAAAGGTCATTTAATAAAGAAACAGAAGATGTTCTTAACTCGACCAACTAGCCTAGAAAAGCCCAAGAAACTACAGCCAGGAATGATTATTATTTTGGTTGCGCTACTGCTCACTGCCTTCTTCTGGGCAAAGGCACGTATTTCCCGTGATAAAACGGAAAAAGGATTATTGACGCAATACCAGCAGCAAGTCGCATTATTCTCTACTTTCTACGATACAAACATTTCGATTATTGACACCGAAGACACAGAACGTCAGTTGGAGTTGTGTGTTCCAGAGGCAGACAAAGTATATTCGGTGGAAAAAACAGTACTTGCAAAAATAAAGACAGAAAAAGTGAGGGCAACGATAAAAATACTAACCAGCCAAGTTCAAGCAAAAGTTGTTGAATGCCAAACAAAATTTGATCGTGTTTATGGAATAATTCGGGTAAAAGATGCGGAACTCATCACGGATTTCAAGGTATCGTTGGGCAATGATTCCGATATCTCTGCCATCTCGTTCAGGTCCGGCGCTATCGTTGTCGCGGATAAAGGACGAAAAGCGGTATATCAAATAAATGTAGATAAAAAGAGTGTATTAAAACTTGAAGATCCCTTGGGGTTAGTAGTCAATCCCATTACGGTCGGAACCGGGGAAGGAACGTTATTTATTTGTGATAAAACCAACGGTGTCTTATATTACTCAAAGAACGCTTCTGGTAATCAAGAAGGTTTCAATCGGGTAGTTGGGGCAGAGCCAACGTCTATTGGAGAGTGTGCCTTGGTCGAAGGTTATGCAAAAAATGCCTACGTTGTACCAACGACTGCAAATGTTGTTTATAAAATTACTGCGAAGAAGAGTGGCGGTTTTGAAGCTCCTGTTCGATACATAAAAGAGCTGCTTGGTGTTCGTTCGTTGAGTATTGATGGAAATATTTATGTGGTAACCAGCATTGATGGAAAAGGTAATGTTACCCGCTATTACGGTGGAAAGCTTGACAGTTTTGCGATACCGCAGAGCGCAGATTTAGGTGAACTTACAACTTCCTATACAAATCCTTCGTCAGTAAGAAACCTTTAC
This sequence comes from Candidatus Dojkabacteria bacterium CG_4_10_14_0_2_um_filter_Dojkabacteria_WS6_41_15, assembly GCA_002793355.1. GTDB lineage: Bacteria > Patescibacteriota > Dojkabacteria. Next base: position 14,159 of record PFQB01000043.1, read on the forward strand.
GTGTACGACAAAACAAAAAATGCCGTTCTTTCGATAGAAAAACCGAACGCGAAACATCCAGGACGCGGGGTGGTTGTGAAGACTTATTTGTTTGAAAATTCAGATAAATTCAAGGATATCCGATCAATAATGGTTGATGTAAATTCGAAGAACCAAGAAGTGTATATGTATGTGCTTTCTGGTGCGACGATTTGGAGATTCAGACTCTAACTAACTACTAACTATTAACTGCTAGCAATGAGGGTTGTATCAAAAAACAAAAAGGCTACTTTCGACAACGAAAT
>PFQB01000112.1 GCA_002793355.1 Candidatus Dojkabacteria bacterium CG_4_10_14_0_2_um_filter_Dojkabacteria_WS6_41_15
CAAAATCAACCTCAACAATAACGTTCTCTAGTTTCGATAATAAATGATAGTACCAACGCCATAAAGGAAACATACCAAAGCCGTGAAGTATGCCGATATTCGCGTTCGATTGCGAGAATACACTCAAATAATCAGCCCAATCAATTGAAGGTGCTAATACGCCAACTGCACCACGCGCTACAATTTCCGCATAAGTTTCTTTCGACACCGCACCGGGTAGGAGTACCACTTTGTCGCGAACCTCGTCAGTAATATGGTGAGGTGCAATCATGGCGCCCTTTTGCAACAAGCCAATTATTGGCGCCTCTACAAAATTTCCCCGCGAAATAAATATCGGCATTCGCAAATAGCTAACTTCCACAATATAATGGTGCTCGGAAACTGACAGTAATCTGCCCCACGTATTGGATCGGACGTCCTCTTCAACATCATCCGCAACTAAAGAGAGAGTTTTTTTTGAAATGTGAACAATACCCTCGTGCGTAGAGCCGATAATTTCCTTCTTAAACCCTTTTTTATACTCAATCATCGGGGTATGGGACGATACAAACGTTCCTTCGTCAACTAACGCTTTACCATTATCTAGAGAATGGACTTCCAATACTGTCGGAACGCTTGCCGTGCCTAGAATCTCGTCAGGATGAATTGCCGCACCAACTTTTACGGTCGGCATAAAGACACCGGGTACTTGTATCGTTTTTTTCTTCTTAATTCTATCCATACTATGTTGTTTTTATTTGTTTATGAATTCTATCTACCCACTGAGGTATTTTATCGCTGTTAGCAACCGTGTTTGGGCCATAAATAACGGGCCAGGTCCTCATATCAATAGTTACAGATGCCACGTTGACGACATCCGGCAAGGTATACGCCGATTTCTCGGACTCCATTCCGATTTCGAAATCGTGAAGCTTTGGCTGATGACTATACGTGTACAGATTACCATAGATACCCCTATATTCCTTGTCTCCAGCCTTAACATTTACGATGCTCTTCACTTTTTTCGTTTGTGGAATTATCCACAACGAGCTCTTTTCGGTGGAAAGTTCATGAAATACGTTAACTCCTTGATCATCCGCAACAAAAGGAAGCAGTTGGTTTTGCTCGTCAATGGTGATGCTCCATGTTCCAGACAGCCCTAACCCATCAACAATAGCTAATTGCATTCTTGAACTGTCGTGCACAAACAATGGAACTTCGCCGGTGACAAATATATGTCCTTTCAAGCAGGAGTGAATGCTTGTGTACTGAGAAAGGTCAATCAGCAAAGCGGTTGTTAACGCGCGGAACAGGTCTTTGACTAAATTGGATGATGTCGTTAAAGGCCGCCAATACGCATGGTTTAGCAAGGTATTAAACATCTGCCCCTCGGGAATATGTTCAGAAACAAAGGGTAGGAACTTCTTCGCGGCCAACATGTCGACGTATTCCTGTGCATTCTTGTATTGTATCTTCGACGATTTGTATTCCCACCTTCTAGTGTTCCCTACTGACTTAGGTACGCACTCAATTATTTCGTAAGAAAAAAAATCCATGACCACAACGACTACGGGTTGAGTAAACATATCAATTTGCTTAAGCAATTCCTTGCCAAGGGATAACTCAGAACGTTTTTTAATTGTGACAAATTTGTCTGACACAATGTTGTCTAAGGCTGATTTAACCGAATCATTCTGAAGAATTCTTACCGCGTCTACACCTTCACCAAATTGTGCTTCTGGAACACGAAACTTTCCAGAGTCGGTCATTAGCTTCCACCCAAAAGCCTGCTCCGCTTGCCGTAACGAATGCGCAAGAAAATCTATAGGAGTATTAATAGGTCGTTTTTTGACCCAATGTGGGTACAACAGTTCGAGCAAAGGATAGGAGGTTTTCCAGATGTGTTTCTCGTGTTCACCTCGTCCAACATCTCGAATAGATAAGGTAAACACAAAGCCATTTGCCAATTCTGAAAGATAGAGTGTCGTGCCTTGACGCGACGGGGCAGTCGATTGCATAGGTCATTGTAGCAGAACAAGTGAAGTTTCGTAACTATACAGAATTTACTTATTGCATATGTGGTGATAGAAGAAATCAATGCTATTATTATTGATGAACATGGTGATTCCAGATCAATACTTTTATCTGCTGGGTACGCTCATTCTTGGAATCTTTTGGCTTGTAATTTTTCTTATTCGCCGGGATCTTCGCAAACAGATGCTTAAAATCAGTACTATTATTTCACTCTTCGGTTTGACTGAGCACTTTTGGTACTATGGTAAATATTGGACTCCGGTTTGGTTGTTTAAGCTTCCCTATTTGAATGCCGGCTTAGAAGATTTTCTTTTGTGTTTCTTTTATGGTGGCATTGCTGCGGCCTTATATGAATTCGTATTCAAGGTTCATCTGCGCAAGAATTCCAAATATAAAGCTGCTAAGCGTGAGAAAATTGTGTTTCTCACACTACTGGTGGCATTAACAACGGTGTACTTTTGTGAGTATTTCCTTGGTATTGGCATAATTTTCTCTACGGGATGGGCAACTGTAGCTGGTGGTTTAGTGCTGCTGTTCTTTAGAAAAGATTTACTCAGACCGTCAATTATCAATTTTGGACTTATGCTAGGGGTTGTGTGTTTATCTGGCAAAGCTCAACAAGACTGCTCTTTCCCACTATGTACCAGGACTTCTGGAATATGAGCCATTTGTCAGGTGTTTTCATAGGTGGAGTTTTACTAGAAGAGTACTTCTGGCACGCAAGTATGGCCTTTGGTATCGGGCCTCTTTTCGAAGTCGCTTTTGGGTATTCGGACAGATAGGTTCACCAATCTTCTAGGTTTCTTTTCAGTTCCGCGTACATCGCTTCTACCGGCGCTTCGTACCCCGTAAACAGTTTGAACTGAAAAGCACCTTGCGCAACCAACATTTCATGTCCGTAAACCACATTGTGACCGCGCTTAGTAGCAGCTTCAGTAAACTCCGTAGTGTTACGCTGAAATACGACGTCAAGGGCTATTTTATCTTCGAGGAAGAGCGTTTCACCTGTTGCTTCGCCCGAAGAAACGCTAAGCCCAAGA
>PFQB01000063.1 GCA_002793355.1 Candidatus Dojkabacteria bacterium CG_4_10_14_0_2_um_filter_Dojkabacteria_WS6_41_15
TGATCTTAGCACGGTTCCCGTGCTAACAACTCCAACCGCAGCAAGCTGCGGGGAAATCTTCTCGATTATAGTAGGTTTTGATTACGACAAATAAATATGGGTTTCGATTCTTGCGGAACATTAACACGAAATGCGGGGCACGTGGGTCTGGTACCGTATCGCCAAAGGTTGATGTTAAAAATGAGACAAAAGAGACACTATAAAAAGGAAAAGCTAATTTATCTCAAATCGAGTAATTATTGCAAATCTTTACCGATATCAAGTGGCGTAGCACTTGAAAGCTTCATTAAATCAGCAGGTTTTAGCTTGAGATCATGCTCCGGTGAACCCGAACCACCATAAACGTAATCTTTCTCAAGAATCTTTTCATCGATATATGTTGGAATCTCTGGGTTATATGGCGAAACATATCCAATATTGCAACCAGTAATTTCGAAAACCTCTTCTTTTGTTGCAAAGGTTAGATTTTTTATCTTGAGTTGCTTTTTTACTTTGCCGAAACTGACTTGATTGTCATCTCTTCTCAGGATCATGATGAATTTTCCATCCGCATTCATAAGCAAAGAAGAAAATCCTTGTGATGCTTCAATACCAATTTCTGCAAGTCCCTCGACAACGGAGTGAGTAGGTTTATGGTGAATCAATTCAAAGGGAATATTGCTTTCGGTTAAGTGTTTTTGAATTGCGTCAAATTTGTTCATCTAGATTAAGAATTGGGTCTTGGGTAGCTTAGAGAGGTCTCTTTCTGAATTCTGAGATTAATACCTTGTATATTATACCACCTCTGTTGTTCCAGCAAAACTCACTCTCTTTTAGGTGCAAAAGGAATTGATCTTTTCGTATTCCATTAAACTTTCTCATTCGCCTTTTCGTAAAGCTCCAGAAACTCTCAATGCCATTTACATGGTTGTTTCCACGCGCAAATTCATTCTCATGGTGGTGGATTCGATAATGTTTGTAACCATTAAGCACTAAACCGTCATAACTCTTCCAACCCTCCGTGTAAACGGTACTACCTTCGAGCACTTTTCCATGTATTATGGGCGTTAACTCTTTTCTGGAGCAATTTGGAATTACTTGTGTAAACACCTTATCATTTCGCTTCAAAAGACCAAATACAGGAATCTTTCCTTTTGCACCACGACCTCGTTTACCTCGAATCCTTTTTTGCCCCGAAGTAACTTTCGTCAGCTTCAACTTCTCCTGAGAATATCGATTCCGCACAACAAAGATGGTAGATTCTGAACCGTATTTTGTTGAAAAGAAGATTGACTGTTTTTCGACCATACCTGTTAATCTGCTTGTTTGTGTAGCATCAAAATATTCAGAAAAGTACCTCAGAATTTCGCGAAATGACCTCTCCAAAATTCTGCTATTTTTTATGTACTTGTTTTGCGCCACTCTTGCATAGATTGTAGCAACTTATATGCTCCTAATCTACCCAAGACCCCTAATTTTTATACGCTACAATTGCAAAATAGTAATTGTTTCCTACACCAAAACCATTTTGTTCTTCAATTTTCTTCATCTCACTTACGGAAAATCCTACCTTTGTAAGTTCTGCAACAATTTCACTTCTTTTATAAAAATGAATTGGGATAGGAAACGCCTTCTTCCCCTCAAAATGATTCGTTGCATATGTATTAGCTGCGATTCGCTTTCCAACACCATTCCAAGGATCGTCCAATCTTCGAACAGAAACGTATAATTTGCCTTGGTTAGCCAACTGCATATAAATTGTTTTTAATATAGTGACTCGTTCAGCAATGTCTATGATTGAGGAAATGACACGCCATGCAATAACAACATCATACTCCTTGGTGCTGGCAAGAAAATCCTCTACTGAGTAAACCGCTGTAATTCTTTTATCTTTTAGCAACTCTGTAAAGCAATAATTGGATTTTTCTACCGCATCAACTTTATCTGAAACACGCATCAAGAGATTAATATTCCTGCCTACTCCTGCACCAAAATCTAGACTTCGTCCAAATCTCCGCTTGCCTGTAAGCCTTTTGGATAAAAAATCTGGAATAGTACCTAATTTGTAGTCCTGAATAAGAAATCGATCGTTCATTCAAAGATTATACTGCAGTAAGGTCACCGAAGAAAAGTGTAGTACGGGGCTGCTAGAACTAGAACCGAGAATTGAAGTAGAAGCAAAAATCTAGACAGTTATTTGAACTACGAAAAAGAGTTTGGTATAATATAGGTCATGGTGGCACCAAATTTGGGAAACTCTGTAGGTGAGGGAGAAGCATATACAGGCTTAATAGCTTTAATAGATCAGCGTCAAGAATTAGCGGCACGAGTATTATCTGAACTTCCCCCGTTTCCTGCTGATGTTGAATTGGCAGACTACAGTAAAGAGCATACAAATAATCTACATATGCTACTTCCAACAAAAGAACAGTATTTGTCAGAAGGAAAACTATGGTCTGATAGGTTCGGAAAACCAAGCATTAAAGATGCAGGGGAACAAAAGGCTTGGAGAACGATGGTAGAAAGAGAACCTGCAGTATTTGAGGCGGTTTTACTACTTAACGATTTATACCATTACGTTGTTGATGAGATTTCAATACCAGACATACTACAAAACTATATAGGAAAACTAGCATCAGATAAATTTAGTGACCTTGCAGTGCGCGTAAAATCTGGAAAAATAGAAATTCTTGCACAAAGGTACTTCGGAGCATTGGGATATATGGTTGTAGAAGTGTTGAAAAAAGTATGTGAGGAACAAGGTGTTGATTACTACGAATTTTGCAGATAGCACTCAAGTACCTTTCGTTCATCGATATTTTGACTATTTTACGCATTACAGGACTCCTGGCACATTTCCTAAAAGTACATACACCAACAACCGATAACTTGGGGCACCGTCCCAAATTTGTCACCTGAAAATGATACTTTGATATGGTACGCCCATCATAAATTGAGTAAGATGGGGTGTCTGCGATGAAGAAATATAAATGTCCAGAATGTCATTCGACCGAAAAGGTAATCAAAAAAGGGAAACGTGCCAACTCGTTTTCCTTTTTCTGCAATAGATGCCTTAAATACTTCTCATTCAACACTACGACAAAACCGGCGTTTAGAGTTTCCTGCTGATGTAATTGAAAAATCTTTCGAATTATATGCTCAAAATCTTGGTGTAGAACAAACAAAGGCAAATGCTCGAATTGAACTAAACAATACGGAAATAAAGGAAATTGAAGAGCAAGAAGTCAATCTTACCGTCAAGCTTGCACAAGGAACAGTTAGCGATTCCGTTTATCAAATGGCAATTCAAACTCTCACAGATAAAAAGAATAGATTGAAAAGCCAATCTGTCACCGCTAAGAATCCTACTAACCCCGAAATCACTTTGGAACTTTTAGAAGAGGTCAAGAATACGGTCGTTTCTGGTTACGAAATGTTTAAAAGTAAGCATTTTGAAACTCGTAAACATTTGATGAAATCTGTACTTTGGAACGCTTTACTCACTAACGAGAAAATGACCAATATACGGCTAAAAACACCGTATGAACTTTTGAAAAAATACCCTAAAACTGCTGGAATTGAACAAATGCGGGGCCGACGAGATTCGAACTCGCAACCACCCGCGTGACAGGCGGGTGCTCTAACCAAATTGAGCTACGGCCCCAACAAACGAGTTAATTATAGCGGACACAGTACTCTCATGTCAAAGAATCGTGGGGC
>PFQB01000077.1 GCA_002793355.1 Candidatus Dojkabacteria bacterium CG_4_10_14_0_2_um_filter_Dojkabacteria_WS6_41_15
AGAACCGACGTTTAACACCAACCGAAATTGCAGGAACGAGACGAATGCTCCATGAGCAGCTTATAGACGTTGAGCATTCACCACTCACAGCACCTCAAATGTATCGTACCATGTTTACACTTCGAGTAAACGAGATCCGAAATTCTAGAACTAGAAACTGTACTTTGGCAGAAGCGAAAGCTGATGCAGCAAAAGAAGAAGATCGAGCACGTGAGTTGGGAAACGCTCATCCACGATTTAAAGAACTCACGCACAGGATGTACGAAAAGATGCAATTGGATGCAGTCAATTGCCCAACAATTAAATCAAACAAAATTCCAGGATTAACTAGAACTGATGGATCCGTTGTTGACGAGGAAGGATTCAGAACGGGCATGGTTTATCTGATGATTCAAGATCTACGCGAAAGCCCGAAGGCAGACAGAACTGATGCTGACAACGCAAATGTAGCACTCGCAGCACCAACAATTGAGGCAGCACAACACGGATTCGCAGCATTACTTATTGATGGGAACGACCAATTACGCGCAATTACCCCTCCACTAACTGATGCAGATGCTTATGATCCAAGGACTGTTGCCGAGCACGAAAATGCATTTACGGTACTTGCCGGACTAGCTGCAAAGTCTTTTTCCAGAACCAGACTAGCGCACAATTCGGGCGTTGGCGTTATGTTCTTATTGAATAATAATGAATTCGGAGCAACTGCTTATGTACACGGTGATGCTCCAGCGAATCCAGATTTACCTCCAGCTAACCCAGATTTACCTCCAGCTAACCCAGATTTACCTCCAGCTAACCCAGATTTACCTCCAGCTAACCCGAACGTAACTCCAGCTCCAGAGGTAAGATCATTTATTAATGTCGCAACACGTAGATTATTGCAAGTTGGCGTTGGTGTTGGTGCTTTTTATCTTTGGAATCAACTTAGGCAACAAGAAGCTGCTCTAATCGAGGGACATTTACCTCAGGCACATGAAAATGAGACACTACCTCCTTGGCAATGGTTTATACGCCAAGCCGGAACAACTGGTTTTGCTTTAGTTTCAGGTGCTTTTGCCTTACGAACAGCATGGCAAGTAGCAGGTCGCGTTGAACAAGAAGACACACTTGGAAGAGCTGCATTAATTGCAGCACCAATAGTTGGACCTGCTGCAGCATTGTTTATTGGTAGAACTTTATATGAACGATTCGGAAGAGATGTTCAGGTTCCATCTGGCGCAGCAATCTTTGCGGGTGCAATGGCTGGTCTGAATGGATTCTGGGAAAGAGTTGCTGCAACACCTAACATTGTTGATGAAGCAGGCCCAGCGGAAAATGGTGCAACACGAGGTCGATCAAGACTTCACCAGTTTGCATTCAATGCACAGTTGTACACTGACGTAGTAGAAGACTTGACTGAGGTTGTTAAATTCTATAGAACATGGGCAGACACGATTGGGGTAACTACCTTTGTTCCAGCAATAGCTACTGGTTTTGACAAATTACAAACTTGGTCTGAATGGATAGGTCGAAGATCAGAAAATCTAGAGCACGAGGCTCGCCTTTGGAGAAAAATAATTATTGAGACCGAAAACTCAGAGACCACAATGGGAAAAATCATGGCTGCTATAGGTTATTTAATTAACCCACTCAATTCCTTGGATAGACTACCCGATGATGCTGACGATTTAGAGATTTCGATAGAAGGTAAGGCTATTCGCAAAGCTTTTATTGATAAGCTTAAGAGTTACAGACCCGACGAGTTTATTAAAAACAGAAAAGCTAAGAAGGCTACCCCTCCAACTCCATAGTTTGCAAACAAGGGGAAGATGAATAGCGTATTGTCCAAATAGAATAATACGAGTTAGCTACATAAAAACTGTCAGTAGAAGACACCTACTCTCCTTTATTCTCCACCCACCTGATAATCTTCTCTTCAATAACCTCGCGGGGAACGGCGTACTTTTCTCGGGACTTCTGCTTGATAATGTCCCTGTATCCAAAAGCGTCGTAACGGAAGGGCATGGAAACCGCACTAAACGGTTCTGAAATACGATCGTTAATGGTCATTCGAAGGTACAATTGGTAATTAGGCAAAGCGAGAATATCTTCGGGCAAAACATATGGTGCAAATTCTTGTGACAAAATAACCGCATCTTTCTGGCTCACGCTAAAGGTTGCCATAGTTCCGACATTACCAAAAATTCCTGCCCTCAATTCCTCTGGCAGTTGCTCGATAAACTGATGGTTCATAACCAAAGAAAGTCGGTATTTTCTTGCTTCAGAAAGGATTTGCACAAACGCATCCGTCGTAAAGCTCTGCATTTCATCAATGTATAACGTGAAATCATTGCGCTCGTCTTCAGGAACATCTACTCGCTCCATTGCTGCAGTATAAATACGCGCAATAAGCAATCCACCAAGTAACGAGGTGTTTTCTTCGCCAATACGGCCCTTTGATAAATTCGCAATAAAGATTTTTTTGCTATCAATCATCTCACGAATATTAAACGTTGATTTGGTCTGCCCCAAAATATTGCGGATTATTCTTGGTGATAAATAGCGCCCAATTTTATTTTGAATTGGTGCAACTGCTTCGGAAAGCAATTTACTATTTTGCTCGATCATACTATATTCTTCGCGCCAAAAACGCAGAATCATTGGATCTTTTACATGAGAAAGCACACGATGGCGATACTCTTTATCTGTGAGCATTCGTTGTACCGAAAGCAGTGTTGTCCCCTGCGAATCCAAAGCAGAAAGAAGAGCATTGTACAAAATATACTCAAGTCGTGGCCCCCACGAGTCAAAATACTTTTTGAAAACACCAATAATATTATCTGCAACTAAATCGCGCTGAGCTTTGTCTTTAACGTAAATCGGGTTGAAACCAACCGGGAAATCAACATCACCAGGGTTAAAGTAGATAACGTCTTCGACGCGGTTTGCAGGAATATGATCTAGAATGAATTCTGCAGTTTCTCCATGTGGATCAATTAAACCAACGCCTTCGCCAGCCAAAATGTCTGACACAAGCATGTTTCGCATCATAACGGTTTTACCGGTAC
>PFQB01000128.1 GCA_002793355.1 Candidatus Dojkabacteria bacterium CG_4_10_14_0_2_um_filter_Dojkabacteria_WS6_41_15
CGCATCTCGAACCCAGTAGGCGTGCCCAACGGGAACCAAAAATAGATTTGCAATTACTGTGTCGCCCTCTGCAGCTTTAGCGGTATACAGCACTGAAATATCCGGATTTTCTGTAACGAATTCGAAACGCTTGGTGTCATTAAAAGAAATATCAGATAATTTAACCTGGAGCTCGTTACGGAGTGTTGTGGGTAATTCATCGGCAAGCTTTACCTTAATTGTTTTATACGAGATTGCCGAAAGACTTCCATCTTGGTGCCGAAGATAGTCAATCGACCAGCGAACCACGGGAACGTTAAACAGATAAAGCACTAAGATTTCGATCAGAAAAACAAGTATGGAAGTTAAAACAACGCGCGTGGGGTCAAAACGCTTAAGTCTTGCCACTTTGCGATTTTCAACTTGCTCCGGCGTCGGCATGTCGGATTTACGGATACCTTCGAGGGATTGTTTTTTACCCATGCCTTCTTTTGAAACGCGGTAAGTGATTTTCATAGAAGAGTATACAATATTTTTAGGGTTTGTGTCTGGTAGAATGGGAATTTCATATTGGCGAAGATTTGGTAGCAAACACAGGACATTTTATAGTATAATTCATTATTGCACTCATAGCTCAATTGGATAGAGCATCAGTCTTCGGAACTGAGGGTTGGGGGTTCGAGTCCCTCTGGGTGCAATTTGGTTTGTGCACCAACGGTGCAGAAACCGAAAGCATTAGACTTGTTGCGAAATAAAAAATAAGAGAGTTGGGCAATTTGTTACAATGGTATATAGATATAAGCCAATATAACTGCCCAACTATGTTAGATTACCCTATATTTCTACAAAAGAAAGACTCTTCCTCTCAACGGTCGGCATCCCCCTTAAGCGCTTTCATAAACTCGCTTGGCGATTTAGTCAACGATGTAAGTCGTTTCGCTTTAATCGTCCTCAGATTCGCTCTGCTGGCGGAGGACGAAAACCAGAACGCTTTGGATCCGATGAAGAACTCCTCTTTTACCTCCTGTTCTATGTCCGTATATATCCAACTTTTGATCTTGCACAAGCTGTCTTTGAACTAGATAGAGCTAATCTCTGTAGGTGGCTTCATACTTATCTGCCCGTTCTTGAAAGAACACTCCTGTACAAGATAGCTTTACCTGCTAAACAAACCAACACGCTAGCGGAGCTCTTCAAGAAAGTCCCTGCTTTAGCAGAACATATAGTTGATGCAACTGAACAACGAATGAATAGACCTAAATACAATCAAGAACCATACTACTCAGGTAAAAAGAAATGCCATACCAGAAAACGACAAATCATCTGTACAGGGAAAGGTAAACTGTTGGGCGTTTCCAGTGCTGTTCCTGGCTCGGTGCATGACAAGAGGCTTGAGGAACAAACGATGTATCTTAATCACGCACCACCAGGAGCCAAACGCCTTGGTGACCGTGCATACCAAGGCGAATCGGATACGTATGGGATCTGGGGAATCCGAACGATGGTACCCAAGAAAAAGCCTAAAGGTGGAGAGCTAACAAGTGCGGAGAAGGAAGTAAATAGACAGATTTCATCCTTACGGGTCATCGTAGAACATGTTATCGGACATCTTAAGTATTCACGTATATTTGGTGATAAAACGAGATATCGTCGAGATATATCTGACCCCATCTCTAACGTAGTCGGGGGATTGTACAACTTTAAGCACGGGTACTGAGCTTTCTGAAAACGCTTGTTCGAAGATACCTAGTTATTTCGCAACAAGTCTTTTGATTATGTAATTATATTCGCATATGTCAGCAGGTAATCCTCCACCAGTATTTGAAACTCTGCCAGCACAAAAAAATTCCGACCAATTGTCAATTGTTTATCTTAATATGATGTGTGCACCAGATGCCGCCACCGCATTTAAGGCCAATGAAAACGATGCTTCTGCCCGTGATTGCCGACGAGTGGGCAGTTCTGAATTCTTTTCTGCACTAGCAGGCTTGCTTGTTAGTAGAGCAGCAAAAGAGGCTGGTGGAGGTGTTCTTTCGATTAAGTCGCTAACTTTTGAGGATGATACGGCAATTGCTACGCAAGAAGCACTTATGGCTGAAGTTTCTGAATTATTGAATGTCGATCGGGCAACGGTACTAGAAACTGCAGGTCAATCCTCATGCCACATTGTCTTGGGTGAAAATCCTGTGCAAGACTCGATTGGCGGTGAAGCTACTGTTATTTATGGGACCGAGGGGCTTGTAGTTGCTACCATGTCGGATGAGGGAGACATAATTTTTATGGGGGCAGTTGAAGATCTTGCTCGTGGAAGAAACAGAAGAGAAACAGATTACCGAAATGCAGTCCTCTTTCAAATGAGTAAAAATGGAATAAAACTTTTTGTCCCGCTCAATAATTTGCTCGATGCTGATGCACTTGTAGATTCCCCTAATATGCAACCAGATGATCGACTTACCTTAGAATTGGATTTAAAATGGGGGGTGTATCATTCTGAGGAAGGTGAGGATGAAAAATGGGGAGCTCTCCCGATGACTCTGGCAATAAAGCGGTACCCTGCTCCAGGAGAAGTTAGTATAGCGACGAAAGGAAAAAGGTTTGAGGCATTGTTGAGGGGAGTTTCTCCTCATCATTTAGGTATTGGAACAGATGCAGTACCTGTTCGTGGAACAACCAGAAAGTTTGATGATTATGCAACGGCCGAAGAAGATGGCTCCTTCAATCACGAGTTCGATGTCTTTCACCTATTAGGTTTGGACCCGGATACGTATAGGCAAACCCCAATGGCAATAAGAGCTTTACAATTGGCTCAAAGTGCAGCACACACAGCCAGAAGACTTTTGAAAACAACCGGTGAACCTTTCCATAATATACCGCAAATACCTAGATATATGGTTGCAAACAATCGGTCTTGTGCTTTATCAGAAATTGATGCTGTGTTCCCCGATTTCTTTGCAAGTTTGCAGGACGCATTTACCGTCGACCACGAAGGTGACGGTTTCCAGCTTTCCGCCGATGTGGCGAAAGGGATTCTGTCCCTCGTTCGCGCGATTACTCCTGAACTTCGGATGCAAAAGAAGAGTGTTACAGAGCCGGTAAAGAAATAGATTCTTGCTTTCTTTCGTTTTTCCTGTAGCATTCTAAATAACTTCAATTTTTTGTTATGAAAAGTCCCTGGTACACCTATTCCGTTTCGTACAAATGGCTTAAAACCGCCAGTAATTCTGGCAAAACCTATGACCTAGACAGTATTGCCGAACGTCGGCTGTATTATCAAGAAAAAGTTGGCCCAGAAATCGAGTTCCTGCGAGATTACTTTCGAAAGAATACCTTCTTAGCATACTGGCTTGCACCGAAACAGGCGGGCAAAGGTACATACATGAATGGTCTTAAAGAGATTTTTGGCATGGACATGTTCACGCATATCAGTGTGGGAGATGTAGTACGCGCTGCAGACGTTGAATTCCAAGAAAAAGGCAAGAAATCAGAAGTCTACCGTTATGCAAAACAAAATTATCGTGGAGATCTGTACCTAGAGGAAGCGTTTGACGCATTAACGGGACGTTCGACAAAAGATTTAGTGCCAACCGAACTGGTCATGTCCTTCTTGCGACTTGCAATTCAAAAGAACGAAAAGAAAACTCTATTTATCGATGGATTTCCTCGGAACCTTGATCAAGTATCTTATTCGTTGTTTTTCCGAGAGTTGGTAAATTATAGAAACGACCCGGATTTATTCATCCTAATTAATGCTCCGCTCGCAGTTCTAGATGAACGAATGAAACAGCGCAGAACCTGTTCTAAGTGTGGTAATGCCCGTAATATGGCTCTGCTACCAACTAAAGAGGTCGGTTATGATGCAGAAAAGAAAGAGTACTACCTAATTTGTGATCTAACGGGCTGCAAAGGCGGCAGAATGGTTACTAAGGAAGGGGATTATTTGGGCATAGAAACAATTAAAGATCGAGTTTTGCTGGATTTGGATGTTATGAAACGGGCCAGAAAGCTGTACGGTATTCCTAAAATAGAACTATACAACTCGCTGGAAAAAGAAAAAGCTCTCGAATATTCAGATAAGTACGAGTTTACTGCTGCGTGTTGGTATCAGCACGACGCGCAGGGAAAAGTGACCATTACCAAAAAGCCTTGGGAAGTTAAGGATGGAAACAAGAAATACTTTAGTTTATTGCCTGCTGCGGTAGTGACGCAGTTAGTAAAGCAATTGGCGAGAGTGTTAGGGTATAAGTAGATTACCAGTCTCATAGTAAGGTGGTATAACAAGTGCAATTGTTGAGTAATCAATGGAGGGGAAGAGCTAATTGAATTTATCTCTGAAATTATATATAATACATAATGGCATTCGCACTTGGCGCGGCACTACCTGTAATGGAAAGTAAGTCTCTGGATGTTGCACACAACCCGTATGGAGCTGTTATGACTCAGGTTAGAGAGGTGCTCAATACTGTCAAGGCCAGACAATTGTCCGCGGAATCTCTTGACAATGCAGTGATATTGAGAAGTGCCGGGTATGTCGCTGATAGCTTGTTGGACAATCCTCAAGGTGTTAAGGTACTCGTTGCCCCGGAGAAAAGCGGTTCAGGTCCGATTTATTCGTCTGTATACTGTTCTGTTACTCCTGCTGAAGGTGTCCTTGCAGATATTTCCCAATTTGAACATGGAGTTGTTGAAATGGAGTTAAGATCAACTTCTGCAGACATGGATTATAAAGTAGGTGATGTCGCTTCCACGGTAATGATAAATCTCAGGAATAGGACAGTGCAGATTGGCCGAGTAAAAGGAAATACGCAGAGCTTTGTTTAACAGTTAGTTTGAATTTAGCGCATCAAGAGGATCTGCTAGACTTGACAGTTCAAAAATTTGTGCTATCCTATTAGCAGTCTTACGTCATGACTGCTAGAAATGAAAAAGAATGAGAACAAGAAAACACAAGAAACTACTGAGCAAGAACTTCAGCTTACCCAATTAACAGAACAGGTCGTTGACCTTGATACGAAATTACGTACCGCACTTGCCGACTTCCAAAACCTCCGCAAAGAGCTGGAAAAACAGCATGAAATGCGCGAATCAGTGATAAAAAAGCACGTATTCAACGATCTTATCGACATATTTTCCGATCTTTTCTTTGCGGTTGAACAACTTCCCGAAGAGCTCAAGAAAGATAGCCATATAGCGGGGATTGTGAATATTATGGCAAAATACAAAGACTTACTTAAAAATCACGGAGTAACCGAGATTTCTTTCGAGGAAGGCACAGACTATGATCCAAAATATGCAGAAGTGCTTGGAATTGTGAACCACAAGGAATTTGATAATAAAATTGCGCAAACAATTCAACCAGGCTTCCGAATCGGCGAAGTGCTTATTAAGCCGGCGCGAGTAATGATATATAAAAAAGATAACTCATAGCTATTAGCTCTTAATATGATAGGAAAATCATACACAAAGAGCCAATAGTTATAAGCTAGTATCTAGCAACTAATATCTAATATCTAACAACTAAATAATATGGGAAAAATCTTAGGAATTGATCTCGGAACCACAAACTCCGTTGCAGCCGTTATGCAAGGTGGAACACCACGTGTGTTACCGAACCAGCAAGGTTCAAATTTGACGCCGTCGGTTGTTGCCAAAGGGGCTGATGGCGAATCGATTGTTGGTGTAACCGCGAAAAATCAAGCGGTGCTTAATCCAAAAAACACTATTTATTCGATTAAGCGATTAATCGGACGTAGCTGGAAGGATAAAGAAGTGCAGCGCGATGTGAAACTCTTTCCTTTTGAAATGCGCGAAGACAAACACGGCGGAGTCGAAGTAAAAATGAATGACAAGTGGTACAAACCACAAGAAATTTCAGCGCTCGTCCTGCAAAAAATGAAACAAGACGCAGAAAGCTACTTTGGTGAAAAAATTACCGAAGCAGTTATTACGGTACCCGCATACTTTGATGATTCTCAAAGGCAAGCAACGAAAGACGCTGGTAAAATTGCTGGTCTTAACGTCCTCAGAATTGTGAACGAGCCAACAGCTGCGGCATTAGCCTATGGTGTTGATAACAAAAAGGGCGGTAAAATCGTTGTCTTTGACCTTGGTGGTGGAACATTCGACGTTTCTATCCTTGAAGTCGGGGATGGCGTTTTTGAAGTTCTTTCTACGAACGGAAATACACACCTTGGTGGTGATGATTGGGATCAAATGTTGATCGATATGTTAGCCAAAGAATTCAAAGACAAAGAAGGAATTGATCTCCAAACCGATAGTTCCGCGTTACAACGCTTAAAGGAAGCAGCGGAAAAGGCAAAGATCGAGCTTTCTCAGGCGCAAGAAACGAATATAAACATTCCGTATATTACTGCTACAAAAGAAGGTCCGCGCCATTTGATGCGAAAGATTACGCGTTCAGAGCTAGAGAAACTAACCCATGAGCTTATCGAAGGCGTAGAAGCACCATGCAAGAAAGCATTAGCAGACGCAAAGCTATCAATTTCAGATATCGACGAGGTAATCTTGGTTGGTGGTATGTCTAGAATGCCCGCAGTCCGAGAAAAAGTAACGAAGATCTTTGGAAAAGAGCCAAAACAAGACGTTAATCCAGACGAAGTTGTAGCCCTTGGTGCGGCGGTTCAGGCTGGTGTTTTGAAGGGAGAAGTGACGGACATTACGCTACTTGATGTTACGCCATTGTCACTTGGTATTGAAACTATGGGCAATGTCATGACCGTATTGATTCCGCGAAATACGACAATCCCTACCGAGAAAAAGCAAACCTTTACCACGGCCTCGGACAATCAGCCCTCGGCCGAAGTCCACGTGTTGCAAGGTGAACGCCCTATGGCGCCAGATAACAAAACGTTAGCGCGCTTTATTCTTGATGGTATTCCGCCAGCTCCACGAGGTGTCCCACAAATCGAGATCGTATACAAAATCGATGCGAACGGAATCTTGAATGTGAGTGCAAAGGATACTGCAACAAACAAAGAGCAAAAGGTTACTATTACTGCATCTACCGGACTTTCCGATGACGAAGTAAAGAACCTAGTCGAAGAGGCCGAAAAACACGCAGACGAAGATAAACAGCGAAAAGAAGTTGCTGAAGTTCGGAACAACGCCGACTCTCTGACCTTTATTGCCGAGAAAACGATGAATGATCTTAAGGATAAGGTTTCCGAAGACGACAAAAAAAGTATCGAAGAGAAGGTAAAAGTCGTTCGCGAACTGCTTTCTAAGGATGTTGCACAAACCGACAAGGATGAGCTTAAGGCAAAAGCAGAAGAGCTCAGCAAGACCTTGCAAGAGATTGGCGAGAAAGCCTACAAAGCAGGTGCAACAACGCCAGAAGCGCCAACAGACCAAGCCGCACCTACGGAACCAACCGAACCAACCGCCGAGCCAACCGATGAAAAGAAGGAAGGGCCGGTAGAAGGGGAAGTGGTGAAGTAAGAATTAAAGCGTAAAGGTTAAAGAATCTTACTGGGAATGCATTTGTCTTTTACGCTTTATACTTTATATTTTATCTTTCTCGCTTTACACTTTATACTTTACTCTTTATACTTTAATTATGGGTTTATTCGATTTCTTCAAGCGCAAAAAAAGAACGGAGGATGTTGCTGGAACGTTAGAGTATATTCCCGGTAGCCAAACACCTAATCAGGATGAAGCAATAACCGTCGAAGGTGGCGAGTTAAAGAAGCGTATGTATGTGCAACCTGAAGGAATGTCTAATCTAGAGCACTCGAACATCAGAATATATACGGGGAATCCATTTAGAGCTTTTAATATTGGTGGGAGCATTGGCTGATGCGATACATTGTCACAACGGCAAATAGATTCACGGATATCGACGGGTATGCATGCTGTATTGCCTACGCAGATTTACTTCGGAAAGAAGGGAAAGATGCCATTGCAGTGTTACCTGGTATTCTGAATGAGTCAGTTATCCCCCAAGTTAAGGCTATGCCAGCGATGTATGACACCACGCTTATATCGACGTCCGAAGATGTATTTGTCATGCAAGACATTTCAGAAATAAAGACCTTCGCAGGATTTGTAATATTAGACAAGGTTGTTGAGGTATTTGACCATCATTTTGGTTACGAGCTTGAGTGGCGAGAACGGATTGGAGAAAGGGCGAAGATAGAGAAAATTGGGGCATGTGCAACCTTGGTAGTAGAGGAAGCCTGTAACAAGAATCTGCTCAAAGATCTCGATATGTCTAGTCAGAAACTGTTGTATACCGCAATTTTTGCAAATTCCTTGAACCTTAAATCGTCAAATACTACACCTCGGGATATTCATGCCCTAGAGTTGTTGGCACCACTGGTTGACTTTCCGTCGAATTGGCAAGAAATATATTTCGAGGCCATGCAAAAAAACATTTTACTTGATCCGATTAATTCCCTAAAGAATGATCTGAAAATCACCGAAATAAATGGCAAAGAATGGGCAATCGGGCAACTTGAGTTATGGAATGGGAAGGCATTTTTTGATTCGAATGAACAGAACTTAACCGATTTTCTTGCGAATCTTAGGCAGGAGTATGCCTTTGTTACAGTTCCAAGTATTCTTGAAGGAAAAACCTATGTCTTAGCAAAGAATGAAACGACCCGTATGGTTTTGCGAAAGCTTGGGTTTGAAGATAAGGTGCCTCTCTCTTCGCTTCGGTCACGAAAGGAATGGATCAGCGGAATAAACGAGCAAAAAGACTAAGTAAAAGAGGTTATGAGCCAACCAGGGGATTTCTAAACATCTTTCCATGTCCTGGGATAATCCACTGAGCGCCGGAATTAAGGACTAGTTTTCTTGATTCGAGCAGCGCCACCTCATCATTTGCAAATGGATCTTTGCCAGCGAGCAGATCGTCAACGGTGTCAGATTTTTGTGTTCCGTCTTCCCACCAGAAAACATCTTGTGCGATACAAACAAGGCCAAGGTTCTCAGTATCAACTAAAAGTGAATACTGCTCGGTTGCATGTCCCGGAGTTGCCATTATTTTGAATTCTGGAAATAGCCAGTAATCCAGGAATGGTATTTCCGCATCTCGTTTCCATTCCGTACTGCCATCATAAATTGGCGTTTTGGGAAATAAACGAATATTCAAAAAATGGTCTGGGTGATAATGAGAGAGAAAGATGGCGGCAATATCTGTTGGTTGTAGGTGAAGGTTGGTTAGTTGTTCTAGGAGCAATGTGCTGTTACAGCCCGGGTCTACCAGAAAGTTCTTGCCTTCGGACTGAAGTAGGGTTGTTGTAGGCGAAGCGTAGGTAATACCTGCGCTATCTGTATGCGCGTACCCTTGAATGAGGACGGTAAGAAAAGGTTTCATGATTATAGAAGATTATCCCAAATTTTCAATTTGTTGTAAAATCGGGCATGTTCAAGAATCCGCTAGAAAAGAATATTACTTACTTTTATATCGCTAGGTTATTTTGGCTTCCTATGTTCTGGATGCCCGTAATATATATTTATCTTGTGCAAAACAAAGGGTTTTCGCCAATAGAAGCGTTCTTTTTAATGAGTGTCCAGGAAGCTGCACTCATATTCTTAGAAGTACCAACGGGTGTTGTAGCAGATAGAATCTCACGAAAGTTTTCCGTTGCACTTGGGTACTTTTTAACAGCCCTACCTTTTGTATTTCTTCCATGGGCAAATGCGTTTTGGTTGGTTTTCCTTATATTTGTCGTAAAAGCGGTTGGTAAGGCTCTTATGTCTGGAGCCCAACAAGCGCTTTTATATGATACGTTGGTCGAATTAAAGCGTACATCGGAATACAAAATAATTATGACAAAGACAAAGGCCTTCATGCTTGTATTTTCATCGCTCTGCTTACTGATTGGCGGATTGCTGGCACAGTGGGGACATATTGAATGGACAATGGTTCTCCCGTTTCCGGTTATGGCACTAGGAGGTATTGCAACCTACATGTCCATTGAACCTGCTGTTTCCCTCAATGCGAAAAAACTTCAGGAAACCACGTATCTGAAACACTCTTGGGCTTCGCTTACGTACATTCTGAAAACTCCTGCGGTTTTTATTATGGCGGTGATATTTGCAATTAACGATGCAACTCAGGTTAATCTTAAGTGGTTTTATCCTTCGGTGTTCGAAAAACTGGGTTTTTCTTTCGCATTAATGGGGGTGACCACAGCAATCATCTATTTTATTAAGGGTGTGCTTTCAGGAGTTAGCCTGCCCATGATGAGTAAGAATGCGATGAAGAACATTGTTACGTATATGCCTCTCGTCGCCATTGGATTTCTTGTTCCGATGCTCTGGTTCCACCCTTTAATCGTAGTGCTGGCGTTATTGGTCATTAATCTTGGGACAGAACTTATGGATTCATCGATTGAAGAAGAGCTCAATGACGGTATAGAGTCTAGAGATCGTGCAACAGTAATGTCGATTGTTGCGTTGTTCGGCAGCGTCTTGGCAACGATGATGCTTTGGATATTTGGGTATATACAAACAGTCGGTAGTGTTCAAGGCTCATTGGGATTTGTTGGATTATTGTTTATGGTCGGGACGTATGTATCATTTAGGGCTAGCAAAATGAAGGTAAGGTTGTAGGTTTCACTTTCTCAGTACCCGATATGCTGCAGCACAGGCATCTAAATATAACTGCTTACCATTTTCACTTTTTCGCGAAGTGTCATCCTCTGGAATAAGGCATATTTTGATGGGTTGCGCTATAGGTACAGAATCACGTTTGTTCATTGGAAAAGCTCGTGTAATTTTTGTCTGGTCGAAAAAAACAATGGGCAGTTTAGTCACTGCAATGACCTTGGTTGGATACGGTGGTGTGCAGACTATGTGCAAAGGAGGGAATATAGTCTCATCCGAATCAACGGGCTGACCTTTGGGGTTAACATCATAGGCGTCTATAAGTAAATGTTCTCGATTTTGCACGACACCTGTGTCTTTATTAATCAAAATAAATGAATCGGATAGTGTATGAAGCCTTCCTGTACTTATGTCGTGAAGACGGCATAGCACATAATTGGGGTTTACACGTTGATCCAATTTAGCATATAGGTAGGATGCTTTTGCATTGCAAAGTTGCAATTGTGAATGCCCAAAAACTCTCTCTAGTAATTCCCCGTAGGTTTCGTTCGGATTGGTCGGGGGAACTGCGGTCAAAATACAAATCGCCCGTCGGGTATTAATTTCTGTTGAATCCTTTGTGGGAAGCTCAATCTCAATCAAACCCCAAGGCCCTCGTTTGTTAGCTTCTCGCTCTATATCAAGTAAATGCAACTTTTTCATAAGAGCCTGTGGAGCTTCCTGGTTTCGTCCCCCTTTTTCTGTTGATAAGTTGCGACTTTCAAGATGGAGTAAACGATCATTTCTTGGCGCTTCTAATGGAGTACCAATGGTCACAGCGGGACCCCCAAGGAAATCAAGTACTGGCAGTAATTCTCAAATGTCGTAAATAAGGCAGCATTAATGCCTAACGCCCTTGCTCCACTGAGTGCAATTTCCATGTCATCAGCATATACAATTTCTTTAGGTTTTAATCCGCTTTTATCTATTAATGCTTGAAAAATCTTAATATCTGGCTTCATTGCTCCAACTTCGTATGAAAAAACTGCTGCTGCGAAATTGTCGAGAAAGTGAAATTTCTTTTGTAAGGCGTTGACACGAGTCTGGTAATTGTTAGAACAAATCAAGGGCATATAACCCAAACGCTTGGTCTTTAATAGAATTTTGTGAATATTTTCGTCTATTTCGTAATGAGACACAAGCATATCCGCGTATTCTGACACCGAGTGTTTAATGCCAAGACGTTGATTTACTGTTTCCCAAAAAGCTTCTTCGGTGAGTTCACCTTTCCTATAAGCCGAGATATCAGGACCGTAAATAACGGCGTCAATGACTTTCTGCTTATCACCGCATTCTTCGGTTAGTTTTTGCACAAACCACGATACTCCTGCCTTTGTAAAGTACACGCCATCCAAATCGAAACAGATTCCTTTTATCATTATTCTCCGAATTGTTTAAGTAATTTCTTGCTATCCCAATCGAGTATTGCATAATCAGGCATCTTGAGAGAACCGTGAATACCGAGTGCTCTGCGTTCATCAAATTGGCCTATATATAACGAAAGTACGTTACCATGGCTTACAATACCAATAGTGCCTTTGTCAGAATTTGACGAAACTATTTTCTCTACAGCAGATGAAAATCTTATCAAGGATTCCTCCCTTGTCTCTCCATTATTTATTCTGTGTCCCAGTTCGGTGTACCATTGGAGCATTCGGACCTCGTAATTTTCAAAAAACCCATTTGTTAATGAGGTAGTTTCCGTAAGCTCCGGAACAACGCGAATAGGAATGAATGACTCTTTGGCAAGAAGAAGAGTCGTATGAAGTGCTTTTGTTTGATCGCTCGTGTACAGCACTTCAATATTTTTTATTGCGTCAATTTGTGCAAGCTTTCCGGCGAGTTCTACTCCTTCTTCAGAAAGATTCCACACAAGATTGGGATGAACTTTGTCAAGAATTGTCTTTGAGTGCCGTATGAAAACGATGTTCATGAGGTAATTATATCAAGCAGTGCGAAACGATACTAATTTTCTGTTGATAAACTCGGAGGCGACTTGAAAGATTTCATTATCGGGGGTGTTTTGAGTAAGTGCGATGATATTTTCAACATCTTAGAGAACTTTATTTCATAGTGGGCGTAATTAGACATGGTTAGAGTATAGCGTTTCTATCAGGAATGTAAAAATTGCAAGGACTTCCAGTGTCAAACCTAAAGCTTTTCTAACACAATATAGCAGCGAAAAGCGAGAAGTTTCCGGAATGGCAATAGCATTCGTTCTGCGAATTCCAATATTGGATATGCGAAATCTGGATACAGCTGTTTGTTCTCGAATCCACCCGAAAGGGGATAGGTTAAAAAGCTGAATACGTCCCTTTCTTGAACAGAAAATTTCTTGCCAAAAAGATGGGTAAACTGATTGAATTGCTTGAAAAATAGCAAGTAAGGGATTGCTTGATTTGAGTCCCAAGGAGTTTTATCTGTAGTGACCGTTTTTGTTGAATAGTAATCGATATCAAAAATGAAGGGTTCTGGGTGAAATTTTTTGTAAATTATTTTTGAGAAGGTTGAAGGATAGGGTTCGAGCATAATCAGTCGACCACCGGTTTTCAGCTTTTGGTAGGCTTCATGCAAAAAACTTACTGGATCGGAAAGATGGTGAAGCACATCAATCATAACGATATTTGACAAGGTAGAGTCTTTAAACGGCATGTGATGGGCATCAAAACTCATATCGAGCCAGGGTTTTGCATCAATATCTGAAGTAATCACGCTTGGATAAAACTCCTTGAAGTTGCCCGTTCCGGCACCTATCTCAACAGTACCTCCGGCAATTTTTGTTAAAGATGCAAGAATCATGAGGTACCACTTTCCATAAATCTTTCTGATTAATGGCTTTTCATTCCAAGTTTTTCTGTGACGTTCAAGAATATCCATCTGCTGTTGGCTCGCATTATGTAGTAATTGGTACTTTAGCATAATTTGTGCAGGTACGAATAGGTGCTAGACAATGTTTTTGGAATTCTATTATAATAGCGTATATGGAACTGAAAGAAGTTACGAAGGAATTGATTGCTAAGGCTGATTATTTATCGCTCTCGACCACCGACGGCACGAATCCGTGGGCCACACCTTTGTATTTCGCTGTCGACGAAAAATTCAATTTTTATTTCGTTTCTCGTAAGGACACCCTGCATTCGAAAAATCTCTACAAGAATCCCAATGTCTCATTCTGTATATTTAACTCCGAAGATAAGGCATTTACGGCACAAGGGCTACAAGCAACGGGAATAGCGCATGAAGTAGGATTGGCCGAGGCTTTGCAGGGATTAACCGTTATCTATAAAAAGAAGCATCCAGATGTCGACGACTTAAAGCGGATAAAGCTTAACGTTAAAAGTGTTACTGGGTTAATTAATAACCGTATCTATTGCATTAAGCTGACACATGTTTACGTCTTAGATCCAAACAATCCAGACATGGATACAAGAGTAGAAGTGTTTGTCAACAGCGAAAAATAAATTGAGGTAGAAGTATAATACAAGTGTTTCTTTCAGCCAACCAAAAACATTTTATGAGGAATTTTGCATTTACCATGGCAATACCAATCTTCTTCACAATAATATGGGGGCTGCTGTACGTTTACTCAAGGTTAGAAATCTTTGCGAATGTTCCAATGAGAAGCTACAACTGCACCGGATTTATGCCGTTATTCTGCCAACAATCAACACCCGGTGGTAACTTACTAGGCACATATTCTCTACTAGCCTTTATCGCCAGCTATAACTCACCATTAGTAATTCCGATGCGGAACATAATTTTGGGTACAAATAACGGTCTTATCATTATTCTCGGAGGTGTTTTAGGGTTTGGATTTTATGGTTTGATAATTGACGGGGTGCGATACTGTGTCCGTACTTTTCACCAAACAACAAAAAAAAAGTAGGATAATAAAAAATCCGGTCTTTCAGCAATTAGTTCATTACTGAAACAGAAAAGAAGGGATTCGGTCACCTCGCGGAAGTTTTGTTCTCTACGCTCCAAAACATCACGCTCCTCGACCCCCGGTAGTTCAAACATGAAATTGTTCATGTTCTCATGCTACCG